>NZ_FSRK01000002.1:643089-964634 GCF_900141765.1 Epilithonimonas zeae | reverse complement strand
GTTATATGTTATGTCAATGAACTTTGTTCTTTTCGCTTCATCAGGAATCTTAATCTGTCATCTTGTCCCTGATTTGCGAGTGCAAAAGTAAAAAGCTTTTCCTAAACTACCAAAACTTTTTTGAAGTTTTTTTTAATTAACCACAAATCCGTTTTTAATATGTTTTTCACTCCTCTCCTGCGCTACCAATTCTCTCGTTTTGGTTCTGCAAATATAGGGTGGAATAATCTGTATTTGCAAATGGAATTAACAATACGTTTACAATTGTGTAAAACTAGCTTAATTAAATAACTGTAAAACAGACTACTATAAAATCATTTAAAGTTATCCACATTATGTTAAATAGATAAAAACTGTTAAACTATGTAAGTTTTGTGGAAATTGCGGCAGGGATAGTAGCGGTTATCCTTTTGCTTTTTTCTCCGATTGTGAGACTAAAGTTCAACTTGGGTTGTATATTCTTTATATATATAAAAGGTGAAATAATAACAAAAAAAGCAAAAGATATGAGCGGATAGCTCGGTGACAAAAATAGCTTGGTAAAGTTTGGGCTTTTTGGCAGTCGCCCAAAGTACAGGAATTGGTTAATCAAATATTTAAAACCTAGTGCAATTTCTCGCAAATTGAGCAGATTTAATATGATTCAAAATAATCTTAGATTCGGTTTTGGAATTTTTCATACTTATTATATATATAGTATGAAAAGGATAATCCTAATGTGTCTGCAACTGCATCTAAAACCTCGAGCGAACGACCGAGTTTCATGATGTCTTGTAAAATTTCTGTTAATAATGCGTAAGAAACTAGAATCAGAAAAAAATAAAGTAAAGACGTTTTGGGAAAACGGAGCCTGAAGAAAAATCCCAAAAGAAAGAAAATGGTAAAATGAATAAGCTTGTCCAAATGGGGGAACATAAAGGAGTATTCCTGATTTTCCAACCCGGGACGCAAAAGCATATAAGTAAGAAATGCCCAATAAATGGGCAATATAATCTTACTGTATTTTGTTATGATATTATCCAACAACTTCTTGGTATTCTTCTGCAGATAATAGCGTTGATAAATCTGCTGAGTCAGAAATCTTCAGTTTGATGATCCAACCTTTTCCATACGGGTCAGTATTCAACAATTCTGGTTGATCTTCTAAATCTGCATTAATTTCTAAAACTGTACCTGCTACCGGAAGATAAAGGTCGGAAACAGTTTTAACTGCTTCTACACTTCCGAATACATCGCCCTCGTTCAGATCTTCGTCAACGGTATCAACATCTACGAAAACGATATCTCCCAATTCTCCTTGGGCATAATCTGTAATTCCGATAGTTGCTGTATCGCCTTCTACTTTAATCCACTCGTGGTCTTTGGTGTACTTTAGTTCTGATGGTGTGTTCATTTTCTTAGATTAGGTTTTGGCAAATTTAATTATATAATTAGGATATAACAATAGAATAAAAATAAATTACAAAAAAAGAGTAAACAAATTTGCTTACTCTTTTTTTTATTAATTACTAGCTCCTCCGAATGTCATCGTTGCTGTAATACCAGCTCTGATGGTTGACAGCGGGAAGGCTGTTGAAATCTTATACTTGGTCATCATCTGATCGTAGAAGAATTTCAGGTTCAGATTTTGTGACATATTATAATCTGCGGATAACTTGAGGCTGAAAATCTTTTGTCCTCCTGTTACCTGAGAGTCGTCTATCAAGATATTGGTAATGGTTGTTTTACTATCTCTCATTGATAAGTCTGCTCTCATATTAAGATCACTCTTGATGTCTCTACCTTTTCCTTTATAATTAATTCTAATCTTAAGGTCTTTCAAAATGTATCCGTAACCTACGACGAACTCGTTTCCTAACTCCTCCGTCAATGTTGTATTAACTAACCCTAACAAGTAAGTTCTATCTCTATTGTAGTTGAAACGGAACTGCATATTGTTTCTCATCGTTACATCAAAACCAATCAACGGAGAGAACGATTCTACATATCCAACTTGTGTAAATGTATAAGGATTATATCGGTTACCATTGGAGTCATAAGCTGTGCTTGGATCTCTAAGGTCTCTGTCAAAATAATCTACACTCGCCTGAACACCAGACATCGTAAATGTTGAAACATAAGAATGTAAAACATCAAACTTAGAGAATTGACTGTTAACAATCGGTAAGTTTCTGAGTCCTGAGTAAACTAATTTCCAGTTTGGTAATGGAACTCCAGCTTTAGTAGGATTGCCCATTTTCTTAGGAGATTTACCTTCTATAGCAGCTTTGAAAGCCGGAATCAAAACGTAAGAATTACTTCTGGAGTAACCAGCCGTGTAACCTTCCGCATCTTTAATTCCTTCGTACTGTTGAGAGATGGCTAATGCATTATCTTTTATAGATTGATAAAGTGCAGCACCATCTTTGAATGCTGTATTGAACGACCAAGATGTATTGGAGTAAGTAATCAATTCTGTTCCGAAAGCATCTCTGTAACCTCGATAGTTTTCTAAATCGTTAACCACATTATAGCCACCTTGAACATAATTTCTACTGTAATTCTGCAACACATTGAAATCTATTCTAAGATCGTTTGCCGGCATAACTTGTAAGTCTGCTGTAAAGGTTCTGTTGTTCAATTCAGAGTAAGCATCATTCATCAATGTTGAATTAGAAACCCATCCATTTTCTATTACAGTTCTTCTGATATCAGCTTGCGATCCTAATAAGAATCCAATAGTTGGACCACCAAGTGTTTGTCCGTAACCATAGAAGTTAGGTGCGGATAATAATCCTGGCAAAACAATTCCATTATTTTCATTGTAATTAACATTCAATTGCTTCAATGAAGTTAATGCATAAGCTACAGCCTGAAGCGGTTTCAACTTATTCTTGAATTTATAATTCTTGAATTTGAATCTGCTATTCTTTTTAGTAAATGCTGTATTATAAACATTACCAAGAGAATCTATCTCTTGACGACGTTTTTGCATCGTTTCATTTATTTTTCTGAAATAGCTGAACTTACCTAAAAACTTCGGAACATCTACAGTTGAAGTCGCTACAATGGCGTTGGTATTTTGAGAAATGTTACCCAAATTATCATACTCCTTAGTGTCCTCATTATAGAAATTTCTAACAGCAGTTGATCTAGCATTCCAGTTATATTGGAACTGATAACTCAATTCTGCATTGATGAAATCCAAATATGGCAAATACTCAAACGGCAATCTGTAATTCAACTGTGCTCTGTGGTTATACAAAACAGGACGACCCGCTCTGAATGGATTGCTGAAGATAGATTTGTTGTTCATAGAATTAACATCCATCTGGTCATTCAATGTTTTAGTTTCAGAATTGATTTCTAATTTTAAAGACTTAGTAAAATTAAATCCTAAACTATATTGCCATCCAAAGAAGAAGTTTCGGTTTCTGATAGTTTCAAAATCCTGACCTCCACTTCCGGAAAGTAAAGCATCAACATTTCTATATTCTAGCTCATTGTAATTTCTATCCAAAATAGTTCTGAAAGATAATCTTGTAGGAACCGGATTGAAGTTAAATTCTTTAACCCATCTCAAATATTTGTATGATTTCGCTGTATCGCTAACCATTTTGTTGAATGGCTTCAGAACATACGGTTTGAAAGTATAGTTGTACTCCAAATAACCATTCAAATATTGTTTGTAATTACGTTTCGTATAAACATCACGATAGAAATCATCATTATAAATAGCCGTAACATTTAAGTTTTCTACATCATAGAATTTTGGCTTTTTATCCGGATTCATTCTTTCTTTTCTCATATTCACAACTCCGATGCTTCTTTGTTGTGTGTAGGTGCTGACTACTTTTTTAAGTTCTTCTTGATTCGGAGCTTTAGACAATTCAACATCATTATCCAAAGGATTATATTTTGGATTGGTCATTGTCTGAGTATAAGAGTAGTTCAAAGGAATCTTCATCCCAGATTTTTCCGGCAAGAACTTATCTACGTTAACAGTCGTATTAATACTGAAAGCAGAATTCTCATCCTGAGATCTTTCTGATGGTTTTTGATCAATTGCTCCAAATCCGATTGATGCATAAGAAGCATTAGCATTCACCATTGCAAAATCTCCAAGATTGAAGTTCAAACTCGCATTACCTGCATAACCACCTTTGTTCTCGATTTCCGACAAACGAATTTCGTTAACCCAAAGCACAAGAGTTTTTCCAGTTGCAGAACTTACATCATTATTCCTAACACCAATCATGATAGTGGTGACATTACCAATACTTGGACGACCTTTGACATAGATCTTTTTGTCGTTATCTCCATAATCAGCATAAGGATATCTTGAGTCTATTTTAATTTGAGAATTAGGGTTGTTTCTAATAAACTCATCTCTTTTTAATTTAGCATTGACAAAATTCTCAATTTCTAAATCTACATTGTTTGCATCTGGCCAAATGTCTAAAGGTGATGTTGCATTACTTGCCGTATAAGTTAAAGAAGACTCATACTCGTAATAGTTATCTGTATTATCACTACCAAAACGAATAAAGAATTTTGCATTTGGATCTAATGTACTTGTATTAGAAGTTGTTTGGTTAGTTTGGTTTTCCGCATGTACAAACAAAGCTAATTTTTTGTAGCGACGCATATCCAGACTTGTATTTTTGAAAACCCCTCTTGACTCTCCTTTTAGATTATCTACTTTCATATACAAAGAAGATTCATTCTGTCTTTGTGCTCCAGCATTACCACTCAACACTTGTCTGTCGATTCCTGGAGGCAAAACATAAGGAGGCGTTCCTTGCGCATTTTCTTCTAAGTTGACACTTCCTACATTAAAGTTAGAATTAATATTGGCGTCTGCGCTATTTCCTTCGTCAGCAGCTGTAACAGTTTCACTAAAGATTTTATTTGTGTATTTTCTCCAATCAGATCGTACTAAATCAAAAGAACCAAATCTCAATGTTGATGTCTGGTCAAAACCTTTCATCAATAATCTGGCAAATCTTACGTTATTTAGAACAGATGCTTCGGAATCCTGAACATATGGATTAGTATTACCTGAAGTACCTACTCCATCATACTCTGCAACTGGAATTCTAAATAAATACCATTTTACTTTCCCAGCCTGTCCGTTTTCAAACTTAACATCAACTTCTTTTACATCAACAATTTTATTCTGCCCCACCACCATACTTGTTGGATTAAGGTCGATTGTATATTGATTATAATTTTCTGTCTGATCAAGGTTATAATCTCTATTGATATCTTCTGCATCGGGAGTTTGTGTTGCCACTTCCAATGTGTTGGCTGCAGAGTTACCTTCAGGTCCACGGAAATATTTATAACGCTCTGTCAATGAAGAAGCTAAATCACCCTGAAATTGATCTGACAAATAGAAAACAAAGTTATCTGAAGCCGGATCTAGTTCATTCGTAACTGGGTTCACAAAATTAACACCAAATTTTTCTTGCTCTTGTGTCCCACTTAATCCATCATAACCTAAATCCTGCTGCGCTCTTTCATCACCTTCTGATGAGAAAGCATAAAGAATTGGAACCTGTTTTGGCTGTGTTCCCCATTTGGATGTCGTTGTATTGGAAGGCACACTTCCTGTTGGCATTCCGTTTTCGTATTGCAATCTGCCATCTTTCAAAACATCCTCAGAAACGTTTCCTAATTGTAGTAATAATTTTGGATCACTTCCTAAGTTATTGCCATCTGCACGAGGATCCATCATCCAGAATTCTACATAATCTATATTAGAAGTTACAAAGTTGGTAACCGAAATTGGTCTCATCAAACCAGCCCATCTTTGCGAAGTTGTCTCTGTACCTGGGTTGACATTATAAGGCCCTCTCTCTTGCGGATAATACGTAATATCGAAAGTATTAAGAAGCGTTTGTTCTCCCGCAACATAATCTCTGTTGCTGTAGATCTCCTGCATCTGAACTCTTCTGGATGCATGGTTGGAAAGTCTTTGGGCATTAATTCCGTTTGGTGCCGCACCGCCAACTCCATAGAATCTGGGATCGATGGTGTACCATGATAACAACCCTCTTCCGTTTCCAGTCGTTGTGTCATCATTATTGACATTCATTGGGAAAAGCGCAGGATAATCCTTATTCTTTTCCGGACGAGATGCCAAACTCCACATTGCAGGTTCTTTCAAAGAAATCTTTGAAGTGGTTTGTTCAAAATCATCAATATAAGATTGATCATTGATTCCTTTACTTTGACCAGGAATCAAGTAAGCTCCTTCAGCTTTAAAGTTTAGATTAGACGGCGCTTCTGTATTGATGAACGGAATTTTATCTGTTAATCTCGTCAAGAATGGCAGCTCATTGTTATACATCATATTGAAGCCTACCATTGTATTACTTACCGCTTCCTGACCATAATTTACTTTTTGGGTTAATGGTCTTTCTGTATAATTAACTGCAGTTGCACCAACTGTCAAATGTTCATTGAATTTTCTTTCCAAATTCAATCCCCAGAAACTTTTTCTCTGAGTATTAAAAGTTAATTGATTTTCCAGTGAAATATTAATTGCCTGTCCAGATTGTTTTACTGTTTCATTAATGATGTTAACTGTTCCAGACATATAATCTACAGTATAGTCTACACCTTCTACAAGCTGAGCGCCATTAGCCGTAACTTTTACAGAACCTTGCGGAACATTGATTGCACCAAGAGAAATCCCTTGTCCTTGAGCACCTTTATAACGACCTTCAATCGTGTATCGTTGCGCTAAGTTGCTTTGTTTTGCAGTTTCTTTTAATTTAGTATATAAGTCACTGTAGACATAATCTTTTGTATTATTACTTTGTAAGATTTTGGTTAGGTAGCTACCAAACGGTTGAACTTTAGTAAAGATTACTTTTCCATTTTCCGCATCTACAGTTGTTCCGCTTACAAAGTCAAATATCCCATCACCAGTTGTTCCGTTAGCATTGGTTTGCAAGTCATTATTTGCATTTAACCTATCCCAGTTGAAAACTCTTAGTAGATTCTCTTGCTCAAATTTGGTAAAATTACCATCAGCATTATTATTATAAGTAGCACCAGCCAAGTAATTAACCTTACCTCCAGAAGACGGATCTTTGAAGTAGACATTTAATAAGAAATCCTGTGCCTGAAGTTGACTTGAATTAAGAGAATAAATATTCTTCATCATCAAATCCCACATTGGAGATGTAGGTTTTACAGTAACATTGGATTTCAAAAGTTTTGTAATCAAGACTGCATTTTCTTCAGAAAACTCTCCGACTTTATAAACCTGACTAGACCCATTGACTGTATATGAGAATGAAGCCGCAACAAATTGATTGTCATTCAGCCTTTGATTTAGGGAAATATAACCCAATTGTGTATTGTATTTATACTCTGAAGAAGTCAGTTTTCTTGCCTTTACATTGTTCATGAAATGTTCTCCCGAAACAAATGGCTCAGGTGTTCCTTGAGCATTTGGGAAAGATCTACCATTCAAAGTACTGTAAGCTGCAACAACATCTCTTGTAGTTCCTAATGCAGAAGAGATCTGTTGATATAAATTGTTATTTGCGTTATTTGGTGTTACTCCTTGTCCATCACCCAAATCTCTAATTCCGACAATTGGTTTCTGAGATTCGATATTAGCGCCACCTTGATCCAAAACCCAAACTTCAAGTCTTGTAATATTGATTCTGGAATTGATTAATGGATAATTTTCTAATGATGTATCGTAATTATCTTTGAAATAATGTCCTAAAAAGTAGTGCTGATTATCTTCGTAATCATAAGCATTAACTTTGAAAGTACTCATCGTCCCACCACCTTGGGCAACAATGGTTTTAGCTTCACCTTGTTGTTGTGAAAACACCAAAGTTCCGGTTGTTTTACCCAACTGGAATTCTGTTTTAAGACCAAATAAAGATTGAGAACCTCTGATTAAACTTGTAGAAAGTGGCATACTGATATTACCTACTTCTACTCTTTTGATGATTTTATCTTCTGGATCTTGTCCTTTTTCATTTAGACCTTTGGACTGTAGATCTTTCCATGAGCCTTTTGCCTGCCAAACCATATTCATCCGGTTTTCGAAAGCAAATCCACTTTGTGTATCGTAATTGGCTTTTAACTGAAGATTTTCTCCAACTTTACCGGTAATTCCTAATTGAATTCTTTGCTGAATATTAATTGCAAAACTAGTTCTGTTCTGAGGAAGAATCAATGGATTATCAATTTTCTGATAAAGTCCACCCAGATCAAATGATGCAAAACCTTGAGGAATCAATTCAATTTTATTACTTCCAAAAATATTTTCGAACATTTTATTTTTGATGGTAATAGCCGGAATCAAGCCTTTTTTCTTGGCATCTGTCTGATCTTTTCTCCTTCCAAGATCATTTAATAATGACTTTTCTTCGTAATAGGTACGAAGATTGCTTTCCATTACATAATTCTTGTATTCCTCAAAAGTCATGGCAATCGGAGAGCCTACAACCGAATTTCCGATTTTCGGATACAGATAATACATTCCCGTTTTGATGTCATAAAAGGCATCATAACGAATGGGATCACCAAGGCTAAATTCTTTTCTACCCGTCACCAAAGTGTCGGCAGGTTTTTCTTGCGCAGCAATGTTGGTAAAGCCTACAAAAAATAAAAAAAGGAGGGTTAATTTATAAAGGTAAATATTTTTCTTCACTTATATTCTTTTAAGAAACTGATGACAAAATTGTCCTCATTTGTTAAATATTTTTTAAAATCTCTTTCACTAATTCTTCTACAGAAGCATCGGGGTTTTGCTTCAAAATTCTATCAGCAATCTTCTCGCTTACTTTCTTGGAAATCCCTAAAACTTCTAAAGCAGATAACGCTTCATTTTTGTTTTTATTGTTTGCAGAAACAGAAAGTTTTTCTTCAGAATTCCCGAAGTTACCGACTTTATCCCGCAAATCTATAATGATTCTTTCCGCAGTTTTCACACCTATTCCTTTCACCTTTTGGATAAGTCCACTATTACCGGAAAGTATAGCATTAGCAGCCTCTGATAAACTGAGCGAAGATAACAATATTAATGCAGAAACAGGTCCTACACCATTAACACTTATTAACAGGTTGAACATCTCTTTTTCCTGTTTGGTAAAGAAACCAAAAAGCAAATGAGCATCTTCACGGATAATCTGTTGAATGTATAATAAAACCGGAGATTCTAATTTCAGATTTTGGGATGTCTGCAGACTAATGCCTACATAATATCCAATTCCGTTAACATCAATCACAGCAAATGTGGGCGTTAACTCCTGAACAACTCCTTTTAGCGAATATATCATTGAATTAATAAAAAATTAGGGTTTTGCGAAGATATAAATTAACTTAAAAACAAAAGCCATTTTAATTTCTTAAAATGGCTTTAAATGAATATTTTTAAATAAATGTTTACTTTTTGTCTTTCGTTTGTGCGTCAAGAACTGCAATTGTTGCAAGATTTACAATTTCATCAACACTAGATCTCATCTGCAGAACGTGAACCGGCTGGTCTAGTCCCATTAGGATTGGGCCGATTGTTTGAGCCGCTTTCATTCCTCTGATGATTTTATAAGATAAGTTGGCACTTTCAAGATTTGGGAAAACCAAAACGTTTGCTGGGTTAGTTCCTAATTTTGAGAACGGATAATCTGCCAAATGGTCGGCATTCAAAGCAAAATCTGGCTGAATTTCTCCGTCAACAACCATTTTTGGATACTTCTCGTGAAGAATTTTCACTGCAGCAGCCACTTTTTTAGAAGTATCAGCCTTTGCCGAGAAATTCTCAAATCCTAACATTGCCACTCTTGGTTCTATAGCAAAAGACTTCACTGTATATTCTGCCATTCTTGCGATTTCTACCAAATCTTCCGCAGTTGGATTCTTGTTGATAGAAGTATCCGCAAAGAACAATGGTTTCTTTTCTGTCAAAATCATCATCATTGCCGCTACTTTGTTTACGCCTGGTTTTCTGTCAATAATTTCTAAAACTGGCTTTAGAATAGAAGCATAACTTTTTGAGAATCCAACAATCAAAGCATCGGTATCACCGTGTTTCAACATCAATGGTCCAAAATAATCACGTTGTCTTACATAGCGTTTTGCTTTGTACTCATTGATTCCTTTTCTGTTTCGTTTTTCCCAAAGGGTTTTACGGTATTTTTTTCGGGTTTCTTTTTGCTCATCATCATTCGGGTCGATGATCGGAATGTCTAATGTGATTCCGTATTCTTCCATTTTTTCTTTGATGAGTCTTTTGCTTCCCAACAAACTAGGATAAGCAATTCCTTCTTCCTGAAGAATCTGAGCAGCTTTCAGAATATTGTACTCTTCTCCGTTTCCAAGCGTGACTCTTTTTGGGTTTGCTTTTGCGCGGTTTTGCATCATTCTTACGAGTTTTTCATCCCTTCCCATTCTATCAAGAAGTTGATTTTCGTAAGCTTCAAAATCCTCAATTGGTTTTCCGGCAATTCCGCTTTCCATAGCTGCTTTTGCAACAGCGATAGAAACCTTTGTAATCAATCTGTTATCGAATGGTTTTGGGATAAAATATTCCTTTCCAAAACTCATATTAGTCACATTATAGGCCAGTTTTACCATTTCCGGAACCGGCTCTTTTGCTATTTCTGCCAAAGCGTGAACCGCAGCCAGTTTCATAGCCTCATTGATTCCTCTTGCCTGAACATCCAAAGCGCCTCTAAAAATATAAGGGAAACCAAGAACGTTATTCACTTGGTTAGGATAATCACTTCTTCCAGTAGCCATCATCACATCATCTCTTGTTGCTAATGCAAGGTCATAACTGATTTCCGGGTCTGGATTTGCCAAAGCAAAAACAATTGGATTTTCTTTCATAGAAAGCAACATCTCTGCAGACATCACATTTCCCTTTGACAAACCGATGAAAATATCAGAACCTTTGATAGCATCTTCCAATGTATCGATATCGGTTTGAGCGATGAAATCTAATTTCTCTGGCGTCAGGTTTTCTCTTCTTTGATTGATGACCCCTTTGCTGTCACACATCAATATATTTTTTGGATTAAGGCCTAGAGAAATGTACAATTTAGCACAAGCAACCGCCGCCGCTCCAGCGCCATTGATCACCATTTTCACTTCCCCAATTTTCTTTCCTGCAATTTCCAAAGCGTTGATTAATGCTGCGGCAGAAATGATTGCAGTTCCATGCTGGTCATCGTGCATCAATGGAATATCCAATTCCTCTTTAAGTCTTTGTTCAATATAGAAAGCTTCCGGTGCTTTGATATCTTCCAGATTGATTCCTCCGAAAGTTGGCGCAATGGCTTTTACAGTTTCGATGAATTTGTCCGGATCTTTTTCGTTGATTTCAATATCAAAAACATTGATTCCTGCGAAAATCTTGAAAAGCAAACCTTTCCCTTCCATCACTGGCTTTGAAGCTTCGGGACCGATGTCGCCTAAACCTAAAACCGCTGTTCCGTTAGAGATTACAGCAACCAAATTTCCTTTTGAAGTATATTCGTAAACGCTTTGTGGGTCATCGTGGATGGCCATACAAGGCACAGCCACACCCGGAGAATAGGCCAAAGACAAATCTCTCTGTGATGAATGCGGTTTGGAAGGTATAACTTCGATCTTACCTTTCGGTTCTTGACGGTGGTAATCTAAAGCGGCTTTATCAAAAGCATTTTGGTCTCTTGAATTTTTTGACATTGTTGAATTTACTTTTGTTGTGCTTCTAATATTATATAGAGTCACGGGTTTTTATTTTTCTCTGCGTAAGGGCGGAGGGCATTGTTGGAGCTCCTCGCCAGAGGCGAGAGCGACTGCCCGCAGACCGACCCGCTTGTTTTTGTGGCTGGTTCAGCTCGGAAAAACAAAGGGATACGCCCCAATTATTATTGCAAAGTTAAAGCTTTGGAATGATATAGTCACGATGATAATTTACCAGACTTTCTATCGGACGCTGAACAACGGTTCCGATTTTGAAGTGAAAATCCGATGCCGCAGCTCTTAAAGAATCCTCAAAAAAATAGGCAATTGAACCAATAAAATTGATTTCGCTTTCACGGCATTCTTCGTACGGCATTACCTGAAACTCAAGGAAGTTCTTGAGTTCTTTGTAAATAAAATTCTGAAAATATGGATGTGTTTTTCTGTCCACAATGAACCTTGTGAAATCTGCCATATAAGCATTCGCCCGTGGATTGTGATACATATTTTTGAGCAAATCGTCTATGTTCAACTGATAAATCTCAGTAAATTGCTGATGCAAATCGGGCGGTAATTTCTTCATAAAATAATGACGAACCAACTGTTTTCCTAGTGCACTTCCACTTCCTTCATCGCCAATCAGAAATCCTAAAGAAGGTAACTCTGTTTTGACATTTTCGCCATCGAAATAGCAGGCATTGGAACCTGTCCCGAGAATACAGACAATAGCCGGAACACCTCTGTATGCAGCATACGCCGCAGCCAAAAGGTCTTCTTTTACTCGAATCTGTGCTGTGTTGAAAACTTTCTGAATTTCTCTTTCTACAATCAGTTTATTTTCGGGAGTTCCGCAGCCAGAACCGTAGAAAAAGATGTTTTCCAGATAGTCTTTGAATTTGGTAAGTGCCTGATTTTTTTCTATTTCAATTGTAATCAGTTCTGGTTTTATGATATTCGGATTGAATCCAACGGTTTCCGTCTTCAGAACTTCTGTACCGTCGTTTTCCAGAATAACCCAATCGCATTTGGTAGAACCGCCGTCAACAATGGCAATCATATAATATATTATTTAGAATGCTAAAATAATATTTTTTCGGGAAGGTTTGGCGATTTACTTTTTTTCGGCGTTGTCTTGGATGAGCCAATCTTCGATTTCGTCTTCCAGATAATTTGTTTGTAATTTGATTGCATTAATGAAATCGTCGGGAATACTTTCTGTAGAATCGCTGCTTTCGAGATTCCAAAGTTCATCGGACATCAATTCATATTCTGAATAGATTCTTTTGAAACGTGAGCTCGTTTTTTCCAACTCCTCAATCTTTTTTTGCTGAGGCAGAAATTTTCTGTAAGGCCTGCTAGAATTTTTCATTTTTCATTAATTATTTTGTAATTGTGGTGACTTAAAAAGAGATGAAAAAATTTCCCGACCAAAAACATAGTCAGGATTTGATTATATCATCGACTAACATTAACATTTTCACAATTTATTAACTATTTAATAATTAATCTTTCATGCAAATCGTGAAAACCATTAATACTTAATAAAAGTAAAAATATTTTTGAGACTAAAAAATTATTTAACTATTATTTTAAAACATTTAACAATTCGTATAAATTTGCAAATGAAATGAAACAATTAATTCTCCGTCATAAGCAAGTTCTACTCTTCATCATCGCTGGTGGACTAAGTGCGATTGTAGAAATCGGCAGCTTCAAAATGCTAAGTGTTTACCTCCCGAAAGTGTTCTCGTGGGAATATAATCTGTCTGGAATTAAATATCCGTTTAGTAATATCCTGTCCACAAGCTGCGGAATTATCACAAATTATTTTTTGAGTATCTGGTTTGTCTTTGAGAGAGGGAAACATTCTAAGAAAAAAGAGTTTGTTTATTTCATTTCTGTGTCGGTAGTTTCTACATTCATCAGTTTGTTTCTGTTTCAGATTTTATATCATTTTGTTTTCAAAGACGCCATAGATTTGGGAGTTTATGTTCTTTCGCAAGAAATGATGAGCAAGATCACTTCCATTATTATTGTGTCTCTTCTTAATTATTCTATAAAGAAAAAAGTGATTTTTAACGGATAAAAAACTATTTTTGATTTGAGTTAAATTTTAAGTAAGATTAATGAGAACAATTCTGGTCTATGCGTGGCGATTTTGGATGGTAATTTTGGGAACCGTTCTTACATTAATCTTCTTTCTTCCTGTTTATATTTTATCTTTTCGAAAAGAGCATTATAAATATTGTTACTTCTTCATCCGGCTTTGGGCGATTGGAATGTTCTACGGAATGGGTTTCCGTTATAAAAAGATTCTCAAAACCACGAAAAAAATTGATAAAAATCAACCTTACGTCATCATCTCCAACCATACTTCTATTATGGATGTGATGTTGCCGTGTATTCTTTTTCCAAATCATCCACTTTGTTATGTAGGAAAAAAGGAAATTGAAAAGATTCCGATTTTTGGAACGGTTTACAAAAGAGTTTGTGTGATGGTCGATAGAAAAAGTGCCAGAAGTCGCGCCGATGTTTACCGGAGATGCGCCGAAAGAATGCAGGACGGACAAAGTGTTGTGATTTTTCCAGAAGGTGGCGTTCCTGATGATACAAGTGTAATTCTTGACCAGTTCAAAGATGGTGCTTTTATTTTAGCTGCTAAACATCAATTCCCGATTGCGGTTTTCACTTTCCGAGGCTTGAAGGAAATGTTCCCCTTTGATAATAAAAAAGGTTATCCCGGAGTAGTGAAAGTTTTCTTCAATGATATCCTGACACCAGATGCGACACAAAAAGAATTAAAAGAAAAAGCATTTGAAGAAATCCAATTGTCTCTAATTGAGGAATTAAAATAATTATTCTCCAAATAAGACTTTTTACTTACATTTGTTTTTAAATATTAACCTTAAATTAACAATAAATTAAATAATGGAAACACAAAAAACCAATTGGGCGCAGTTTATCCCGCTTGTTACCGTTTTCTTTTTCTGGGGATTTGTTGCTGCGAGTAACGACATCTTGATTCCAGTTTTCAAAAAAGCTTTTAGCCTGTCGCAAGGAGAAAGTCAACTCGTATCTGTGGCATTTTATATTGCATACACAGTTGGTTCAATCATTTATATGCTGATTTCATTAGCTATTGGAAAAGATTTGGTCAACAAAATTGGTTATAAAAACGGTTTAGCTTTAGGGCTTGTAATTTCCGCAATAGGAACATTATTGTTTTATCCTGCGGCTAATCTGCATTCGTTTCCATTAATGCTTTCTGGATTGTTCATTGTGGCTTTAGGATTTTCATTACAGCAAACTGTTGCTAACCCACTTGCGATTGCACTTGGTCCTGTAAAAACGGGTTCTCAAAGATTAACATTAGCAGGAGGAATTAATAATCTTGGAACTACAATTGGTCCATTGATTGTGAGTTTCGCCATCTTCGGTTCAGCAGCTTCTGAGAATACAGAAATGAGCATCGAAAGTGTGAAAATTCCTTATTTGGTTTTAGGTGTAGCATTCTTAGCCGTTGCTATTTTGCTTAAGTTATCATCTTTGCCAGAACATCCAGACACTATCGAAGAATCTGTAAAAGATGAAGGAACTGTAAGAAGTTCTGCTTTGAAATATCCACAATTATTATTGGGAATGTTAGCAATTTTCATCTACGTAGGTGTAGAGGTTTCAACCGCAAGTAACCTACCTGCTTATATGGAATCTATTGTGAATTCTGAAACTGGCGTTCTTTACACTTTGCAAGAAATTTCACCATACATTTCTCTATATTGGGCAAGTTTGATGATTGGTCGTTGGACTGGTGCGGTAGAAGCTTTTACAGATAATATGAGTTTGCAGAAAATTTTGAGATTTTTAGCACCTTATTTAGCATTCGGAGTTTTTCTTTTGGTTAACGCTATTGCAAAACACGATTTGACACCTTTCTATGTTTACGGATTAATTATCTTAGTATTGATTGCCGCAGATATGGCGAGTAAAGGAAATCCCGCAAGAATGCTTTTGATATTCTCAGCTTTAGGGATTGTAGCTACTGGAATTGGTATGTTTACAGATGGAATTATCAGTATTTATGCTTTCACAAGTGTTGGATTGTTCTGTAGTACGCTTTGGCCTTGTATCTTTACACTAGCAGTAAGCGGTTTAGGAAGACACACCAGCCAAGGAAGTAGTTTCTTGATTATGATGATTATGGGAGGTGGAATTGTAAGCTGGTTGCAAGGATTCGTTTCCGAAAGTATTGGTATCCAAAACAGTTATATTGTTGGAGTCTTATGTTTTGCTTATCTTGCATTCTATGCTTGGAGAGTAAGTGGAATACTGAAGAGCCAAGGTATTAGTTTTGATAAAAAAATATCTGGTGGACACTAAAAAAAATATCTTTATAAAAAATAAACTTTGGGCAATCATTTTGGTTGCCCAATTTTCGTTATTCTATATCCTATCGAAGTTTGAATTTGCTACAACATTCTTTTCGAATCTATATGAATGGAAAAAGGATTTTCATGTCCGATTATTTTCCGGATTCGGATTTTCTGTTGGCGATGTTATTTATACGATTGTGTCGCTTGCCTTAGTTTATTCAATCATCAAATTAATAAGAACGAAAAAGAGTTTGACTTTAAGGAAAATATTGATTTTTGTAAATGTCTTTTATTTCGTATATCAATGTTTTTGGGGAATGCTATATTTCCAGCCTTTGATTATAAAAAAGCTTTCGAATAAAGAAATGAAGATTAATGATTCTGATTTAAAAACTTTGAGTCTGAAATATCTTGAACTTTGCAAACAAACGAGAGAAAAAGTTTCCGAAGACAAAAACGGTGTTTTCACAATTAATGATATTGATAAAATCAAATATGAAATTCTTGAGCAACAAAAGAGTTTACCACATTTCATCAACACAAAAGAAACCGTTAAGATTCTATCTGTAAAATCAAGTCTTTACAATAGCTTTATGAATTACACAGGAATATTAGGCTATTACAATCCTTTCACAGCAGAATCACAATTTAATCCAAATCTTCCAGCGACAAATATTCCGTTTACGCTTGCTCACGAAATGTCGCATCAACTTGGCTATGCAAGAGAACAAGAAGCCAGTTTTATCGCTTATTTATGTGCAAAAAACACCAACAATGTAGATTTACAATATAGCACTCGTCTTTATGTTTTAAAAAGTCTATTAAGGGCATTGTCGAGAAACTTAGAGAATAAAGATTTTGTTTTAAAAATGATTTCTCAGTATTCTGAAAAAATGCAAAGAGATAGAAAAAACGAATTAGAATTCTACGAAAAGAATGAAGGAATTATAAGTGACTTTTTTGGTGTAACCAATGATTTATTTTTGAAGTCAAATCAACAAGACGGAAGGGTGACTTATTCCTATTTTATCAATCTTTTGGTGATGTATGAAACAAAAAAAGAATCGTACTAGGTACGATTCTAAAAACACAAATGATGAAAAAAAATTTATTGCTCCTGAGTGATTGTCTCAAAAGCCCCGTAAAAGTACAACATATAAATGTAACCTCCAAATATATATTTAAAAATATTTATCAAATATTAAAAACAAACTATTAATCAATAAATTAAAATTTTTGGTATTGTTCATTTAAATCAGTTAAAACTAAAGTTATCAAACTGATTATTTAAAAATATTAGAAATAAAATAGATTTTAAGTCCATTATTTGAATCATTTTCAATGAGCAAATTGAAGGCGCAAAACCTACTATAACAAATTGAAAAACAACAACTAAAGCATTAAAAACAATAGTATGATTTCTGTAATTATTCTCATAATAATTTCTTTCCCTTATCTCTATAGACTATTTTTGTACAAGAAATTTGAACGTAAATAGTTATTATTGATTTTTAAACAACAATAGAAACTTATAATTTATAAAAACACAAAAACACAAGTGATCAAATGGAAGTGAGTAATAAAATAACTTGCTTCCATTTTTTATTATATTGAACTCATCATAAAGCTTAGGTCCATTTTTAAAATTGGAATCTTTCTTAAATATAGAGCTAAAAAAACCGTAAATTGAAATCAATTTACGGTTTTATCTTGTAGCGAAGACGGGAATTGAACCCGTGACCTCAGGGTTATGAATCCTGCGCTCTAACCAACTGAGCTACCTCGCCATTTTTGTGGTGCAAATATAAGGATTATTTGCATTTCCACAAACTTTTAATTAACTTTTAAATAATCTAAAACATCACCTACATGATTAGGTTTGCTAAGAATCTTATTATCAGAATCTAAGACAAAATATGTAGGTGTAGCAACGATATTATAAGTTTCTCCATAAGAGCTATACCAACCTTTCCCTTCTGATGCACTTACCCAAGGATAGATATTTGCTTTGTTTTTGAACTCATCCAAACTACTATCCAATGAGAAACCAACAATTTCTATATTTTGCGCTTTAAGTTTGTCATATTTCTCGAGTAATTTAGGCAACTCGGCTTCACAATGCGAACAAGTGGAAGACCAAAAAACAACGATTTTTTTAGAAGCTTTGATATCATATAGAGATTTAGCTTTTGTATGGATTGCATTAGCTAATGTATTATTCGGCATTTTTGCGCCAATCTCTGTATTATTATTCGCCTTCAGTGTAGAGGATAACCTGTCGTTGATTGTACATTTCAGATTATTAGCTTGGGCAAGATATTTCTCCTTCAATTTATCCATATTGTAAGAATTAAAAATATCGATAAGCTCAGACAATATCGTCTGTCCACGTGGCGTCTCAAGGTTTACAGCATCCAACAACTTATCAACACCACCTTCAACATTTGATTTGGATGCGTTTAGATAGTTAATTAAGGATGGTTTTAATATTAATGATGTCTCCAGATACTCACCAGATTTAGAATAAAAATCGATATAATCCTGTGGTTTTATTTCTGCAGCTTTTTCCTGAACAGAAAATTTTTGATTCTTATTATAATAATCTAAAAAAGGGTGTGAAGCGTAAAGCGATGAATCATTTTTAGAAAGAGCATTGATTTCTGTTTCTAATGATTTATAAAAAGTCTCAGAAGGTTTATAATAATCTTTAATTTGAATAAGAGCAGGCAAGATCAACTCCTGTTTCTTTTGAAGTTCTACATCATTACTAAAAAGCTGATTGGTCGCATCAGTAAAAACTACATTGGAGATTTTATTTTTACTGTCCAATTCAACTTTAAAATTAATATTGGAGTTCTCAGAAGCCATATTAATGGATGAATTGGACTTTTGAAAAAAAGCTCTCATCATCCCTATGTATTTTTTATCAACTTTAAAAACAGCTTTGTTATTGGTAATTTTAGCTTTGGAATAGAGTATTTCTTTTGATCCATTGAATCCATATAGATAAACTTCTGAATCCGCTAAATAAGTTGGTATATCGGCGCTTACAGTGAACTGCGGAAACGCATATGCAGATAATAAAACACTGCTAACGAATAATAATTTTTTCATAGAATAAAATTAAAAAAAACCCACTAAAAAAGTGAGTTTTACAGTACTAAAATATATTTTTTATTGTAATGTTCTTTGTCTTGATTTTATTACAAAGACTACAATCATTACTAAGGCTACTAGAAATAAGCCTATTACATAGTCATCAATCGGTGATGCCGGATAAGCTCCAATATCTCCAGACTCTGGATTTTCGGGTGGTGGCGGGACAGATTGCCCAAAAGCAAGTATACTCATTACTAAAAATAAAAAACCGTATACTTTTTTAAATAAAAGATTTGTCATCATTAAATATTTGTGTGTTTAATTAACAATTTTTTTAATTACAACTTCTCCTTTATCAGAAATTGCTTTCACTACGAAAATACTTTTTGCCTGATAGTTCAAAGGAATAGTATAATCTGTATTTGTAGAAATACCTGATTTTGTATTTAAAAGCTGTCCAGCTGAAGAATAAACTTCGACAGTAGCTTTATTCCAAGCTTTCGCAAATCTCACAGTCCACTTAGAATCTTTTTTAGCAATAACAGTTTGAGAATTATTAACGTTCCCTGTTCCTAAAGTTGCACCTTCAGGTAATCCATAATAAAGTCCTAAATTTTGTGACCCATTCATTGAAAGACTCTCACCATCAACGGCTTTTACAAATAGATTCTGACTGTTTTTAAGATAAAAACTCTCCCCATTACTTAAGCCTTCAGGCATCCTATTTCCTTTTTCATAAACCTCAAATTTCAAGTAGTAAGGTTCTCCAATATCATTGATATATAATGGAATTTCTTTAGATCTGAATCCAATTTCATTAGCCTCATTAATATAAAGTTTACCTAAAAGGTTAATATTCTCACCACCATTTGTGACTTCTTCTTTAGTGAATATAAAACTTTCATTGCTACTATAAGCTTGCAAATTAGTATTCTCAGGATCATTTCCTGTAATAGCAGAAGGAGAAACCGCATAATATGTCCGCCCTATTTCTAAACTATCTTTATCATACATAATAACTGCAAGTTGCTTCACTATTTTATCTGTAGGTACATCTGTATCTTCTGATATTTTACTTGTAGGATTAGTAGTCTGAGTTGTATTATCTCTTGATGTAGAAGCAAAACGTCTTAACAATGTATAGTTAATAGAAGATGCACTACTGCTACCATTGTCTGCAGAAAGTTTAACCATGAATTCTCCCATAGGTTTTATTATCAAACGGCTACCACTAACGTCACCAGCTTGAAAAACTCCTGAACTAGCAATCATAACTACAGTTCTTCCGGCTGTACCATTAGCTGAACCAGTAGGATTTTCTGTAGGATATCCTGTTCCAGATGCCCTTGTCCAGGTTAATCCAGAAGTATAATACGCCACTCCTAGCAAATTTGGTATTGCATTACCATCTGCATTTGCAGCTTCAGACTGTCCAATATACCTAAGATCAATATTCGTCAAGAAAGGATTTGAAACCTGATAAAGGTTTTTAGCATAATCTACAGCCCAACCACCAGCATTTGCAGTCTTTGAACGAAAGGGATCATCTAAATAACTATAATATTTCTCTGTATAATAATTGGAAGCAGATCCATTATATCCAAAATTAATACCGCTAGAAGCTCCAGTAAATGAATAGGTTTGGTTTCCGCTAACATCAGAGACAGGCGTCCCTGCAAATGTAGTCACTGCAGATGATAATGCCGCATCCCACACTACAGTTCCAGAAGCATTTCTTCTTGGTATAATATAATAATCTAACGGAGTTCCAACATTAGTCGTTGCTAGGTTAGCACTACCAGCAGCAATCTGATCAAATCTAGCTCTAGCATTATTCCATCTGAATACGGAATTTGGGCTAAAACGTCCCGATGGTGTATTTGCTCCATTTGTTACATTCAAATAATTACCTCCCGTGTTTCCAGGACTACTTGTTACATTAGCTACTAAGTCAGATATAGTATAATTGAAAAATGGCAAAGCTAACTGTTGTTTTGCAGTAGTTCCGCTATTAGCGTCCGCCCGATATTCCTTGTTTACTTTACCTGTAATATTTCCTTGAGGAATATCTTTAATATAAAGTTGCCCATAATTTTGAGCGCCATTAAATTTTAAATTCAAGCTTGAGGTAGATGCAATATTAAAGATATCAGCCGTAGAAGGATCTTTAACAATCATAATATTTCCGGAGTTATTAACTACAGCATTTCCGGCTGTTTGTAGTCCTCCTCCGTTGTAAACCAAAGTCTGGCTTTGTACAGTAACTAATGCAGAATTACCTACATAAGTAAGTACTTGCGAGAATGCAATACTATTAAAAAGTATTAGTTGGAGAATAAATAATTTTCGTATCATCGTGTGTATGTGTTTGTGTGTTCTTCCTGCAAAGATATTAATTTTTTAAATACTTGAAAAAAATATGTGAATAATTAAAGATTTTATAATATTGACTCAATTTTAACGCTTGGATTATTTTCAATATCAAACATATAATCCTCCAAAACCTTTTCGGTTGTCCCTCTCAGCCCTCTTGCTCCAAGTCCTTTATTCATAGTATCTTCCACAATTTCTTCAATCGCATTATCTGTAAATTCAAGAACAACATTATCCATTTTGAACAACTCTGTAAACTGATTGATAATCGAATTTTTTGGTTCTTTCATAATTCTTACAAGTGTCTCTTTTGTTAATTTATCCAGATAAGTAATGATTGGAAATCTCCCCAAAAGTTCAGGTATCAATCCAAAACTCTTCAAATCGATCGCATTGATCTGACTTAGGATATAATCGTCTTCTTCTGTTTTATTGATTTTTTCCGCAGAAAAACCAATGGCTTGTTTATTCAACCTTCTCTCGATAATCTCTTTCATTCCGTCAAAAGCACCACCAGCAATAAACAAAATATTCTGAGTATTAACCTGGATATATTTCTGATCCGGGTGTTTACGACCACCTTGAGGCGGAACATTGACAATACTTCCTTCCAACAATTTCAATAAACCTTGCTGAACACCTTCTCCAGAGACATCTCTTGTGATACTCGGATTATCAGATTTTCTGGCAATTTTATCAATCTCATCAATAAAAACGATTCCTTTTTCAGCTTTTTCTACATCATAATCTGCAACCATCAACAATCTGGAAAGAATACTTTCTACATCTTCCCCAACATAACCTGCTTCTGTAAGAATTGTTGCATCTACGATACAGAAAGGAACATTCAGTTGTTTTGCAATCGTTTTTGCCAACAGTGTTTTTCCTGTTCCAGTTTCGCCAATCATTATGATGTTCGATTTCTCAATCTCAACCTCGCGGTTTTCGTCTTGCGCATGTAATAATCTTTTGTAGTGATTATAAACTGCAATCGACAATTGTTTTTTAGCTTGATCCTGACCGATCACATACTCGTCAAGGAAAGCTTTTATTTCTCTAGGTTTTTTAAGTTCTTCCAGAGATTCTGCCATAGAAGCAGATTCTGAAGTTTTATTTACACTATCCTTTACGATAGAATGTGCTTGTTCAATACAATTTTCGCATATAAAGCCATTCTGTCCAGAAATCAGGATTTGAACTTCATCCTTTTTTCTTCCACAAAATGAACACTGATTTGGATTCATAATTTTCTTAAGTTCTAAAATTAAAAAAAGAAGTTCAAGACTTCTTTTATGCTTTTGTTATGGATTCCTGAATTTCTTTGTACTCTTCTGGCGTAAAAACCAGCCTGACATTTTTAAAATTAAGCTCATCCATACTGTTAAGTGGTATCAAATGAATATGAGCGTGAGGCACTTCCAACCCAACAACAGCCACACCTACTCTTTTACAAGGAATAGCTTTTTTGATTTGTTTTGCAATATCCTGGGTGAAAGCCCAAAGCTCTTTATAATCATCAGAATCTAAATCAAAAATAAGATCGGTTTCTTTTTTCGGAACAACCAAAGTATGACCTTTTACCAAAGGCATTGCATCTAGAAAAGCAATATGCTTGTCGTCTTCTGCTATTTTATAACTTGGGATTTCTCCGCTGATGATTTTAGAAAAAATAGTGCTCATAATTTTTTTAATATTGATTTTAATTTTCAGCAATTATTAAACCAACATACCACATTTATTTTATAATGAAATTTCTAAAATTTCAAAAGAAAGCTTGTTACCATTTGGTAATACAATATCTGCAGTTTCACCAACAGCTTTACCCAAAAGACCTTTAGCAATTGGCGTATTTACAGAAATTTTTCCAGATTTTATATCACTTTCGTTATCAGGAACCAAAGTAAACTTTTGTTCTCCTTTAGTTGCATTATTTTTCAATCTAACCGTTGTAAGGATAGATACTTTGCTAAGGTCAAGCTGACTTCCATCGATGATTTTGGATGTAGAAATAACATCTTTCAGTTTAGAAATTCTCATTTCCAACATCCCTTGCGCCTCTTTGGCTGCGTCGTACTCTGCATTTTCAGACAGATCACCTTTATCTCTTGCTTCAGCAATCTGCTGCGTTATTTTTGGTCTTTCAATCGTTTCTAGTTGTTCCAGCTCGGATTTCATTTTCTCCAAACCTTCTTTGGTCACATAGTTCATAACAATAAAATTTATCGTTTGTATAAAAAAATAATCCGACCTTTGCCGGATACTAATTTGTCTCGAATCGAGTTTACAAATATATAATTTATTTTGAAATGAAAGCCAAAAAAATCACATCATCATTAGCATTATTTTTGATTATCAGTATTTTAACCATCAATAATTCTTGTAGTGAAAGAAATGAAACCGTAAGCTGTTTTCCGAACTCAATTATTTCAGTCCAACTTGACCTCAGGCTACCTTTATATTATAAATTACAAACAGTAGGAGCTTGGGAATATATTAGTGTAGATGGAGCCGGAACAAGAGGATTAATTGTGGTAAGAACAACAACAGGATTCAAGGTGTATGATAGAAATGCGCCGCATATTTGTCCAGATACAGATACAACCTTGGAAGTTAAGAACGACACATCTATTTATTGTCCGAAAGATGGTTCACAATGGATATTAATCACAGGTCAGCCGACAGACAATAGCGTCGCAAAAATTGCTCCCAAGACTTATGGATATAGTTTTAATTCCGCGTCCAATATTTTAGATATTTATAATTAAAATGAGAGTCGTAATCCAACGCGTTTCTGAAGCGAGCGTAAAAGTTGACAACGAAATTGTCGGAGAAATTGGAAAAGGATTAATGCTTTTAATTGGCGTTGATGAAAGTGATGAAAACACAGACGCAGATTGGCTTGTAAAGAAAATCCTTGATGTAAGAGTTTTTTCTGATGATGAAGGAAAAATGAATCATTCAATAAAAGACATCAATGGCGAAATCCTTTGCATAAGTCAGTTCACCTTGATTTCTGATTATAAAAAAGGCAATCGCCCCTCTTATATAAAAGCCGCAAAGCCAGACAAAGCCATCCCATTATTTGAATATTTCAAAAATGAAATGAAGAAATCCGGACTGAAAACCGAAAGCGGGATTTTCGGAGCAGATATGAAAGTATCATTAATTAATGATGGTCCAGTAACCTTAGTTTTTGACAGTAAGACCAAATTATAAAGGAGCAAATATTTGCTCCTTTACTTTTAATCGACTTCATATTCAAGTTTTATGGTAATGCTGGCTTCCTTTTCTTTGGAAGTTGTATTGTAAGTTCCGCCGTAAGAATAATCCTCATTGGAGTTAGGCGCTGTGATTTGGATGACGCCCATTGTCGCTTTCTTAAGATTTCCAAGACTACTTCCTGCGTTTTCCGCAATTTTTTCTGCACGTTCTTTCGCATCTTTTGTAGCGCTGGCAATCATCTCCTGTTTTACATCAGACAATTTTGTATAAAAATATTGAGGTGATGAAGAAGTGAATTCAATACCACGGTTGATGATTTCTGTGATGTTTCTGGAGATGTTCTCAATCTTCGCCACTTCTTTGGATTTGATGGAAACACTTTGTGTTAAATTATAACCTGCAAATTCGCCTTGCTGATAATTACCGTTAGAATCTGTAAAACTTCTGAATTGTTTCTGAATATCTACAGCGGAAAAAATCATCTCATTTTCTTTCACTCCTTTTGATTTCAAATATTGAGAAATCACTTGCCGGTCAATTGCTAAAGCGTCATAAGCCGATTTCAACTCAAAACTATTTTTGGAAAAACTTCCGGACCAAGAAATCAAGTCTGAAGTAAAGGTTTTGGAACCAAGTCCAGTTACAGAAACCGTATTTTCTGATTTGTTTCTGTTTTTCACTGCGCTTCCCAATAAAGCAGCCGCAATAATAAAACCCAAAGCAGCAATTCCAACCGCAATATAATTCTTCATAAATTTTATATTTGAGTTCTTTGCATCAAACTTGATACCAAATTTTAAGATTTTATTAACATTATTTATCTAATTGAAACCCCTTCAGAGTTTTAAACTCTGAAGGGGTTGATTAGTATCTTTTATTAGAATATCGATTTCTCAAATTCTAAGCTTACACCTTTCATTTCTCCCGACATTGGCGGAACTGTTTTCGTCAATTTGATTTTGATGAAAGTGATTTGAGTAAATGTATTTTCAATTTTGTTAATGATCCTTCCAATCACGTGTTCCAAAAGCTCGGAACGGATTGCCATTTCTTGATGAATGATAGCACTGACCTCAGCATAATTGATAGTATCATCCAGATTATCGGTTTGTGATGCTTTTTCTAAATCGGCGTGTAATTCTGCATTGATGATATAATAATTCCCTATTAAAGCTTCTTCTGGCAGAACACCGTGATAGGCGTAGATTTTTATGTCTTCTAAAATGATTTTTGATTTCATTCTTTAAAAATAGAAAAATATTTTGAACGCAAAGTCGGCAAAGGTTTTTTATCAAAACTGAAAATATTCTTAAGGTTCGCAAAGGCGCTTCGCTCAGCAAAAGAAAATTATATTTTTAAACATAAAGTTTGTCATTCCGAAAGAATCTAAACGAAGCTACCAAGATTCATTCCGAGTGACAAATATTGCAATTAAAAAATGTTGAATTTTTTGTAGAAACTTTCTTTCTTGCAAAGCTGCAATAGGGATAGTAGTGGAAATCCTTTTTTGCAAAAAAAAGATTGCAACGGATAGCCCGACCTGAGTGGCTGGAAAAGCATTGGCGAGGGGATTGCCCAAATAATTATATGAAAAAACCTCATCTGGGAAGACAAGGTTTGTAATTTATTTGATGCTTTTGGAAAGTTCCAGCATTGCTTCGATTGGTTTGAGTGCTTTGAGACGAATTTCTTCATCCATTATGATTTCCGGAAGTTCGTACTTCATACACAGATAGAGTTTTTCCAAAGTGTTTCTCTTCATAAAAAAACATTCTGAACAGTTGCAGCTCTCGTCAAAAACCAAAGCCGGAATCAGAGACTTGTGTGGTGCACGTTTTTTCATTTCGTGAAGAATTCCTTCTTCTGTTGCAATGATGAACTCTTGACAATCATCTTGCTCAACATAATTCAAAAGTGCAGAAGTTGAGCCAATGAAATGTGCCAATTCCAAAACCGGAGATTCGCTTTCCGGATGAGCGATTAATTTTGCGTTAGGATGGTCAGCTAGCTGTTTTGCGATACGTTCCATAGAAAACGCCTCGTGAACGATACAGCTTCCGTCCCAAAGAATCATATCTCGACCCGTTTTTTTGCTAAGATATCTTCCTAAATTTTTATCTGGGGCGAAAATAATCGGTCGATCTTTTGGCAAAGCCTCGATGATTTGTTCTGCGTTGGAACTTGTTACGATAATATCAGAAGCAGCTTTGGTTTCCGCATTACAATTGATGTAAGTCGCTACCAAAGCATTTGGATGTTGCTCACGCATTTTGTTAAGACCTTCCGCCGAACAACCGTCAGCCAAAGAACAACCGGCCAAAGTATCGGGAAGAACCACTTTTTTGGTCGGGTTAAGGATTTTCGCAGCTTCTGCCATAAAGTGAACGCCACAAAAAGCAATCATATCTGCATCGGTTTCCTTTGCTTGTCTTGCTAATTGCAAAGAATCACCAAGAAAATCAGCGATATCCTGAATCGGACCCGGCTGATAATAATGCGCTAAAATAACCGCATTTTTTTCTTTTTTAAGGTCAAGAATTGCTTTTACAAGGTCATCACCTGTCGGAATCGCAAATTCCTTAAGGTCTAGAAAACCTTTTACAGGCATATTATTGATTGCAATGTCTAATGTATTTTCCATTACGTGTTTTTAAGATTTTATTCGTTGATAAAGTTATTAATAATTTTCTCGACTTCCGCTTTTGCCTCGTCCAAATCTGTATTAACAATAATTTTATCAAAATGCTTTTGATAGGTCATTTCCTCGCCTGCTTTTTCCACTCTGGTTTTGATGGTTTCTGCGCAGTCGGTATTTCTTTTTATCAATCTCTGTTCCAACTCGGCAATGCTTGGCGGCATTACGAAGATCGATAAAGCCTTGTCTCCGAAAATCTCCTTCAGTCGGATTCCGCCTTTTACATCCACATCGAAAATCACGACTTTTCCTTCTTTCCAGATTCTTTCGACTTCGGATTTTAATGTTCCGTAATATTTATCTGTATAAACTTCTTCGAATTCTACAAATTCATCCTTAGAAA
Source organism: Epilithonimonas zeae (assembly GCF_900141765.1). NCBI lineage: Bacteria > Pseudomonadati > Bacteroidota > Flavobacteriia > Flavobacteriales > Weeksellaceae > Epilithonimonas > Epilithonimonas zeae. Next base: position 936,847 of record NZ_FSRK01000002.1, on the reverse strand, counting down.
TTTTGTTTCTGAATTCCTCTGGTGTTAAAAAGTAATAATCTACGGCGTGTTCTTCTTCACCTCTTGGTTGTCTTGTAGTTGCTGAAATTGAAAAACTTAATTGAGGAACTACAGATAGCCCATGTTTTACTAATGTTGTTTTCCCACTTCCGGATGGTGCGGAGAATATGATAACTTTTTGTCTCAAAATTTGATTTTTAAAATTCTATATTAAATTCTTTTCTGATATATTTTAAAATATCTACAAAATATTGGAGCTCATCAATCTCTGGATAATGTTTTAAATAAGATTCAGGATTATTATAATTGAATTCATTTCGCTGTTTTCCTGATTGATATTTTACTAAGTAATCTGTTCCGTCCAAAATCTGTATTGAATTTGTCGTTTCAAATACCCAATCTTTTTCCTTCTCATCATAAACGACCCTACTTTTATTCTTTTTGTATTGGAAGTATTCTTCTTTTGGAAGAAATTCTATATGTAATGCTTGTAAATTTAGAAATAACAGTTCTAAAGGCTTTTCAGATTTTAGAATTGTGATGTTTGGTTTTATCCATTCAACCTCATCTCTGCTGATTTCTTTAGGCAAAAACCACTGGGTTAAATTCGCTTTCCAAGTTTTATCTTCTTTATAAACTCTGAAAACAAAACCGCTATTTGTAATTCCTCTGTCTTTATAAATTCTGATTTCAGTTTCTTTTAATTCAGACGGAATATTTGCTAGTGAATCTACATTTTGAGATTTCAAAAGTGTTATCGAAAAAATAAACAAAATTTTGAAGAGAACATTCATAATTGATATATCGCTCCTTCGGAGCTTTTGATTAATCGTTCAATTTTCTATCAATATTTCGCTTCTTCGAAGTTTGAAAAACTTGATTCTTTTTCCATTATAATAATTGATTGTTGATAAATGATAAGCGACAATCGAATTATTCATCAATTATAATTTATCACTTATAATACGTTCAGTGTTTGCTCCTTGATTTTCTCCAAATCATCTTTCATCTCAACCACCAATTTCTGAATCTCAGAATGATTGGCTTTTGAACCCAAAGTATTGATTTCCCTTCCCATTTCCTGAGCAATGAAACCCAATTTCTTTCCGTTGAAATCTTCGTTTTTCATTACTTCAAGATAATATTTGATGTGTTGAGAAAGACGAACTTTTTCTTCGGAAATATCCAGTTTCTCCACAAAATAAACCATTTCTTGGTAATACCTTGTCTCATCGACATTCTCAAAATTCTTAAGTGCCGTCTGATATCTATCTTTAATGGGCTGAATCCTTTCTTCTTCGTATTGGGCTACCTGACTTAGGTTATACTCGATATTCTGGACAACTTTCTCAATCTCTTCGGCTAGATTATTACCTTCTGTTTGGCGGAATTCGATAAATTTACTTACTGAATCTTGCACAACAGCAAGAAGCGCCTTCCACTCATCTTCTTCCAACTCAGAACTTTTTGTTGATAAAACATCTGGCATTCTTACCGCCATTTTCAGATATTCGAATTCTGGAGCATCAGAAGCAACCGCTCTCAATTGTTCAATATAATTTTTGACAATATCTTGATTGATTTTCACATCATTGCTGTCATCCAGACTTTCGCAGTTGATGTAACAATCTACTTTTCCACGAAGGATTTTATCATTCAGTAATTTCCTAATATCAAATTCTTTTTCCTTATACCTAAGTGGTGTTTTAACATTCAAATCAAAATTTTTGCTGTTCAGCGATTTGATGTCAACGGTAATCTTTGTTCCTTGATAAACAGTCTCGGCTCTCCCAAAACCTGTCATAGATAATATCATACGATTCTATATAAGATTGCAAAGATAATTAAAAAACTATTGGCAAGATCTTAATGATATTGATCTTGTTTTGTAGAAAATAATTCAAATGAGTGTTTAAAATTTTTGAAAAATAATATCTTTGCACCCTTAAAAATATGCAGTATGAATAAACTAATAACCCTTTTCCTAATTTTGTTGAGTACTTTTTCTTATGCCTCAACAATTGAACTTCCTAAAGACAGTTACAGAATAGATGAAGAAAAAAAACTGATTGTTTGCAATACGGATCTCAGTAAATTAGAATTTGACGGACAGGCAATTACTATAAACATCAATGGTAATGATTTCAAAGTTCTTGATAATGTTGCAGTTTTGAAAATCGGCATTAGATATACTATTAATTGGGAGTTCAACAGATATTCTATTTATTTTACCAATCTTCCATTATTACATATTGATACTACGTTTGATATTGTCGATACACCTAAAGTATTATCCACAATACAACTTATTGAAAATAACGGAACTATAACTCAATCCAATGCAGGTATAGAATACAGAGGGGATACCTCACAACTTTATCCTAAAAAATCTTATGAATTTGAATTCTGGAATGATAATACAGGAGATGACACAACTGATATTTCTCTATTAGGCATGAGAGAGGATAAAGATTGGAATCTACAGGCAATGTATAATGAACCTCTTAAAATAGCAAGTAAAAGTGCTTGGGATATTTGGAATAATATTAGCCAGTTATATTATAAAGACAAAGAACCTGATGGAAAGACAGGAATATCTATTAATTATGTCGAAGTTTTCATTAACAATAAATATCAAGGTCTATATGCTCTTTCAGAAAAAATTGACAGAAAGCAACTTAAACTTAAAAAAAATACTGCTGATGAGATACGCGGAGAGTTGTACAAAGGAAGCCAATGGGAGGCCAATACGATTTATCAAGGATTAGATGCTTTTGATAACAATTCTGAAATATGGGGAGGATACGAACATAAATATCCAAAAGACTTAAGAGACTGGAGTTCTTTTTATAATCTTCATGATTTTGTTATTAACAGTACAAGTGATGATTTTTATAATCATTATAATGAAAAATATGACAGTCAAAACCTGATTGATTATTTTGTCTTCATCAACCTAATTAGAGCATCAGACAATATGGGTAAAAATCTCTATACAGCGAGATATAATAAAAATGAAAAATATTTTTTCATTCCTTGGGATTTAGATGCAGTATTTGGTAGAGCATATGAATCTTCTATATCTAATATTACAGATGATTTGATGAGTAATGGATTATTTAACCGTCTTTACAATGATACACGAACAGATGGATTCCGCTTAGACTTAAAAAATCGATGGACAGAATTAAGATCTAGCTCTTTTACTGTTGATAAGATTATGCAAATACTGATTGACAACTTCAATCAATTAAAAGATAATGGAGCTTTAGAAAGAGATCAAATTGCGAATTCTGGAAGTACAATATCCTCAGAGTATGAAGAATTTGCTTACATCCGTGAATGGTTGACGAAAAGAATAGAGTATCTTGACAAAATATTTGATTTTGGGTCGAACGGAACACCACCCATTGTAGAACAAGAAAAACAAAACTCGAAATTTGTTCTTTATCCAAACCCAGCAAAAAACTACATTTATTTCGTTGATAAAAATAATAAAACTGAAAAGTCATTTTTAGATATTACAATTTATTCTAAAGCTGGAAGAATTGTGAAAACTATTAATCAAAACCCTATTGATCAAAGTGTTTTTATTGGCAGTTTATCCGATGGAAACTATATTCTTAATATCAAAACCGATTCTGGTTATAAACAAAGTTTCAAATTTATTATTGATAAATAATAATCTTTGGTTAGATAAATTTTCATCAGTCAGAACATACTTTTAATTCCATAGAAATCCTTATTTTTGCCACATATGAAAAGATGGTATCTCTACCCTTTTTCCTTGGGTTATCATTTGGGAACTTCTATTAGAAACCGAATGTATGATTGGGGAATTTTTTCTTCTACGAAATTCAGAACACCAATAATTGGCGTCGGAAACCTGTCAGTTGGTGGCAGCGGAAAATCGCCAATGGTTATGTATTTGGCAGATTATATATCCAAATTCTACAGAACTGGTGTTCTTTCACGTGGTTACGGAAGAATCACAAAAGGCTACAGCATTGTTAACTACGACAGCAATTATAAATTGGTGGGTGATGAGCCTATGCAGTTGTTCGAACGTTTTCGTAATCGTTTCGTTATTGGTGTTTGTGAAGACCGTGTTTATGGTGCAAAAAAAATCATCGAAGATATGGATCTGGATGTTCTTCTTCTGGATGACAGCTTTCAGCATCGTGCGATAAAACCTGGGATGAATCTTCTTTTAACAGATTACAACGATCCTTATTTTAAAGATTTCATTTTACCTGCTGGTGATCTTCGTGAAAGCCGACACGGAATGAGCCGTGCGAATGTTATAATGGTAACGAAATGTCCGGATGATTTGACTGAGGAAAAAAAGCAATATTATATTTCCAGAATCAGACCACAACATTACCAGAAAGTATTTTTTTCATCAATTTCTTATGATGAGAATATTCTTGGCATTGATAAAATGATGCCTGTAAAGAACTTGGATTATTACGATGTTTTACTGATTACCGGAATTGCAAATCCTTCTCAACTTCTGAAAGAGATTTCCAAATACAACAAAAAGATTAAACATCTCCAGTTCAAAGACCATCATAATTTTACTGACGATGATATCAAAAAGATTACTGCTGAGTATAAAAAATTATGCGAGTACAAAATCATTTTGACAACCGAGAAAGATTATGTCCGCCTGAAAACATTTGATTATCTTCGAAATAAAATATATTATTGGCCAATCAATGTGGAGATAGACAAACCGGAGGAGTTCAACAATATCATTCAAAACTATGTTAGAAAAGTTTAAAGAAACGGCAGAGTTCATCAAAAACATTATTGGGGAAGCTCCTGATTTTGCTATTGTTTTGGGTTCTGGTCTTGGAAAACTTCAAAACGAGGTTGAGGCGATTCATACTTTAGATTATAAAGACATTCCGAATTTTCCCCAAACTACAGTTATTGGTCACGGCGGAAAATTGATTTACGGAATCCTAGAAGGCAAAAAAGTCTTGATGATGAGTGGTCGTTTTCATTATTATGAAGGTCATTCTATGGAAACTGTCACTTTTCCTTTCCGAGTTTTTCATTTGTTAAGAATTAAGAATTTGATTTTGTCTAATGCTTGTGGGGGCGTGAATCCCAACTTCAAAGTAGCGGATATTATGGTTTTAACCGATCATATCAATATGATGCCCGAGCATCCCTTGAGAGGTAAAAACATTGATGAATTAGGACCTCGTTTTGTGGATATGAGTGAGCCTTATAATCGCAAAATGATTGAATTAGCTAAAAACATTGCTGTTCAGGAAAACATAGATTTAAAAGAAGGTGTCTATGTCGCTTTGACAGGACCAACTTTTGAAACACCTGCAGAATACGGAATGGTAAAAGCCATTGGCGGAGATGCTGTTGGAATGAGTACTGTTCCGGAAGTCATTGTTGCAAAACATCAGGGAATGGATTGTTTCTGTCTTTCCATCATCACAGATTTAGGAGGTCCGGATATTTCCTTCGCTGTTTCTCACGAAGAAGTTTTGGAAGCAGCCAATAAAGCAATGCCTAACGTCATCAAAATCGTAAAAGGTCTTGTAAAAAATTACAATTAAATAAAATTAAAAATCCTCAGAAATTCTGAGGATTTTGTTTTAATTCTTGATTAACTTTTCATAACTCTTGGAGCCGTCTATATTTTCAAATTCTATGAAATAAACACCTTTCATCAATTGAGAAACATCCAGACTTACAACAGATTTTTGAGACACCACTTGTTTTCCAGTCGAATCATAAATTTTAACCGAACTGATTTTATCCGCATTAGTAAAATTCAAAACATCATTTACCGGATTAGGATAAACGCCTATTTTCTTCGCTGAAGAATTAACATCATCAACAGCCAAAGCAGGAGAGAATGTCAAGGTTGCAAAATCTTTATTTCCTACGCCATGGTATGCCAAAGCTGTGGAAGTTCCTTTACCATAGAATATAGGAAGACTTCCTGCAGCATTCGTAAATGCGTAATCACCAGCTCCTCCTGCAAGAGTTCTTCTTACAACCAAAGTCCGTATTCCGGAAGCGACTATATTAGAAAGCTCTGTCCAGTTTTGTACAGCATCTGCCGATGGAGCTACTCCTACTCCATTAAAAGTGTAGTCTCTATCAGCACTGCTATTGTAAATAAATCCATCTGCTCCTGATTTCATCCCTTCATCACTGAATCCAATTCCTAACCAACTGGTACTACTCCCCGTTAAAGTCATAGTGACATTTGTAGCATCAACATCAATTTTTACTGACATAGAAGTTGTGGGCAAACTGACCATCCCAGTAGAAAACTGAGAAAAAAACATACCGCTCATAAAAAGCGGAATTCCTAAAAGTAGATTTTTTTTAAACATATTATTAAAGTTTTAGAAGATTAATCATTTCATTATTATTAGATTTTACGGCATATTCAAACGCGGAAATTCCAAGCGAATCTTTTATAGTTCTGTCCGCTTTATTTTGTAAAAGTATTTTTACGAGTTCTAGATTTCCTCTTTTTACGGCCCATAAAAGTGGTGTATTTCCAAAAGAATCCTGAATATTAGGGTCAGCATTTTTTGATAGCATTTTTTCTACAAGCTCTTTATTATAATTAATACAAAGTGACGAAAGTGCTGTTCCTTCCTGACTGAGATAGTTCAAGTCTTTTACGTTATCAATCAGATATTTTGCAACTTCGGTATTGCCTCTGTAACAAGCCAAAATCAAGGGTGTAAAACCTCTTTCATTTTTAGAATTAATGATCTCTGGATTTTGACTCACCAAAGCTTTCATTTCGTCAAGAGTTCCGCTTCGGGCGATATCAAAAACATTTTTAGTCTGAGAAAAACTCAACCCGAAAAACATTACTAAAAGAATTACTGTAAAATACTTTTTCATTATTTCTGAAGTAAGAAGTTATAATTGACATTCACATTTTCAGCTACTTTTGCAGCCACCATTTTTGGAATTTTAACTTTATAATCTGCTGTTTTTACGACAAATTTTCCCTGAACAACAATTTTGTCATCTTTCAGATAGACGTTAGCCGTTGATTGAACCGCATTGTCAACACCGTGGAAGTTTAGCGTTCCGGAAATGGTGTAAGCTTTTGGTTTGCCTGACACATCATTTTTATTGAAATTTTGGATTTTTCCTTTGAAACTCGTCTTGGGATATTTGACAGATTCTGCATAGTTTTCATTAAAATGTTCCTGCATGAGAGTGACTTTAAACGTAAATCCATTAACCATTGCAAGCGAAGCAATATCGCCTGTATCAGAATTTAGAATTGCTGTTGAATTGTTATTCTCAGCATAAACATCCTCAAATAGCGGGACTGAAGCTTCAAAAGTAATCTTCCCGGTTTTGGTAGAATATTTTTGAGCAAAAACAAAATTCGAGGTTAGAATAATGCCCATTAAAAAAACTAAAGCTTTCATTTTTTCATTTGTTTATAGATTAATTTTCCAGTAAACCGTCTGCTTTCCATTTGATGATCATATTGATATTATCCTGAGACAATGTTCCGCCCTGAGGCATTTTCAAAGGGTCGCCATTAGCTCTCTGAATTCTGTCCATAATATTATCAATCGAATTTTTCACAGCCGTGTAATCTGTCAGCGGGAAATAGGGATTAGAACCTGTTGCAGAATGACAAACAACACAATTATTATCAATGATTGTTTTCACATTTTTGTTGTACGTAACGGTTTCTGTAATTGGTTTTGCATCAGAAATATCTTCATAAGTTTTGGTATCGCAACTCATCACTATCAAAAATCCTAAAACCGGAATGACTAATTTTATTGTTTTTTTCATAATCAGCATTTTTAAAAAACTCTATAAAGATTAAATCCAAAAAAGAAATGCCCTTTTCCCCAATCACCAGTTGCATTGGTGATATAACCAGTTTCCGTATTAGCTTGGGAATTGCTGAAAACCAACTGGAACACGTGTCCGCCGGTATCGATGTCCATCCCTACAGACAAAGGATTTTTGTAAAAGTTTTTATCCTCGAAATTGTAAAAATATTCCGCATTGATAGAAACGCGTTTCGAGATTTTATATCGTCCGCCTAAGCCTGTAGAAAAGAGAGTTTTGCTATCAATGGTTGGCTCGATGAGATTTTTATGAACAAAACTTGGCATCAATTGTAACGTCAGATTTTCTGTGAATCTTCTTGAAATCAATAATTGAGATAGATAGGCAAATCTGTCCGAGAATTCCAGCTTTGGAAAATCATCTTTTCTAAGTTCAGAATTAATATCCAAAACATTGTACCCGACAATATCAAATGGTGATTCTTTTTCTTGTTTGAAAAGTCTGTATTTTGCACCAAACTCATAAGTTTTTTGGTAAGTATGTCGGGAAGCGCTCAAAGCAAGCCAATCTTTCAATCCATAGATGAGACCTAATTTTGTGGTCGCATTATCTAATCCGAAGAAATTTTTGAACCCATCACTTACATCTCCGAATCTATGAGAGATGTCAAGATAGAATTCTTTTCTTGCAGGTAATTTTGTGGATTGTGCAGTAACAACCTGCAGTGCTTTGAAACTGGGAGAATATGGCTTCTCTGTTTTCACAGTATCAATTTCTTTTAACAAATCATCCTGTGCATAAGAGAAAATTAAAACAAACAGAGAAATAAATGATAAAAATTTTGACATATTAACCTTTTAATGTCAAAATTATAACGTCTCTCTACAAAAAAACGGTGACTAAAGTCACCGTTTTTCAATTATTCCTATACCCAATGGGCTTTGTGTAATCAACCCCTCTTTTTCAAATTTTTTCAGAATACGGCTTACGACTTCCCTCGCCGTTCCCAATTCATCAGCAATCTTTTTATGTGAAACCTTCACAGCATCAGCCCCATTTCTTCTGATTCGTTCGTGGAGATATTCCAACACCCTATGGTCAAGCTTTTGGAAAACAATTTTATTAATTGTTTCCATCATAAACTTATATCGGGAATCATATTCCAGGAAAAACATTTGGTTCAGCATGGGATATTTCTGAAGCCAAATTAAAAATTGAGAAACAGGCAGAAGGAGAACATCGGATTTTTCCTCAGAGACGGCGTAGATTCGGCTCACTTTATCGGTGAATATCGTAGAAAAAGTCATAATGCAACTCTCACCTGGTGATATATAATAGTAAACAAGCTCTTTCCCGTCATTCAAATTATACACCTTTACCGAACCCTTTATAAGTATAGGGATAAATTTTACCTTATCACCTTCAGCAATCAATTCCTGTTTAGCATTGACCGAGGTAAAAATCCCGTATTCTTTGAGCTCCTGATAAAAACCTTCATCAAATTTTTCAAATTTTCTTTTAATAAAATCCGAGTTTCCCATTAATAATTTTTAATCAAAATTAAATATATTTTGATAATTTCAATCAAATTCAAAACAAATTTAAAAATATCTTACGGATTAATCATTTTTCAACACAAAGATTCTTAACACTTACAAATTCGATATTAATTACTAACTTCGTTCATCAAAATTTAAAAAAAATGAAGAGGATATTAGTTTACATCTTATTATTTGTGTTTCAATTGGGATTTTCTCAGGAAGTTCCAAAAGTTCTGAAAACCAAATTTTCCAAAGAAGCACTCGCTCAAAAATTACAAGATGAAAATGGAAAAGAAACTTCCATAAAAGACATTTTGCATCAGCACAAAGGAAAAGTTTTGATACTAGATTTCTGGGCCGGTTGGTGTAGAGACTGTCTAAAAGCATTTCCAAAAGCTAAAGAACTGGAAGCAAACAACCCCAATATCGATTTTGTTTTCCTTTCACTGGAACGCTCAAAAGAAGGTTTTGATAAAAGCCTCGAAAAGCACGGAATGACTGACAAAGAAAATTATTGGTTCGCTTCCGGTTGGAAAAATGACTTCAACAATTATGTGGACCTCAACTGGATTCCGAGATACATTGTGGTTGACCAAGAATCGGATATTGCAAAATATTATGCAATTTCTCCGGAAGACCCGGAAATCCAATCGACAATCGATAAACTGACAAAATAACAATTGACAATCCCGAAAATTTCGGGATTTTTTTTGCCTAAATTTGTTTGGTGCAATCGCAACGCAAAATCATCCACGTAGATATGGACGCATTTTATGCCTCCGTGGAGCAGCTTGATGACCCGAGCCTGCGTGGGAAAGCTATTGCTGTTGGCGGACAGCATCGTGGCGTGGTTGCAGCAGCAAGTTATGAGGCAAGAAAATTCGGGGTACGTTCTGCGATGCCAAGTAAGACTGCCAAAGAAAAATGTCCGCATCTCATTTTTGTAAAGCCGAGATTCCAACGTTACAAAGAAATCTCCAACAAAATCCGAAACATCTTTTACGATTATACAGACTTGGTCGAACCACTTTCTTTGGATGAGGCTTATCTGGATGTTACGGAAAATAAAAAAGATATAGAATCTGCCAACGATATTGCCAGAGAAATCCGAAAACGAATATTTGAAGAAACCGGATTAACCGCTTCTGCAGGCATTTCTGTCAACAAATTTTTAGCAAAAGTCGCATCTGATATCAATAAACCGAATGGGCAGAAAACCATTCATCCCACAAAAATTGATGAATTTTTGGAAAATCTCCCCATTGAGAAGTTTTATGGTGTCGGAAAAGTGACTGCTAATAAAATGCACACGCTTCACATCTTCAAAGGGGCAGATTTGAAGGCCAAGACTTTGGAACAGCTCGAAGGTCTTTTCGGAAAATCCGGAGTATATTATTATAATGTTGTGCGAGGAATTCATAATGGTGAAGTAAAACCTAACCGAATCCAGAAAAGCGTGGCAGTTGAAAGAACGTTTTGGGATGACATCAATGAAGATGAGGAAATTGATGAAAAACTAAAATCCCTGAGTCAGGAACTGGAAGAACGTCTCGGGAGAAAAGAAATCAAAGGAAAAACCTTAACGCTTAAAATCAAGTACAAAGATTTTTCACTTTATACGAGAAGCAAAACTCAGGAATTATATTTTGAAAATGCGGAGAAATTCTACAACACGGCAAAACAACTTTGGGAATTGAGGCCTTTTGACAAAGCGATTCGCTTGCTTGGATTATCACTTTCCAATCTTAATACAGAAGAAAAAAAACAGATTTCTGTCCAGTTGAAAATTCCTTTTGAGGAGTTTGGTGATTAAGTTTTTTAAACGCAAATTCCGCAAAGGCGCTTTGCTCAGCAAATAATTTAGTTTTAAAGTTCATTTTGTCATTCCGGAGGAATCTAGACTGTTGAGATTCCTCCGGAATGACAAAATTGTGTTTGTGTTAAGTTTGGATTTATGACAAATCTTCAACTTCGCGAAGCCCGCCCCGACTTGAGTGGAGCTCTTTTTCTTTTTGAGAAAAAAAGAAAAAAGCGGGAACGGAAGGCGGATAAAGGCGCCCAAATAATTCTCCTCGATTCTTTTTACTTTATCTTGAATTTTTGAAGTGGCTTGATATTTTCATAGAACGAAACATCAAATCAAACAATCTGAAAAAATCTACAATCTTATGAACGGGACCATGATTCAGTTTTTCCATTGGTATACCGATGGGGATTCTTTCCTTTGGAAACACACCAAAGACTCTGCACAATATCTTTCCGACTTAGGAATCACAGCAGTTTGGCTTCCTCCGGCTTACAAAAGCACTAACGGTGGCTACTCCGTTGGTTATGATGCTTACGATCTTTTTGACTTGGGAGAATTTGATCAAAAAGGAACGACTGTTACAAAATATGGTTCGAAGGATGAATATCTTGACGCCATCAAATCTTTGAAAGAAAAAAACATTCAAGTCATAGTAGATGTCGTTCTGAATCACAAAGCTGGCGGTGATGAGCTTGAGAAATTCAAGGTTATACAGGTGGATGAAGAAGACCGCAACAAAGATATTTCTGATGTTATGGAAATCGAATCTTACACCAAATTCACCTTTCCTGGAAGAGGCGATACTTATTCTGATTTCAAATGGGATTTCAACTGTTTTACAGGTGTAGATTATGCGGAAGGTAAAGAAAAAGGTATTTTCCGTCTTATCCACGAACACGCCGATGGCTGGGATGATATTATTTCTGATGAGAAAGGAAATTATGATTTTTTGATGTATAATGATATCGAACATCGTAATCCTTTTGTTCGCGAAGAACTGAATCATTGGGGAAAATGGTATTTTGACCAGACGGATTTTGACGGTGTGAGACTGGATGCCGTAAAACATATTTCGCCTGATTTTTATAAAGAATGGTTAACGCTTCTGCGCTCCAACTCCGGAAAAAATATTTTTGCAGTTGGTGAATATTGGGCTCCTGGAGAATTGCCACTTTTGGAAGCTTACATAGATTCTACCGAAGGTTGTATGAGCTTGTTTGATTCTTCCTTGCAGCATAATTTGCATCAGGCCTCCAAAAATCCGGATTATGATTTGAGAGAAATTTTCAATGGAACGCTTGTCGGTTCTCATCCTAATAAAGCTGTAACAGTTGTTGACAATCACGACACGCAGCCGCTTCAGGCTTTGGAAGCTCCGGTTGAAACTTGGTTCAAACCGATTGCTTATGCTTTGATTTTGCTGAGAAAAGATGGTTATCCTTGCGTTTTCTATCCCGATTTATACGGCGCGAGCTACAAAGACCAAGGAAAAGATGGCAACGAATATGAAATCTTCCTCGACAAAGTAGATGCGATTGAAGAACTCATCCGAGCCAGAAAGGATTTTGCTTATGGGGAGCAAAGAGATTATTTTGATGATGCGCATTGCATTGGCTGGACTCGTGAAGGTGACGATGAACACCAAGGTTGTGCCATTGTTTTGAGTAACAAGGATGTGAATCAAAAATCTATGGAAATAGGAAAACGATACGCGGGAAAAACATTTTATGATTTCACCGGACATCTTGAGGAAAAAATTACAATTGATGAAAATGGCTGGGCCAATTTCCCTTGTCCAGCAGGGAGTGTGAGTGTTTGGGTGGCGGAGTGAATTTAATTATATTTGAATTGTAAGAATTCTGTATGATTAAAAAGCTAATATTACCATCCATCTTAATTTCGTTATTAATTACATCTTGTAAAAATCAAGTTTCAAAATCTCAAAATGAATCATCAAATATTTTTGAAAAATTAGAAAAAGTCCCAGACAGCGTTAAAGTTGGAAACATCACTATTCTTAATCTTTTCAAAAATCAAATTTTAGCGCATCAATCCCAATATGACAGTTTACGAATTGTTCAAAAGGTTTATCAGCCACATAAAGAACTTTGGAACAACTGTTACGGAATGATTTTCGGAGAAGAAAATGCTTCAAAATTCAATAATTCAAAAGGAATGGTTGATTGGAATAAAAAGCTTTATCCTGATAATAAAGACTTTTTTGACAATCGGACTTCAGAACTTTTGAACATTAATTTAGAAAAAACTTTAAAACAGAATCTTCAAAAATTCGAAAAATTGGTTCCTTATCCACCGAAAGCCAAAATCAGCATTCTGTTTACGCCGTTACAAGGAATCGGTTTTGGTGGTTGCAGCGCAGAAGAATTTGCTTTTGAATTGAATAATAAAGAATACAACGTCAATTACACGATCGAAAAAGGAATTCCTCACGAACTCAATCATTTGGTTTATGAACCTTTCCATACCAATGACTCTAATAAAGAAACGGCTCTAGCACAAACCATTGATGAAGGTTTTGCGTGCTATTTTACTTGGATATTTTTTGACAAGAAAATTGCAAAAAACGAAGCTGTTGAAAATATGTCCGAAAAAGATTGGGCTTGGTATTTGACTAATGAGAAAAAGCTTTATCAGGAATTAGAGAAATATTTTTACGATAAAAGTGGTAATAATCCTTTGCTGAGAAATGAAAAATTCAAACTATTTGCAGACGCTCCCAAAAGTTTAAACTATTGGATGGGTTTTAGAATTATAGAAAAATACGTTGAAAAACACGGAAAGGATAGCTGGAAAGATATTTATAAAATGGATTCTCAAATTGTATTCGAGAAAAGCGGATATGCTGATTACATCAAATCTTTGAAGTAAAAAACAAACCCTCCTGAAAATTCAAGAGGGTTTTATATTTTCTTTAAAGGGATTACTTAATAGCCAACTCCAGCTTCGCCTTCTCCAAGAAGTGCTTTGGCTGCAGAAGTTCCGATTCTCTGGATTCCCATTGCAATCATTTTTTCTGCATCGGCAGGCGTCTTCACACCACCAGCAGCTTTCACTGGAAGTTTTCCGGCATTATCCAGCATAATTTTTACACCTTCGAAAGTTGCGCCATTGGGTTTTCCGCCTTCGGTTACATAAAATCCTGTTGAGGATTTAACAAAGATTCTGGAGAAATCTTTTTCTTCAAAATTTTCCTGCGCCCAAGTCCAAATGTTAGTCGTTAAATTAGCAATTTGAGCATCTGAAAGTGCAGCAATTTCTATAATCCATTTCACTGTTTTATCGAAATCCAAACCTAATTTGGTTCCTTCAACAAATTCTTTTTTTACCAATTCTAATTCTCCGGCTTTGAAAGCTTCATAATTGATAACATAATCCAACTCATCTACGCCATCCAAAACTGCCTGATTAGCTTCTTTCAATTTATCTTCTATAGAATATGTTCCTTCGTGAAAACCAATAACTGTTCCCACCAGAACGTCAGAATTTTTCGAAACTAAATAATCTTTGATGAGCTTAACATAATTCGGACGAATCATTACCTCTTTGAAGTTGTAAGCAATCGCTTCATCTGTCAATTCTCTAACTTTTTCAAAAGTCTGTTCTTCTGTCAGCCCAGATTGTTCCGGCGTTTTCAGATATGTTGAGTCTAAATATTGATTGATTTCCATAATTACAAAAATAAAAAAAGGATACAAATAATTTGTATCCTTTCGCGATTATATAAAATTTTTTAAACTTTCAATTGTCTGCTGATGCTTTGCTCCAGAGAAAGAATTGTTTCTGTTCTCGTAACGCCCTTCAGCTTTTGGATTTTGTTAAGAATCTGCATCAGGTGATCATTATCTTTACAAAGTACTTTTAAGAAAATCGTGTAATTTCCTGTTGTGTAATGCGCTTCTACTACTTCATTTACCAAATTAAGATTTTTGATAGCGTCCTGATAATGGCTTGGTTGCTCCAAGAAAACACCAATGTAAGAAACGACTTTGTAACCAATTTTTCTTGGATTAAGGAAAGAAATAGAATTTTCTATTACGCCCGCTTGTTCCAGTTTTTTGATTCTTTGGTGAACCGCAGTTGTAGAAATACCTACGTGCTTGGAAATATGTGCAAGAGAAGTTTTAGCGTTGTCCATTAACATATAAATAATCTCTTTGTCAACTCCGTCTAAATGATAACCGGTTTCAGATGCACTCTTCATAATTTTAATTATTAATTTTATTTGCAATTTAAAACAAACATTTAATTAATCAAAAACAATTAACGAACTTTAAGGTTTAATACTAAATTTAAAATTCGCATTTAATCAAATTAAATGTTCATTATTTTTTACTGTGTCCGTAAATTTATAGAAATTTATACGAACTATAAAAATATATTGTTGATTATTTTACAAAATAATACAAATATCATTTAAAGCAAAAAATTCATCAAATTCTTGCACAATGTTGATTTTTGGTTAAACTAAAATTAATAAATTAATTCTCTCCAAATCAAGTCAAAACAGCAACTAACTCATTTACAATTATTTAAAAATAAAAATTTCATTTCAAATAAAAATATATTGTGTGAATTAAAAAATGATATATTTATCACTTAATATATAGACCTTATGAAATTTTTTTACAATCTGATCGCAATTTTCATTGCGATTACAAGTTTTGCGCAGCAGCAAACTGTGAGTTCTTCTATCAGTCCTCCGACTTTTAACGAAGACGAATCGATTACCATTACCTTTAATGGAAACAGTATTAATGAATCCACTTGGGGTGTTACCAACAATGCATTATACCTTTGGGCTTGGTCCTATGACAGCAATGATGCTAACAGCCAAGACTGTCCAACCAACGGAACCTGGGCTTCATCTAATGAATCCAATAAGCTGACTTACAATTCTGGTACAGATACATACACAATTACATTTGTTCCTAGAACCTTTTACAACAGAACAGGAATCGGAAGAATTGGTTTTCTTTTAAAAACTAAAACTGGAAACGGACAATCTCAGGATATCTATTCGGAAGTTGGAAGATTTCAGTTTACAAGTACTACTCCGCAAAACGGAACTGTTAATTTTGTAGCTTCAGGAAGTACTTTCCCTATTACTTACAGCACTTCTTTGCCTGCTAATTATGTTGTAAAATCTAATGGTAATACAATCTACACAGCTAGTAATGTATCAACTATTACCACCTCTCCAAGCATTACTACTGATAATAATATAGAAGTTTCTGCGACAGCATCTGGAACCACTTTGACTTCTAATTTTGTAGTTTCTCCGACACCAACTTCTCAATCTGCGGCAATGCCTTCTTATATGAGACAAGGTATCACTTACGATCCTAATGATCCAACGAAAGTTGGTTTAGCTTTATACGCGCCTCTTAAAAGCTACGTTCATGTTATCGGAAGTTTTAACAATTGGCAGATTTCTTCCAACTATGTGATGAAAAGAGATACTAATAACACCGATCTATTTTGGTTAGAAATTACAGGATTGACACCTCAGCAGGTTTATACTTTCCAATACAGAACCAATGACGGAGTGAAAGTTGCGGATCCGTATTCAACTTTGGTATTATCTCCGGATGATGATCCTTGGATTTCATCAAGTACCTATCCTAATTTGCCAGCTTATCCTGCTGGACAACAATATGACGTTTCAGTAATTCAGACAGCGAAACCGGCTTACAACTGGACTGTAACTAATTTCCAAAAACCAGCAAAACAAAATCTAATTGTCTATGAAGCTCTGGTAAGAGATTTTACAGAGCAGAAAAACTGGCAATCTATGATTGATAAAATCCCTTATATCAAAGGATTAAATGTTAATGCCATCGAATTAATGCCGGTAATGGAATTTGATGGAAATAATTCTTGGGGGTACAACCCTGGATTCCATTTAGCATTAGATAAAGCTTACGGAACGCCAGAAAAATTCAAAGAATTTATTGACAAATGTCACCAAAATGGGATTGCTGTAATTCTTGATGTTGCACTTAATCACGCTTCTGGCAGATCTCCATTGGAAAGACTTTGGTCAACAAGTACATCCGGTGGTTATGGGGATGTTGCAGCTAACAATCCATATTTCAATCAGGTTGCAAAACATGCTTATAGTGTATTCTATGATTTCAACCATTCAAAACCTGAAACAAGATATTATGTGAACAGAGTTTTGGAACAATGGATTTCTGAATATAAAATCGATGGATTTCGTTGGGATTTGACCAAAGGATTTACACAAAATTGTACTGCATCAGATGAAAACTGTACAGGTTCTTATCAGCAAGACAGAGTGGATGTATTGAAATTATATTCAGACTATCAATGGTCATATGATCCAACTTCTTATATTATTTTCGAACATTTGGGAGGAAATGCTGAAGAAAAACAATGGGCTGACTACAGATTGAACGAAGGGAAAGGTGTAATGATGTGGGATAATTTGGTTGGACCTTACAATCAAAACACAATGGGTTACGATTCTGACAGCAACTTCAACAGAGTTGATTTTAGAAACCATACTTTTTCTGAAAGAAGAAATATGAGCTATGGCGAGAGTCACGACGAGGAAAGACTAATGTTCAAAAATTTAGCTTATGGAAATGCTAATGGTTCTTACAGTGTTAAAGATTTGAATACCGCACTGGAAAGACAAAAAGCTTTTGGTGCCGTTTTCTTCACAGTTCCTGGTCCTAAGATGATTTGGCAGTTTGGAGAATTGGGTTACGAATTCAGTATCAACAGATGTGAGAACGGAACCATCAGCAACGATTGTAGAACTGCTCCAAAACCAGTAGCTTTTACTTTGGGATATGACACCAATGCCAATAGAAAAGCAGTTTATGACACTTGGTCAAAAATCCTGGCCATCAGATTATCAAGTCAGGTTTTTGACACAACAACTTTTACGGTAGAATCCGGAAATCTTTTACCTAGAATCTATGTTTGGAATGATGCTTTACCTGCAAGTTCTTTGAAAAACGTAGTGGTAGTTGCCAACTTTACAACAACAGCTCAAACTGTAACGCCTAATTTCCCTTATGCCGGAAACTGGTACAATCTAATGGACAATTCTTCTATGAACGCTAACGGCTCTACAACAGTAGTTCTTCAGCCAGGAGAGTTCAGAATTTTTGGTAATCAAACTGCTTTGGCTACGGATGAAACGAAAATCGGTGCCAACAGAACATCATTACAAATCGTTCAGAATCCTGCTACTGACGGATTATTGAAAATCAGATACAACAAAGCTAAAAACGGACAGATCAATATCTATGACCTTAACGGTAAACTGGTAAAATCTTTCGGACTGAAATCTGCTAAAGGAGACGAAACATTCTCTGTAAACGGAATTGGAACAGGAAATTACTTAGTACAATTAAAGTCAGATGAAGGTTTGGCAGTTTCTAAACTGATCATCAAATAATACAAAATAAATTTTCAAATCAAATGAAATCGCCTCAGCTAGCTGAGGCGATTTTTGTTTACTATTTTTCAGAAAGTTCTTTCAGTTTTCCAAGACCTTCCGAGAATGATTTGTTCATTTGCCAGGTCATCATCGGTTTCATCGGTTTGAAAAGCGTTTCAATTTCGTATTCAATATTCCAAGTCACTTTGGTTCCGGAACCTTCCGACGTCAAGAGCAGGTCCGAAGTCGCATTATCATCCATTGGTTTGATAAAATGCATTTTCGTGGACACTTTTTCGTTCGGAGCAATCGCCGTGATCTCCTGTTCGCCTTCGCCCACATCATCATTACCTTTCCAGTGATAGCCGTCACCCACTTCGCCAGCCGTTCCTCTGTAAGTTACTGTCAAGTTCGGATCCATTTTCATCCAAGGATTCCAAGTGTTAAAAGCTTTCATAGAATTCACATTTTGCCATACTTTCTCTTTCGGAGCATTGATAACGAGAGATTGTTCGTTGTGACATTTGCTGTCAAAAAACAACATTGCAATTGCGCAATAAGCAATGATTATTGCCACGATAACGCTAATAATTTTTAAAAATTTCTTCATAATAAGTTAGTTTTAAGTTGAAAACAAATCTAAAAAGAATTTGAACACAAAAACTTTTTCTATGATAATATTTATTGGGGCGCCTTTATCCGCCTTCCACTCCCGCTATCTTTTTATTGCAAAGAAAGTTAATCCGACAATAGAAATTTCGGACATTGCAATAAAAAAATGAGCTCCGTTCAAGTCGGGGCGCAATTTTGTCATACTTTCAACTTTAGGTACTAAATTTGTCAATTACGACACACAGAAAATCATTTATAATTTATCATTAATAATTCATCTTTATGAATCCACTTTTAGAAAAATTCAACACCAAATATACCTCATCGCCTTTCGAGGAAATCAAAGAAGAAAATTACCTTCCTGCTTTTCAGGAATTGGTAAAAAATTCTGAAAAAGAAATCGATGAAATAACAAATAACTCCGAAGCTCCAACTTTCGAAAATACGATTGAAGCAATGGCATTTTCTGGCGAACAATTGGACAGAGTTTCCAGTATTTTCTTCAACCTAAATTCTGCTGAAACCAATGACGAAATCCAGAAAATCGCTCAAGACGTTTCGCCACTTTTGACAGAATTCTCTTCCAAAATTTCTCAAAACGAAAAGCTATTCGAAAGAATCAAAAGCGTTTACGACCAAAAAGACAGCTTGTCATTGAACGACGAACAAAAAATGTTGCTCAACGAAACTTACAAAGGTTTTGTGAGAAGTGGAGCTTTATTAAATGAAGAAGATAAAAAGAAACTGGAGAAAATCAGTATGGATTTGTCTATCAAATCACTTCAATTCGGACAAAATGCTTTAGGTTCAACCAATGCTTATTTCAAAAATATTACGGATAAAGAAGAGTTGAAAGGAATTCCGGAAGCTATTCTTCAACAATACGAAGAAGATGCGAAGGAAAAAGGCTTAAAAGGCTATGTCATCACGCTTCAATATCCTAGTTATCTTCCGGCGATGACTTACGCAGAAAACAGAGAACTCAGAAAAGAATTGGCATTAGCTAACGGAAAGAAATCGTTTGACGGTGGAGAATTTGATAATCAGAATTTGATTAAAGAAATCGTCAAACTTCGTCAGGAAAAAGCAGAATTATTAGGTTATAAAAACTATGCAGATTTCGTTTTGGAAGAAAGAATGGCAAAATCGCCGGAAAAAGTTTTTGAATTCCTGAATGAACTTTTGGACAAAGCAACACCTTATGCTCAAAAAGAAATCGAAGAATTAAAGACTTTGGCAAAAGCAGACGGAATCGATGAAATTCAAAGTTATGACCACGCATTCTACGCTGAAAAATTACGCAAACAAAAATTCGATATTGATGATGAAGAACTGAAACCTTATTTCCAATTGGAAAAAGTGCAGGAAGCGGTTTTTGGTTTAGCCGGTAAATTGTTCGGACTTGAATTTAAAGAAATCAACGACGTTCAGAAATATCACGAAGATGTGAAAACCTACGAAATCACAGAAAATGGAAATGTAAAAGCCCTACTCTATGCCGATTATCATCCTCGAAAAGGAAAACGTGCCGGCGCCTGGATGACGAGTTATAAAAATCAATACAAAAAAAACGGCGAAAATTCTCGTCCTCATATTTCCGTGGTTTGTAATTTCACAAAACCGACGAAAGACACACCAAGTTTGTTAACTTTCCAAGAAGTGACAACGCTTTTCCACGAATTTGGACACGCACTTCACGGCGTTTTGGCGGACACGCAATATCCGAACCTTTCCGGAACCTCGGTTAAATGGGATTTTGTGGAATTGCCTTCTCAGTTTTTGGAAAATTTCTGTTACGAACCGGAATTTCTGAAAACTTTTGCCAAACATTATCAAACGGGAGAAATTCTTCCAAATGAAAAAATCGAAAAATTGTCGCAAAGCAAATCTTTTATGGAAGGCTACCAGACTTTGAGACAACTTGGATTCGGGTTGTTGGATATGGCTTATCATTCGGAAGTTGAAGCACTGGAGAATAAGAGTGTGAAAGAGTTTGAAGTTGAAAAAACAGCTGCAACCAACCTTTATCCTTCAAATCCGGAAACTGCAGCAAGTCCGAGTTTTTCTCATATTTTCCAAGGTGGATATTCAGCAGGATATTATTCTTACAAATGGGCGGAAGTTTTGGATGCCGATGCGTTTCAATATTTCAAAGAAAATGGAATTTTCAATCCGGAGATCGCTGCAAAATACAAAATCCTATTGTCTTCCGGTGGAACAAAAGACCCGATGGAATTGTACAAAAACTTCCGAGGAAGCGAACCGAAAGTCGAGAGTCTTTTGAAAAGGGCGTTTGGAGAATAATTAAAAAAGTCATTAGACACGAGATAACAGATATTAGATTATTTCTCGTGTCTAAAATTTAAACAAATAAAAAATAACATTAACCTTTGAAAATAAGCAAACTTACTACGAAAAGATTAATTCTTATTCCATTTACAAAGCAAATTTGTGAAAATATTTTGAATTGGGACTTTAATGACTTAATCAAATTGGGATTTAAAAAGGGAAAAAGTTGGCCGGACAATGATGTTATCGAAACGCTTCCTAAAATCATTGATAATTTGTCTGAAGTCGGCGAACCTACAGGATTCGAATCATGGATGATTATCAAAGCGGATACTTTGGAAATAATTGGTGATGCAGGATTCAAAGGTTTTAATGAAAAAGAGCAAAATGCAGATATTGGATACGGTATCATAAAAGAAGAACGGAGAAATGGTTATGCTGAAGAAGCTGTAACAGAGCTTATAAATTGGGCATTTTCACAAGAAATAGTAAAGGAAATTACTGCAAAATGCGCATTCGATAATCTCAATTCCATCAATCTTTTAAACAAATTAAATTTCACAAAAGAAAAACAAGAAAACGGAATGATTCTCTGGTCTTTACAAAAACCCGTTGTAAATTTTCTGAATTAAATGGGTCACAACGAAATATCGGTTTTGAATATCAATTTGTTTCAGTCTGCAGCAAAGCATTCGGATTTTTATTTCAATTCAATTAAAGATCATTTATTAAGAAGTCACAGGCATATCGAAAAACCTCATCGCCACGACTTTTACGCCTGCATCTTTTTCACAAAAGGGACAGGAACTCACGAAATCGATTTTAGAAAATATGACGTTTTTGGTGGTTCACTATTTTTTATGTCACCTGGACAAGTTCACAGCTGGAAGTTGTCAGAAGATGCCGATGGGTTTATATTTTTTCATTCTCAGGAATTTTTTGACCTTCATTTTGTCAATCAAAAACTAAGAGAATATCCGTTTTTCAGTTCTGTTCAATATCCTCGAAAACTTCAGTTGAAAGGATATAATTTTACAGAATTTTCAAATCTTTTTATTAAAATCGGTAATGAGAATTCTTCATCGGCTTTGTTATCGGAGAATTTAATCTTAGCTTTTATTTCTCAATTGTATATAGAAACAGTCAGATTATTCTCGGAAGAAAAAATCATTGGAACACAAAACTCAAATACTTCTTATATCCAGCATTATCAACATTTTGAAGAATTATTAGAATTAAATTTCATCAAAGAAAAATCTGCTTTTCAATATGCTGAATGGATGAATCTGACAACCAAACATCTCAATAGAATCACACAAACCGTGGTTCAGAAAACCGTTTCGGAAATTATAACCGACCGAACAATTTTGGAAGCCAAAAGAATGCTAATCTATCTTGATGAGAGTCTTGTGGACATTGCTTTCCGTTTGGGTTACGAGGAATATTCTTATTTCGTTCGGGTATTCCGTAAAAAAACGGGGCAAACGCCTTCGACTTTTGTTAAAGAGCATAAACATTAATTAAACTTTAAAACTGAAATTTAAATGGACCTTCAAAGTAAGTTTTGTAAGAATCCAGCATTTCTCCATCAGCATCGAAAACGCCTATTTCTATATTTTGTTTTGATAATTTCACTTCATTTTCCGGGAAACTGATATTGACATTTCCTTTTATTATCGCATCTCCTTTCACAATAATACCTTCTTTACCAGCAAAAGTTATCTCCGAATGTTTTGGATAAAGAACCTTTATGGTCATCATTTTTTTCTCATTGGACTTGTTTAGAATCGTATAAGTAAATGTATTGGTAATTTTTCCGTCTCTTACAAAATAAGCAGAACCAGCTGGCCGTATGAATTTAGCTTCAACCGAACCTCTGTCGTACATCAATCCACACAAAACACCAATTAATACGAAAAGTGCAACAGTGGTCGCTTTCATCCTAGCCGTAAATTTGAATTTTTCCTGATTCTCTATTTCAGCTTCGGTCGCATATCTTATGAGTCCTTTTGGCATTCCCACTTTTTCCATTACTTCATCGCAGGCATCGATACAAACTGTACAATTGATACATTCCAATTGTTGTCCGTTTCTGATATCGATTCCCGTTGGACAAACGACCACACATTGCTGACAATCGATACAATCGCCTTTTCCGACCGCAGAACGATTTTCGCCATTTCTCCATTTTGCCCTTCCCTCTCCTCTTTTGAAATCATAATAAACATTGACTGTATGCTTGTCTATCAGAACACCCTGTAGTCTTCCATAAGGACAAACCAATGTACAAACCTGTTCCCGAAACCAAGCAAAAACAAAATAAAAAATGCCTGTAAAAACTAACATCACAATAAAATTGGTTGGATATTTAGCTGGTCCGCTCAAAATAATTCTAAACGTTTCTTCGTATCCAACAATGTACATAAACATAATATGGCTTATTAGCAATGATATAAGTAAAAACACAGACCATTTCAAAGCTCTCTTTCTGATTTTCTCTTCATCCCAAGCTTGTTTGTTCAGTTTCATCTGTTTGTTTCGGTCGCCTTCTATCCAATATTCGATTTTACGGAAGATCATTTCCATAAATAAGGTCTGTGGACAAATCCAACCACAAAATATCCTGCCAAAAACCACAGTAAAAAGCATTACAAAAATAACCGAGGCCACTGCTCCCAAAGCTAAAATGAAAAAATCCTGCAAATAGAAAGGTTGTCCAAGAATGAAAAACTTCCTATCTATAATATTAATCAACAAAACAGGATTTCCACTGATTTTGAGGAAAGGCATTATCACAAATAAAAAAATTAAGGAATAACCAACACATTCTCTATAATTGGTATATTTTCCTTTTGGCTTTCTTGGGAAGACCCATTTTCTGGTTCCTGCTTCGTCCATTGTCCCAACAGAATCTCTGAACGTCTCCTTTATTTTATCTGAAACTTTTATACTATTTTCTTTTGTATCCATAATCTTATATCTTAGAAAATGAACTGAATAGACATTCTTATTTTTAACCTTTAAAGTAAGAATCCATTACATTATTTCCCGAAGCAAAATTACTTCTCCTTGCAAATTCAGTCTAATGACATTGGCTTACAAAATAGTACAATAAGGACATTTTTAGGTTTTGGAGACTAATAAATATCAGTTTTTAATTTTCTGAAAATTGTTGAGATATTTCTCGGATAATTTTAAGTTTTAGTACATTCGAAGTTTGAAATTTGAATTAAAAATGAATTGTCCCTGCTGTTCTGGAAAATCCTACGAAGATTGCTGTCAACCTTATCACACAAAAGAGAAATTCCCGCCAACTGCGGAAGCTTTGATGCGTTCTCGATTCTCGGCTTTCGCTATCCCAAACGGTGAATATCTCTGGGAAACGACCTCGCCAAACAAAAGACAATTTCATAACAAAAAGAGCTTACAGGAATGGGGCGAAATCAATGAATGGACAAAGTTGGAAATTGTCGACAAACCTTCAACTAATAAAGTAGAGTTCAAAGCATTTTATATCGATGAAGACGGAAACGAACAGCTTCATCACGAATTGTCACAATTCAAGATGATTCAGAATCGTTGGTTTTATGTGACCGGAGAATTTTTGGATTGATTATTTTCAACCACAAAAGTCACAAAAGTTCTTATCCTTCTGATAAAAAATCAAGACCTTGAATATTCTTTTGTGACTTTTGTGGTTTATTATTCTTTGGATTTTTTCTTTTTCTGTCTCAAAACATACAGATACAAACTCTCCACTTTTGTCCTTGCCCAATCGGTTTTTCGGAGGAATTTCAGAGAGGAACTGACACTTGGATTTTCGCCAGTAAAACATTTGATGTTGATTTGTTTTCCCAATTCGCTGTAGCCTTTGTAGTATTCTAGCAATTCTTCCAGAATAGCGTCCAGTCTTTTGCCATGTAAAGGGTCTTTCGAAGTGTTTTCCATTTTGTAAAATTATTGATATTATTTTGAACGCAAAGTCAGCAAAGATTTTTTTATAATTATTTAAAATATTTTAAGGTCGCCAAGTGCTTTGCTCAGCTAAATGTTAAGAAATAAATTTATCATTATTCTTATTTCATATATTTGATAATCAAATTTAGAAAATATGAAATTCTTAACCTTCGCATCTATTATACTTTCCACAATGCTATCAGCTCAAGACTTTGCCAATTTCGGCAGATATCAAAAACAAAACCAAGAAGTTCTTTCTCAAAATATTGCTCCAAATTCTGTTTTGATGGGAGATTCTATCACAGAAGGTTGGTTCTTCACAGACCCAGGATTTTTTACCAAAAATAATTTTGTAGGACGAGGAATCAGCGGACAAGTGACTTCGCAGATGCTTTTGAGATTCCGGGAAGATGTGATCAAACTGAAACCTAAACGTGTTATTATCCTTGCCGGAACTAATGATATTGCAGAAAATCAAGGTCCGATTTCTTTGGATAAAGTGTTCGGAAATATTGTTTCTATGGCAGAACTGGCAAAAGCTAATAACATCAAAGTAGTTTTATGCTCTGCATTGCCAGCTTACGATTTCCCTTGGAGAAAAGATATGCAACCAGCCGATAAAGTCATTGCATTGAATAAAATGATAAAAGATTACGCTCAGAAAAATCATATCACTTACGTGGATTACCATTCAGTTTTAAAGGACGAAAAAAATGGTTTGCCTAAAGAAATTGCTGAGGACGGAATCCATCCGAACAAATTAGGTTATGAAAAAATGGAAGCAATCCTGATGAAGAATTTGAAATAATGAATTTAGAAGAATTAAAATATCCAGTCGGAAAATTCATCAAGTCAGAATCTATCTCCAAAGAAGTCATCGATTCTGCTATTTTTGAAATCGAAAACTTTCCCAATGTTGTCAAAGCTGAGATTCAAAATCTCGATGAACAAGATTTAAAATTGAGATACAGACCGGACGGTTGGACAATTACTCAAGTGGTTCATCATTGCGCTGACAGTCATATTAATAGCTATATGAGGTTCAAATTAGCATTGACGGAAAATGTTCCAACCATCAAACCTTACGAGGAAAGTCTTTGGGCAGAATTACCGGACAATCAGCTTTCGCCTTTGGTTTCTTTACAGCTTTTGGAAGCTTTGCATACAAGATGGGTATATCTTTTGAAAACTTTGCTTGAAGAAGATTTGAATAAAGAATTCATTCATCCTGAACAATCGGAAAGAATTTCGCTCAGAGAAAATATCTTGATTTACGGCTGGCATTGTCAGCATCATTTGGCGCATATTCGTCAGGCAAAAGAATTAAAATTTGAGTGAATCTAAAAATAAAATTATGAAAAAGTCAATCGTCATTTTTTTTCTATTTGCAACTATTTTTCCTTTGGCTCAAAACAAAATAGACCATACCTTGGAAAAATGCCTTAACCAGGATAACTCGACGGCCGGTCAAAGAAACTGTATCATTTCTGCTCAACAATCTTGGGACAAGGAACTGAATAAGTCTTATACTTCACTAAATCATAAATTAAACAATACAGCAAAAAAGGAATTGTTGGAAGCACAGAGAAATTGGATTTCTTTCCGAGATTCCGAATTCAAATTAATCAATAAGTATTATCTTGACGTCAAAAAAGGAACAATTTTTCAAGTGATTTCTGAAAACAAAAAGTTACAAATCATCAAAGAAAGAGCGTTGCAACTGAAGGAATATGATGAACAATTTGATTATTAAAGCTATACTGTAATTAATCTACTTTCTTATAAACGTAAGTATTTCTTTTGGTAATCATAGTCATTTTCTTTTTCTCGGGAGAAAATAACAATTCTACTTTGTTTGTATCGTAAACAAATTTGTTTTTTTCCTTAGCCTCAATCAAAACTTCAGGAGAATCATCTTGCTGTATATAAAGTTTATCATTATTAATATAAACATTCAAATCTGTAGAAGAGCCCGAGTATTTATATTTCCCTACAAATTGCTGTAATTCCTGGTTACTAAGCTTGATTCTTTTAAAATCAGGCACTTCATATTTGTCATTATACAAATCATTAAGAACATACTCCAAGATATCGCCAATGTCGTATCTCACTCCGTTTTCTGTAATACAAATGGCAATTTTATCTTCCGGAATATAAAGCGCAAATGTCAGATAACCTAAAACAGAACCTGTGTGTCCATACATATTTTTGCTTTCGTAAGGATAGCGAAACAATCCTTTCTGCAAATTTTTCATTTGGACAAGAGATTTTTCAGAAACTAATTTTCCATCAAATAAAGCTTTCAAAAATGTATTAATATCCGAAGGCGTGGAAGCAATATTTCCTGCTCCTAGAAAATTGTTAAGTTCTAAATTTTCTTTCTTTCTCCAGTTATTATAATAAACATAAGATTTGGCTTCGTTATTTTTTTCGTCTGCCAAATTTCCTGTAGAAGTATTTTGTAAGTTCAGCGGATTTATAATTTTCTCTTTTAAAATTTCCGAATAATTTTTTCCATAAACATTTTCCAAAATTAATCCTAGAAGAGCAAAACCTGTGTTAGAATAAGAAAACTTATAATCTGGTGGAAAATCCGAAGGTAGTCTATAAATCATTTCTAATAGCAATTCTTTTGAATAGCTTTTGTATTTCAATTCATCATAGAATTTCGATTTATCATAACTTCTAATTCCACTTGTATGTTCTAATAAATTAGAAATCTGTATAATATCTGCATTTTTGACTCTCGGGAAAAACTTGGAAAGCTTGTCAGTTTGTTTTAGTTTCCCTTCCTCAATCGCTTTGAATATCAAAACTGCAGTGAAAGTTTTGGTTACAGAACCAATTCGATATTTAGTATTATCATCCGGAACAGTTTCATTTTCCAAATCAGCAAAACCAACATTTTTTTCATAGATATCCCTTCCTTCTTTTTGAACTTTGATTCGGAACATCGCTTTGTCATAAGTTCCAAATGCGTCATAGACACTATCAAGTTTACTTTTGTTATGAATTGTCTGAGCAAAAATCTGCTGACTAAATAAGAGAATTAATAGGTAATAGTTTTTCATCATTTAAAAATATAAAATAAATCTAATATTCAAGATAAAATCCTTTTTATAATTCCTTCCGAAAAGTGTATTTTTAGGCAAAATTTTTCAGTGATGATTTACGGAATCGACCAATTTAAATATCAGGATGTTTTAGAGATTTTAAAAAATCCTTCCAAAGCAAAACTCAATAAAAAATCAAAAGAACAAATCATAAAATCCCAACAGAATGTTCAGAAAATTGTAGCATCTGACCGAACTGTTTATGGTATCAACACAGGATTTGGACCACTTTGCGACACTAAGATTTCAGAATCGGAGACAGCACAACTTCAGCATAATTTGATTATTTCTCACGCTGTAGGTGTAGGAAAACCGATTGATAAGAACATTTCCAAAATAATGATGATTTCCAAAATCCACGCTTTGTCGAAAGGATTTTCGGGTGTTTCGTTAGATGTTATTGAGCGATTGATTCTGATGTTGGAACTGGATATTATTCCGGTTGTTCCAGAGCAAGGTTCTGTTGGTGCTTCAGGAGATTTGGCGCCATTGGCACATTTGGTTTTGCCGCTTTTGGGATTAGGTCAGGTTTGGGAAAATGATAAAACTGTTGAAACTGCTAAAGTTTTGAAGAAACATAAACTTCAACCTTTAAAACTCGGTCCGAAAGAAGGTTTGGGATTGATTAATGGCACTCAGTTTATTTTAGCGCACGCCATTACAGGTCTTACAAAATTCGAATATCTTTTAGATTTGGCCGATTTGACTGCAGCTATGAGTCTGGAAGCTTACCGAGGTTCATCAAGCCCGTTCAAGAAAGAATTGCACGAGATTCGCCCATTTGACGGAAGTCAAAAAGTAGCGGAAAGAATGCGAAATTTCCTTAAAGATTCTGATAATCTCAAGTCTCACGAATTCTGTGATAGAGTTCAAGACCCGTATTCTATGCGATGCGTTCCGCAGGTTCACGGCGCGAGTAGAAATGCCTTTGAACACCTGAAACAAATGGCAGAAACAGAACTGAATTCCGTGACCGACAACCCCATTGTTTTAAGTGCAGAAGAATCGATTTCCGGAGGTAATTTCCACGGACAATTGATGGCTTTGCCTTTGGATTATTGTTCTTTGGCAGCTGCAGAATTAGGAAATATTTCCGATAGAAGAAGTTATCTTTTATTAGAAGGAAAATATGGTTTACCGAAATTATTAGTAGAAAGTTCTGGACTCAATTCCGGCTTTATGATTCCTCAATATACGAGTGCAGCTTTAGTAACAGAGAACAAAACACTTTGCTTTCCAGCTTCGGCAGATTCTATACCGACAAGTTTAGGTCAGGAAGACCACGTTTCTATGGGAAGTATTTCCGGTCGAAAATTCAATCAGATTTTAGGTAATTTGGAAAATATTCTAGCGATTGAGTTAATGTTCGCAGCCCAAGGCTTAGAATTCCGAAGACCGGCGAAATGTTCTAAAATTGTTGAGAAGAACTATGAATTAATTCGTTCTGTTGTTCCAAAACTGGAAAATGACAGATTGATTGGTGAAGATATTTTGAAGATTGCGGAGTTGATTAGAGAGAAGAAATTTCAAGTCCATATATAATTGACAAATATTTTTCAAAAAATTAAATTACCCCTCAGTTTAACTGGGGGATTTTCATTTTTATCAAATTGATAATAAATGCATTAAGTAATTATACCTATGAATAAAAATTAGGTATATATGCTCTTAAATATATAAGTAATCTACAATAGCTTTGTCCTGTGATCACAAAAAGACACCTTGATTTAAAAAAATTCTAACCATGGAGACCAGAAACCACCAAAAACGGGGCGTATCCGAAAGGCCATAAGAGTAGGACACCTAAAACAAATTAATCATGACAGAAGAACTAACAGTTGGCGGATGGACGGCGTTTCATAGTCTTACATCGGAAGAGCAACAAATATTCAGTGAAGCTCTAAGAGGATTTGTTGGAGTAAAATATACTCCTACAGAAGTATCAACACAATTAGTTAATGGAACCAATTACCGTTACAAATGCACAGCAAGTATACCACCATCCGATGTAATTTGGAACGCAATTGTGGAAATTTACAAGCCTATTAACGGACAACCTCACGTTACGGGTATTACAAGAATATAGAATATTCGGAATACATTTATTAGCCGGAAGATCATATCTTCTGGCTATTTTTTTAATATATTTCATTACTTTTAATTAATGAAAACCCTCAGAACAACTTCCGAAAATCCAGACTTTCAAAAATTAGTAAAACAATTGGATGCTTATCTTGCAGTAATGGATGGTGATGAACACGCTTTTTATCATCAATATAACAA
Organism: Epilithonimonas zeae; assembly: GCF_900141765.1. Classification (NCBI taxonomy): domain Bacteria; kingdom Pseudomonadati; phylum Bacteroidota; class Flavobacteriia; order Flavobacteriales; family Weeksellaceae; genus Epilithonimonas; species Epilithonimonas zeae. The sequence goes on along the minus strand of NZ_FSRK01000002.1, from coordinate 905,989 downwards.
AATCGATTTGCTGAAAAATTGCGTTGTGATTTTTGATAATGATGAAGCAGTTGCTTGTGGTGCAATAAAAGAGATGGATTCAAAATCTATGGAAGTCAAAAGAATGTTTACGCTTCCCGAAAAACGTGGAAAAGGTTTGGCTTCTTTGATTTTAAAGGAATTAGAAACTTGGGCAAAAGAATTGGGTTACGAAAAAACAGTTCTGGAAACAGGAAAAAGACAAGTCGAAGCAGTTGCGCTTTACAATAAATGCGTATACAAAGTCATTCCAAATTACGGTCAATATATTGGCGTTGAGAATAGTATTTGTTTTGAGAAAGAGTTGGAATGATTTTTCTCGCTGATTTTGCAAATTAAGCAGATAATAATGGAAATTAAATCAGCCCAATCTGCGAGAAATAATTATAAAAATCAATTTCCAAAAGTATAATCTAGCGGCAGCATCTTCGAAACATTTTGATTAGAAAAATTCTCTTCCAAAATCAACAAATCCGGTTCCGAAGTATTACCCTCAGGAAACACTTCAAATTCCAAAGCTTCCGGATGAATGATTGAAGATTGTGTGGAGAATGTGTTGGCTTTTACAAATTCGCCTTTCTTGATTTCGTAAAAATATTTTTGATAATTCACCATCAGCAAATCTTCGAAATCAATAAATAACCTACCATCTTTTCGTTTAGTGAAATCGGATTCTTTCATTTTCGTTTTTAGAATCGCCATTACAAACTCGGAATTTTTACTTTTCTTCCGGGAAATGGCTTCTAACTCATCCGTCCAAGGAACATTGGAGATTTTCTGAGCTTTCACAATTTCGAAATGGTCTTGAAGTTTTTGCAGTTCGGCGTCTGTTGGATATGATGGATTTTTTATTCTTTTGGCGTGATTGACGATGAAACCTTCTTGCTCTAATTCGTTATTATAAAGGCTTCGTAGAAAATCCATCAGACTTCCTTTATATGCATTCATCCGATTCAGAATGGTATTTTTCTTACTATTATTCTCTTTAAAGAATGAAGTTCCAAGATAGCTTGTCGTTTTCTTTTTAAAGTCCGCTTCAAAATTGATAAGATTATATTGAAGTGTATAACCCAGGTTTTTATTTTCAATAATCAAAGTCTGTGGTGCTTTCACTTTCAGAAATTGATTTTTCTTGTCATAAGAAAATTTGAGCGTTCGTTGATTTTTAATCGTAACTCCTTCCCTATCAAATCCAAGAAATTTATCCAGAAAATAATTAATAAAATTTTTGTAAGCCTGTTCTGTATAAGGAATTATAACAACCTCTTTAATCTCTTTAACTGGATTGATAATTACTTTTACTGATTTTCCAATCGCTTGATTAAGTGGAAAAATACTGGTTTCGTAGCTGTCTTTCTGGAAAATCAGATTTCCGCTTTTCTGTCCTTGAACATCTAATTGGAAACTTCCGTCATTAGTAGATGTGGTTGAGATTTTAGTTCCGTCAAGATAAACATTCACATCAGAAATAGCGTTTCCAGTTTCAGTTTGGATTTTTCCTGAGATAATCTGAGCAAAATAACAGCAGACAAAACTAAAGTATACGCAAAAAAGTAATATTCTTTTCATATGAAGATATTTATTTTTCTAATGGACATATGCAATCGCCTAATCTTCATAGGTATTTGTTTTTGTATTTATGGCGATTTCATTAAAACAATATTACTAATTTTTTAGTTATAAAAAGGAATTAATTAAAATTTATCCAATTCTTATCGATGTCATACTCAAAGAACCGCCAATTAACGAGTCATTGAATAATGATAATTCTTCTGATTTTTCCTTCAAACCAAGATTATAAATCATCGGCAGAAAATGGTCTGGTGTCGGAACGGCTTGTTGGAGAAACAAACCTTGTTTTTGATAATCGATGAGTTTTTGGAAATCGCCATCCAGAAGCCAGCTGTTGGTTTTCTCTCTAGCTTCTATCGCCCAATCCCAGCCTGCTCCAACAGTATCAATATTTTTCCAGTCAATCAATCGGAGATTATGGACAATGTTTCCGCTTCCGATAATCAAGATTCCTTTCTCACGAAGTCTGGATAATTTTTTTGCCAAATCAAAGTGATATTGTGGTGGTTTTGTATAATCGATACTCAACTGGATAACCGGAATATCTGCATCCGGATAAAGATGTCGCAATACCGACCAAGCGCCGTGGTCCAATCCCCAATTGTGGTCTTCTTCCACCAAAACCGGAGTTAGTAAACCAGCAGTTTCTTTAGCAAGTTCCGGATTTCCTTTTGCGGGGTACTGAACATCAAACAAGGCTTGCGGGAAACCTCCAAAATCGTGAATGGTTCTGGGCATATCCATCGCCGTGACAAAAGTTCCATTGGTAAACCAATGCGCAGAAATACAAATGATGGCATTTGGTTTTGGGATTTCTTTGCTGATATTCCTGAATCCCTGAACAAAAATATTTTCTTCGATGGCGTTCATCGGAGAGCCGTGTCCTAGGAATAGAACGGGCATTTTTTGTGTGGTTTTGAAATTGTCAGATATTTTTGAAAGGTCGTTGAGGTTCATTTTTTTTTGTAAAAAGTAAAATGTATTAATGTAAAAAGTATTTTATTTTCTCGCAGATTTGGTGGATTGAATAGATTTTAAATTCAACATAATTTTTGTCATTCCGTAGGAATCTCAACAGTCTAGATTCCTACGGAATGACAATACTGTGTTTCTGACAAATCTTGTTTTTATGTAGAATCTGCAGCCCGACTTGAGCGGAAATCCTTTTTTGCTTGTGCTCAAATTCTATTTATCTGGAAACTTTCTGCAAAAAAGATTGGGAGCGGAAGGCGGAAAAAGCTGCCCAAATTATTACAATTAAAATCAAAAAAGCGTGAACAAAGTTGCCTTTGTTCACACTTTAAAAACTCAAACTATAAAAAATACTATGATGTATTATTGTTTTACGAATTGCAATTCTCCTGCAATTTTAACTTCTTCGCTTACCATTACACCGCCTGTTTCCAATGCTGCGTTCCAAGTCAAACCGAAGTCGCTTCTTTTGATTTTTCCTTCGAAAGAGAAACCTGCTTTTGTATTTCCCCAAGGGTCAGAATTGATTCCTCCGAAGTCAACGTCCAAAGTGATTTCTTTTGTAATCCCGTTCAATGTTAGGTTTCCTGTAACATCACCATTCAAAGTTGAAGCTTCGAAAGTGATTTTTGGGTTAGCTTCTGCGTTGAAGAAATCTGCTGATTTCAAGTGATTGTCTCTGTCTGTATTGTTTGTGAAGATAGAATCTGTATCGATGAAAGCGGAAACTTTTGCGTTTGCGAATGTATCATCTTCCGCATCAATCTCTGCGTTGAAAGTTGTGAATTCTCCTTTTACGTTAGAAATCATCAAGTGTTTTACTTTGAAAGTGATTTCGCTATGAGTTGGGTCTAATAACCATTTAGTTGCCATAATTTTTAATATTTTGTTGTTAATTATGATGCAAATTTAGGCCGGTCAGGTTTCCCTCACATTGATGTAAGTTAAGAATTGTATTTCTCGGTCAAATATTTCCAATAACGTTTCGGAACGTGCTGAATGTGGAGCTTTGTATTTTTGCGTTCTTTGATGTTAGTTTTCGTAAAATAGCTTTGCCAGAGCGTTTGGTATTTCTTCTCTTCGTCGTGGAATTTTTCTTTGTATTGATTGAGATTCAATTTTTCATCGGGATAAAAGAATTCGCAGTTTTCCAAATCGTAGAACAATCCGTAATGTCTTCTCAAATCATAAATCATCCATTTCTGGTCTGCGTATCGGTCTTTGAAATGTTTTCGGATTAAAGGCAACACATTGAAATCGGGGTCAATCTTCGCAAAATAAATATCGTCCTGCATTTTCTCGAATCTTACAAATGCAGTCATTCTGTGTCTTTCCCGACTGACGGATTTGCAGATTTTTGAGATTTTCAGAATTTCATCGTTGGCGAAATTTTGAAGGATATTATCATTTGGATGTTTGATGGATTGTTTTACCGCAGAAAAAATGAGTTGTTCTAATTCTGAATCTTCGGAAAGATAGACTTTGATTAATTGACTGATTCCTGACTTGCCAATGTTTTGTTCTAATTTATTGAGAACTCTTTCGGATTTTTCTTGCTGAGTAATGACTTCGTGAATCTCCGCAAACATATTTTCCTGCTGGAAAGTTTCTCTGTTTTTGATTTCCACATCTTTGTAACGGTATTCAAAAACTTCGAATATCGCTGTGAAAAGGCCATCGAAACTGCCGTCGTAGAGAAGAGTTGTCATTTTAATTTTTCTAAGTTTTATTAACTCAAAAGTCTTTCCAAAGCTTTATCAGAAATAAAAGTTTATTAAATTTACATTCTGGAACAGTTTTCCAAATTTACGACAGAAAATATTTTAAAAAAGAAAATCATACAATGAATTCAGTAATCATAAAGCCAAAAAATGAGATTCTGAAAAAGTATGTTCAGTATTTTCTGTTCTTTGAAAAAGCGAATCACGATTTTTTAACTTACACGACTTTTCCCAACAGCAATCTTTGTCTCGCAATTTATAAGGAAAATAAAATTTCTTATAATAATCAAAACAATTTGTGTGAAGTGAACGTCGGAAGTGCTTTTACAAGTCGGTTTTACGGATTTCATAAAAAGCCTTTTCAGGTTAATATTGATGCTTCGCTTAGTCAGATTTGTATTATTTTTCAGCCTTCTGCGTTAAGAGCTTTTACCAAAGAATCTTACGATGAACTGATGTTTTCCGATTCTGTTTTTGATGAAATATTCTCTTCGGATAAAAATGTTTTAGAAAAAATATTCGAAATCGCTGATTTCTCTGAACGAGCCAATGAACTGGAAATTCTGCTTCTTAAAAAATTAAACGATTCTGTTTCTGGAAAAATGAAAGAAGCTTTGATGCTCATTAATCAAAATAATATGATTAGTATCGATGAACTTTCCAAAAGTCTTAAAATCAGTGAAGCAACATTGTTCCGACTTTTCAAAAATAATCTGGGACAAAATCCAAAATCTTACCTTAAAACATTGCGATTTCGAAATGTATTGAGTGACCTTTCTCAATCTAACAATTCTTTGACGACGGTTGCCTATCAGAATCAGTTTTATGACCAAGCACACTTCATCAAAGATTTCAAAATGTTTTCAGGATTTTCGCCAAAAAAATTAGCAGAAAAAATCTCTGTGAACCAAAAAGATTTGACTTGGATTTATAACAAAGATTAAAATTGAATGATTTTTACAATTTTTGAAATTCAGAAATGATTTCTTTTGCTGAAAAATTTTATCAATGAAAACCAAAGTCTTTTTATTTCTACCACTTTTTTTATTTTTCGGTTTCGCTAATGCACAGACAAAATGCAGTTGTAATGAGACTTTGCAACAAATAATTTCAAAGATTGAAAGCGAATATCCAGGCTTTGATATTAAAACTAAAGACAAATTATTGTACAATAATATAAAAGAAAATGCACTAAAAGCGTCTGCTGAAGCTAAATCTGATGATAATTGTCTGGAAATACTGAAAAGCTACACCGGATTTTTTAAAGACAGACATATTTGGGTTCTTCCAAATGGAAATTCAACACCACAAATTTCTAATAATGTTTCCTCAAAAAATGTATCGAAACCTCTTAATATTAATGTTGAAAAATTCAGGAAGGAAGTTCAAAATCAGAAAAATAGTTTCGAAGGGATTTGGAAAGATGATAGTTATGAAATTGGAATCAAAAAGCTAAACGAAAAAGAATCTGTCGGTTTTATCATAAAAGCGAATCCGAAATTCTGGAAATCAAACGAAGTAAAATTCCGATTATTCGCAGACGGAACTTATGAATATTATATGCAAGACCATTCTTCCCAAAAAGGGACTTACAAAATGATAGACAATAGTCTTTTGTATTTTAACGATATTAAATCTGCATTTACAAGAACCTTTCCTCAATCAAATTTGAATGAAAACGAAATTGAGGACAAAATAAATGAAATCAATGGATTTTACATCAAAAAACTGACTCCTAAAACCACCATAATCAAAATGCAGTATTTCAGTTATATGTTTGTCAATACGATTGAAAAGCTGATTGAAAAGAATAAATCTTTATTGGAAAATTCGGAATTTCTAATCATTGATGTCAGAGATAACGGTGGCGGAACAGATAATGCTTATCAAAAAATTCTGCCATATCTGGTAACCAATCCTGTGCGAAATGTGGGAGCAGAATATTTGGCTTCTCCGACTTTAATCAAAACAATGGAAAATTATTTACTCGGAGTTCAAAAAGACAGCATAAAGAATAAAGACGAAATCAGCGATATCAATAGCAGACTGAAATTGCTAAAAGCCAATCTTGGGAAATATGTTAATTATAATCAGAACAAAGTCAATATCAGTTCGGTTTCTCCTGCCGCTAAAAGTCCTTCTCAAATTGTCGTTTTAGCCAATAATCATACAGGAAGTGCGGCCGAAAACTTTCTCCTCAACGCCAAACAAAGTAAGAAAGTAAAACTTATGGGAATCCCATCTTCAGGAGTTTTGGATTATGCTAATGCGATGTTTTTTGAATACGGATGTGACAATTATAAACTACTGATGCCTACTTACAAATCTTTCAGATTGCCGGATTATCCAATTGACAATATTGGAGTTCAGCCAGATATATATCTTGATGAAAGCGTTGAAGATTGGATAAAATTTGCAACAGAATATTTGGAAAATTAAAACAAAGTCAACTGCTGGGAAAACTGATTCTGAAATTTGGATTGACTTCCACCGATAATTAATTTTCTCAAATTCAAATCTGTTAAGTGTTTCAAAAATGGATTTCCGTAAGTGAAATCAATGAAATATTTCGCTCGATTTACCGCTGCACCAAGTTTCTTAAGATGGTCAATACTCAAAACTTGAAATTGTCTTGCACTCACAATTTTCTGTGCCGTTTTCACACCAATTCCAGGAATTCTAAGAATCATTTTATAATCTGCAGTTTGAAGATTAACTGGAAATTGGCCTAAGTTTCTCAAAGCCCAACTCAGTTTCGGGTCAACTTCCAAATCCAGGAATGGCATATTGGAATCTAAAATCTCATCTGCTTTGAAACCGTAGAAACGCATCAGCCAATCGGATTGATACAAACGATTTTCCCTCAAAACAGGAACTTCCGCCGTGATTGCCGGCAAACGATTGTCCGACGTCACAGGAATGTAACCCGAATAATAGACGCGTTTCATTCCGTAATTCTTATAGAAATGGTCAGCTACCTTGATGATTTGCAAATCATTTTCATTAGTTGCTCCAACAATCATTTGAGTTGATTGTCCGGCTGGCGCAAATTTAGGAGTGCTTCGGATGATTTTCTTTTCATCTTTATATTGCTGGATACCTTTTTGAACGATTCGCATTGGTTGCAACATATCTTCTCGGTTTTTGTCCGGAGCCAAAAGCTTCAATCCAGATTCGGTTGGGATTTCGAGGTTTACGGAAAGTCGGTCAGCGTAAAGTGCCGCTTCCTGCATCAGAATATCACTTGCTCCAGGAATTGATTTTAAGTGAATATAACCATTGAAGTTATGTTCATTTCTCAGTTTTTTTGCAACCCGAACCAAGCGTTCCATCGTCGTATCCGCATCTTTAAAAATCCCAGAACTTAGAAACAAACCTTCGATGTAATTTCGGCGGTAAAAACTGATGGTCAAATCCACCACTTCTTCCACTGTGAAAGCGGCGCGTTTGATGTCATTCGATTTTCTGGAAACGCAGTAGATGCAATCGTAAATGCAATGGTTGGTCAAAAGGATTTTGAGAAGCGAAACACAACGTCCGTCTTCTGTATAAGTATGACAAATTCCGCTTGCCGAACTGTCGCCCAAGCCACCGTTATTTTTTCTTTTACCGCCACTTGATGAGCAAGAAACGTCGTACTTAGCAGCGTCTGCAAGTATTTCCAGTTTTTCTTTTGTGCGGTCGAAGTTCATATTTTGGGAATTTTATTTAGAAGAATTTTCTTTTAAATGAATGTCAAAAATAAAACCATTTGAAGGATTTGTTGATAGATATTTTGAATTAAGTTACTAACAGAAATTTTTTTTTTTGTTAAATTCAATCTCTTATTACCTACACGGTTTAGTAATCCCTATTTTATTTATCTCATTTTGCAAATCGGCAATACATTCAGAATTATAATATTTTTTTAAATTCTCATAATTCATATTATCACCTCTATTTATAAAAAGAATGCTTTCAGGATTTCCATTTGATTTTAGATAATTATATTCAGGAAAAATTTTAAAAGATTCAACATATTTATTAATGTCATCATAGTGATTAATTACGTCATCAACATTATTAAATACAATCCCTGTTTTCTTTCCAAAATCTGATTCGGTTCCAACATTCAAGTTCCAACTCATTGAATTTTGGCAACTAAAATTAACAAATGAGAATTTTCCAATTTCGGTTATGTAAACACTTTCGGGGAAATGATTAACATCTTTGCTTATCCCGTAAATCGATAGAATTCCTTTATTTTTCACTTTTAAAACAACATTTATATCTTCGAATGTTACATCTTCATTTCCCCACATTTTTATGATTTCTACTTTATCATTTTTTTGAAGATTTTTTTTTATCGAATTAAATTCACTGTAATAGAAAAATTTATAGAAAATAAAAATGGATAAAACTAGAATTATAAATACTCCTAAAATTCCTATAGCTGTATATTTAATTATTTTGAGATATCGATTCATTAGTTATTTTTAAATTAAACGAAATCGTGCTTATAAAATTGCTAATTATATAAAACCAATCCCATCACAATCTCTCAAAATCCTTATCTTTACAAACATAAAATTTCCCTATGAACCATCAACCTGTTGAAGGATTTTCAAAACTTTCCAAACAAAGAAAAATCGATTGGCTAATCAGCGAATATCTAAGCAACGACAGAAGTTATGAGCAGATTCTGCAACAATATTGGAACAACGATTCTAATCTGCAAAAAATGCACGACGAGTTTTCTGAAAACACGATTTCCAATTTTTATATGCCATACGGAATCGCTCCCAACTTCCTAATTGACGGGAAATTATTTGCGCTTCCAATGGCAGTGGAAGAAAGTTCGGTGGTGGCAGCAGCGAGTAAAGCGGCAAAATTCTGGATTGACAAAGGTGGTTTCAAAACAACGATTATCAATACAGAAAAGCTGGGTCACACGCATTTTATTTTCAAAACTGAGGCTCATAAACTTTTGCATTTTTTCAATTTTAAACTGAAGAAAAAATTGTTGGAAGCAACGGAAGACATTACCAAAAATATGCGCAACCGTGGCGGCGGAATCCTTGACATCAAACTCATCGATAAAACTTTGGAACTGGAAGATTATTTCCAATTGAAAGCGAGTTTTGACACTGTAGATTCTATGGGCGCGAATTTCATTAATTCTTGTCTGGAACAGTTCGGGAAGACTTTGAAAGAAGAAGTTGCCAACGAAGAAAGTTTCACTCAGGAAGAAAAAGATTCGTTGCAGATTGTGATGAATATCCTTTCCAATTACACGCCAGATTGCATCGTAAGAGCTGAAGTTTCCTGCAAAATTGAAGATTTGAAAGATGACAGCGGAATTTCTAACGAAGAATTTGCGTGGAAATTCAAACGTGCTGTGACGATTGCGGAGATTGAACCTTACAGAGCAACGACGCACAACAAAGGGATTATGAATGGTGTTGATGCTGTGGTCATCGCAACAGGAAATGATTTTCGAGCGACGGAAGCTTGTGCGCACGCTTATGCTGCGAGAAACGGAAAATATTCTTCTTTGACGCACTGCACAACGGACAACGGGATTTTCAGATTTTGGATTGACTTGCCGATTTCGGTTGGTGTAGTTGGTGGTTTGACGAATCTTCATCCGTTGGTAAAATTCTCTTTGGCACTACTTGGAAAACCTTCTGCTCAGGAATTGATGAGTATTTTGGCAGTTTCCGGATTGGCGCAGAATTTTGGCGCGCTTCGTTCTTTGGTGACGACGGGAATCCAGAAAGGTCATATGAAAATGCACCTCTTCAATATCTTGAATCAGTTTGGTGCAACGGAAGAAGAAAAACAGCATTTTGTGACTTATTTCAAAGACAAAACGGTGAGTCATCACGAGGTGATTTCGGAGTTGGAAAAATTGAGAAATAAATAAAATTATGTTTGGAATCGCACTTTCAGCTTTTATACTTGTTTTTGGAATATTTCTAAAGTTGACAAAAAATCAAGGTTTTGCTAGTTCCAAAAGATTTGCTTGGCTTTTTATCATCTTAGGAATCATTACGCTGGTTGGAAGAATTATTATTTTAAATCAAAAAGGAGAATTATAAAAAATGAAAAACTTTACTCTAATAATAGGCGGAATCTACGGTTTGCTATCTGTAGTTCTTGGCGCGTTTGGTGCGCACGCCTTCAAAAAAATATTATCAATCGAAAGACTGGAAAGTTTTGAAACGGGTGTTCGTTATCAGATGTATGCGGCTTTCTTTTTGTTGATTGTCGGTTATATTTTGAAATTTGAAACCTCATCTGAAAAGTGGATTTCGATTTTGATGATTGCTGGTGCCTTCTTGTTTTCGGTAAGTATTTATTTCTTGAGTTTTCAGGATTATTGGGGCATTAATCTGAAATTTCTTGGTCCAATCACACCACTTGGAGGTTTGTTTATGATCATCTCTTGGGGAATGCTGATTTGGTATTTTGCTAAGACGAAATTCTAATGTGTGAGCGATGATAGCGGAAATCCCGCAATAAGCTTTGGGCAAGCCTCGGAATGAGGAATTGCAGCGAACGTAGCGACCCAAGCGGCTGGAAAAAGCGCTGGCGAGGGACACACCCAGATTATTTTGAAAACTGATTTCAATCAGACATTTATATCAAGTAATTCGTCACTTTTTCTTAAATTTGTGCGTCTTATAAAATTTAAAAATTAATCATTAATATATTATGAATCTTCACGAGTATCAATCAAAAGAGATTTTAGCAAAATACGGGGTTAACATCCAACGTGGTTTTGTTGCAAACAACGTAGATGAGGCAGTTGCTGCCGCTGAAAAATTAACTGCTGAAACCGGTGCACAAGGTTGGGTTGTAAAAGCTCAAATCCACGCTGGTGGACGTGGAAAAGGTGGAGGTGTTAAGTTTTCTCCGAATATGGACAAACTTAAGGAAAACGCCGGCAATATTATCGGGATGCAATTGATTACACCTCAGACATCTGCTGAAGGTAAAAAAGTAAACTCTGTATTGGTAGCAGAAGATGTATATTATCCTGGAGAAACTGAAACTAAAGAATTTTATGTTTCTATCCTTTTGGACAGAGCTTTGGGAAAAAACACTATCGTTTATTCTACTGAAGGTGGAATGGATATCGAGCACGTTGCTGAAGTAACGCCGCATTTGATTCACAAAGAAGTAATTGACCCAGCTTACGGATTACAAGGTTTCCAGGCTAGAAAAATTGCTTTCGGTCTTGGATTGGAAGGTAACGCTTTCAAAGAATTCACAAAATTCATCACTTCATTATACAACGCATACGTAGGAATTGATGCCTCTCTTTTCGAAATCAACCCGGTTTTGAAAACTTCTGACAACAAAATTATCGCTGTAGATGCTAAAGTAACTTTGGATGGTAACTCATTGTTCCGTCACAAAGATCTTGCTGAGTTAAGAGATACAAGAGAAGAAGATCCATTGGATGTTGAAGCTGGTGAAGCTGGTCTTAACTTCGTGAAGTTGGACGGAAACGTTGCTTGTATGGTAAACGGTGCTGGTCTTGCAATGGCAACTATGGATATCATCAAATTGTCTGGCGGAAATCCAGCAAACTTCCTGGACGTTGGTGGAACGGCTGATGCGCAAAGAGTTCAGACTGCTTTCGGAATTATCTTGAGAGATCCGAACGTAAAAGCAATCTTAATCAACATCTTTGGAGGAATCGTAAGATGTGATAGAGTTGCTCAAGGTGTTGTAGATGCTTACAACGCTATGGGAAGCCTTCCTGTTCCATTAATCGTAAGATTACAAGGAACCAACGCTGTAGAAGCTAAAAAACTGATTGACGAAGCTGGATTGCCAATCCACTCTGCAATTACTTTGGAAGAAGCAGCAAATAAAGTAAAAGAAGTTTTAGCTTAAGCTGAGATTTTAAAATAAAATAGAAAACCCGATTCAGTAATGAGTCGGGTTTCTTTTTTGTAAAATTTAGATTTATAATTATTCTTTATGCTCTGATGGATTTTGTTCTACATTGGTAATATTAATGCTTGTTGGCGTGACAAGATTAATTCCTTCTTTCATTAGGGTTTCATTGATTTTGATAATTGCGATACTTTTCAGCCTTCCAAAATCGCTTCCTATTTCCAGCCAGAATTTGACCTGCAATGTGAACACGCCTTGTTTGACATCTGTTAAAAGAACATCCGTTGTATCAGCTTTATCAACGTGTTCTAATGTTTTGATTGTTTCTAAAATGACATTTTTAGCTTTATCAATATCTTCGCCAACAGGAATTTCTAAATTAAAAATAATTCTACGCTGCGGCGATGCTGTAATATTGAAAAACGGCGAATTAAAAATCACCTGATTCGGAATATAAACTTTCTTACCATCATCAGTAATCAATTTGGTTGTTAATAATCCAATATCTTGAACTGTTCCTGAATTACCTCCAATCGTTACATAATCTCCTATTTTAAAGGCTTTGTCAACACTTACCAACATTCCTGAGAAAATACTTGATACTAAGTCTTTCAAAGCAACCCCAGCAATCACCCCCGCTACTCCTAAACTTCCGAGGAATTTCATAAAAAATCCGCTGAATCCCATTATTTCTAATGCGATAAAAGTTCCCATCAGAATAATCAGAAATTTGAATACCGATATGAGAGTGACTACAGATTCATTCTTTGTTTTTGGAAAAAATTTGTGAAATAACTTCACAGACCATCTACTTAGATATGTACTTGTCATCAGGAAGAATAGAAAAACTAAAATCCCGACAATCAACCTAGGTGTGAGTTCTGCGAAACTGATATACCATCTTTGTAAAACGGCATAAACGGTGTGAAAATATTCCATAACGACTACTAATTTAAGACAAAAAACCGACAAAAGCCGGTTTGATATATTTTATAAAGATAAGTTTTTATTTTGCTTCGTTGGCAATTCTTTTCGCTTGACCGGAAGGCAAATAAATACTGAAACCAACATTGAAAGTAATTTTGGAAGTCAAGCCTTCATTACCAAAACCTGTAACCCCATTGTATTTCACTAATCCTTCTACGCCTATGTTTGGTGTAATAAAGTAAGAATATCCAGGTCCAACTCCGAAATCAAGGCCATTAGTCGAAATTCCGTTTTCTACAGAAGTTCCTCCAATCCCTACATTACCTTCGAAGAACCAACGTCCGTGATTCAATAGATTGTCAACACCTTGCTCATTTGGAGATAAGAAATATCTTCCTAAAGCGCCAACAGCATAATTGAATTGTGTAGCTTCTCCTTTACCAGGCTTTGCAAATCCTAAATTCACATAACCCCCAAGTGCTACATTATCCTTAATAAAATAAGCTGCTTTTGGCTGAATAGAGAAGTCGTAACCCGCGCCAGTATTCAATCCGAAATTACTTGTAACTAAGCTACTACCAACCATCCAGTTTCCTTCCTGTATTTGTGCATTAGCTGTTGATAACAATCCTGCTCCGGCCACAAATGCTCCTAATAATAATTTTTTCATATTGTTAAATTTTTTCATTAATAATTATCTTTTTTAAATTTTACAAACCTTGTGCCATTAGAAGAAATTGGCTTTAGAAATCGTTAAAAGAAGTATTAATGAAAATTAACTTGAAACAAAATATTTAAAAATAAAGAGCTTTTCTTATCAAAATAAAAAGCCAATCTTTTCAGATTGGCTTTAATTATAATTTAATGATTTGTTATAAGATAACTTTCTTAGTTGTAATACCTTTTTCAGAAGTAATCTTCAACATATAAACACCTTTCACGAATCCAACTGTACTTAGTTTGATTTCTTTAGTGTTATTTCCAGAAAGCGAAGTAATCAATTTTCCTGAAGCATCATATAGTTCAGCTTTAAAAATATTGAAATTATTTTTAACCATCAATGCATCATTTTGCTTATAAACCAGCAAATCTTCTTTAGTTACATTTCCAGCAGCAAGTACATCATTAGCATATAGAATTTCAAATCTAGTTTCATTTTCTACGGTTACTACATCGCTTGTGAACGTATAGTATCCTTGTTGTAGATTGGTTACCGTACCCGTTAACTTGTCTTTCAGGTAGATTGCTTTTGAAGAATCTTTGAAAACTCCTTCCTTATCATTAAGCGCTATTACACAAGTTCCTTGTTTCGAATTTTTATAACCTAATATGATTACATCAGAATCTTGTATTGGTAAAGCACGTGCTTGAATTTGTAATTTATTAGTACCAATAACTGAATAAAATGAATCACTACCAAGAGTAAATAGAGATGAATCATAATCTTCATCAAAATCATTTGTAGCTTCTGGTATATGAGCAATTAAAATATTATTTGCAATATTGTCAGGATTGATAAATTTTAACCAATATCTATTTAGTATTTCCTCTTCTGGTTCATCATCTTCTGATTTATTATAAAAAATAGAACCCGTAGTTGTAGATACTCTCATAGAATTTGTAAAAGTTAATATAGCATTATTTCGTCTTGCTTGTACTAAAAAACCTTGACTACTTTTTGTGTAAGACAACGGTCTTAAGGTAATTTCTTCAATACTACCAGAAATATATGTTGGCCCAACACCTCCAACACCAGAGACAAAAGTGGCATAATTGTTTCCAGAATAATTAGAACCTTGCTGACTAATAATTTCATTTAAATTAGTCCAAAACCATTGTTTATTAAAAATAGAATTTTTATTACCCGCATTATTATAAACAACTTTGAAGGCAATGTTAGAAGGATATGGATTACCTACTAAATTATAACCTTTATCCAGTCCTGTGCTTCGTCTTAAAGTAACACTAATATTTCCATTATTTGGTATACCATTAAAAGTGAAAATTTCATTAACAGGTGTTGTTGTAGAGTATGTATTTTTTCCTTTAATAGCATAACCAACTCCCGGTTCAAAAACCGATGTTGTATTAAGACCTAAGGTAACAAATCTGTCATCTGGCTCATTATACCTGAAGAAATAATTAGTTGGAGTACCTACAGAAAAATTATATAAATTTTGTCCACTTACTGGTGAGCTCCAAAAAGTATAATCATTTTTTCTTAAATTGGATTCTCTTTTAACTATTGCATTCCCTGATCCAGAGTATGTCGAAGTATCAGAAAGTTGTGTCAGTATTGCATCATTATTGACAACAATTGTTCCATTATTTACAAAATCACCAGAAATCAAGAGGCGAAATCCCTCTGCAATTGTAAAAGTATGTCCAAAATTAATTGTAAAATTTTTCGCAGCTATATTTGCACTGACATTATAATTACCATTTATTATCGCATCTACATTCGCATTAGGAACACCAGCAGACCACGCTGTCCCATTCCAAGTCGTTGTTTGCCCCTTAAGTCCAACGACCAGCAACAAGGCTATCCATATTTGTATATTTTTCCCCATACTTTTTTTTGCAAATTTATAAATAATATGTTTATATAAATTATTCCATTCCATAAAATATGATTCTAAAAAAAACTTAGAGAAAACTTTTATATTCTTTAAGAATCAACTCCCAAATTACTTTCTGTTCATAACGCTGTTTAATCATAGTCCTGCTGTTATTTTTCATTCTTTTGTACATCTGATTATCTAATGACAACTGTTTCATCGCGCTTTGAATTGCGATTTCATTCTTGACAGAGATAATCAGTCCATTTTCCTTATTTACGATAATTTCATTACAGCCATTGATATCACTAACTATAGATGGAAGTCCCATTGCGCCCGCCTGCATAACCACATTAGGAAACCCCTCCCGATAACTTGGGAAAACTAATGCATCTGCTATTGAAAAATATGTCCGAACGTCACTCTGATAGCCCACGCAATAGATATCCGGATTTGTTTCTATCTCTTGAAGTACCTCATCGGATAAAGGATCCAATTCTTGTTCAAACGGACCTACGAGAAGGAGTTTAAGGGTGCGGAGGGGTGATGGTTCAAGGGTGATAGGATGCGAGGATTTGGAGGCTGGAGGATTTGGAGGCTGGAGGGATCTGAAGGCCGAAACCAACTCATTGATTCCTTTATCTTTAACTAATCTTCCTACAAATACGAAGACGAAATCATTCTCTCTTATAGCAAGGTTTTTTCTCAAATCCTGTTTGGATTTATGAGAATATAAAGCCGGATCAAAATAGCTAGTATTAATACCATTAGTACTTCCGTTGCCTATTACTTTCAGTTTTTCTGCTTTGACTAATTTCTCTTTTATAATAAAATCATATAATCCCTGAGAATTGGGATAAACTTTTGTTGCACAAGCATAGGTCAATTTTTCTACTGCATTTAACACTTTTCGTTTAAGACCTTCTGCCTCCATTAATGGCAAGCCTGCCACCGTATGAAGACGGATTTTAACGCCTGCGAGTCTGGCTGCCAGCATCCCAATTAATCCGGCCTTGGGTGTATGGGTATGTACAATTTCGGGGGTTTCTTTTTTGATGTACCTGTACATCTGCCAAAGAGATTTCAAATCATGAAAAGGTGTAATCTGACGCGTCATTCCGATGGCATGGGTTCTTATTCCCAAATCGGTTCCTACTCTATCTAGATATTCTTTATCGGATGAAATAGCAGTTACCTCATAATGTTGGTTCATAAAAGTAAGCTGATTGCCCAATAATTTTTCTACAGAAATGGGAACTGTGGTAATGCGGAAGAGTTTTGCCATTTAAAAATTTTTTTACAAAGATAGGAAAAGGCTTTGGGGTTGAGAGATGTGAGTTGCAGGGCTTGAGAGTTGTAACCTTGGAAAGTTTGATTGTCTTTTACGCGGTAATAAAGTTTTTCATTTTAAACCTTTGGTTCATTAAATAAAAAGTTATTAAAATTAACCCAATCTCAACTAGAATTCTATTAAACATTAATTCTGCAAAAGATAATTAAGGAATTACACTAAGAGTTACCCTTAATCGAAATAGGAAATTGCATAACACTTTTTTCCAAATATTTATCACATATGAATTAAGTTTGATTCTTTAAATCCCTAATCAAAATGACATTATCATTATTCTTTTTTGATTAGTAAATATTTTTTTTTTGCAGTTTTGACTATTATTTTGATGGCAACGATTAGCAAAAATGGCAAGTACATTATTTTGGTTCGGACGAAGATTCCGAGACACGCATAACGCTGGATATAAAACAGAGAAGCGATGGCGAAAAATAATATGGAAATCTTTGCAAAAAAATCCCATTTTATATGTTTAGCATTTTTAACCCAAACAACTACTGATGTCAGCAACAATACTATTACCAAAAGGTTTTCTACACTTAAAATAAAATCATAGGTTGACCGGGCATCCCAAAACAATGGCCTGAAATTGAGTGCAAATACTCTTTCTATCCAATTATAATCTATCATTGAGATGTACGATCCTGCTCTTTTGAAAGCTACTAATGAGGCTCTATTTCTCTCCAGAATATAAGCTATATCCAAAGGATTTCGGTTCAGTAAATGCATTGTCATCAGGTATAATCCGGATATTGTCAAGACACTCGCAACTATCGCTATTGACTTTTTACAATTCCATTTTCTATTCTCCCAAAGCATTCCTAATAATACTGCCATGAGGAGAAACATTGCGACGTGCGGTCTAACAGAAGCCAGAAGCAACCAGCCCAAA
This sequence comes from Epilithonimonas zeae, assembly GCF_900141765.1. Classification (NCBI taxonomy): domain Bacteria; kingdom Pseudomonadati; phylum Bacteroidota; class Flavobacteriia; order Flavobacteriales; family Weeksellaceae; genus Epilithonimonas; species Epilithonimonas zeae. The sequence goes on along the minus strand of NZ_FSRK01000002.1, from coordinate 888,091 downwards.
ATATTTTTAATGCTGACGTATTTCCTATGACTATTTTGTATAATGATCCATGTAATTGCCAAAAAAACAACAGGTTCTTTCCCGATAACAGAAGTCCAAAAATGGAGATTAGGCAGTAAGAAAATTAAAATTAACAATCCTTTTTCCCACTTCCCTGATGGTTTGATGTATCTTAATGAGAAACTATAAAATTCCCATATTGCAAAGAAACCGATTAGGCTGTACAGCAAAAAACCTGTCCAAAATGGCCATTGCAAAACGGATGAAAAAGGGTAACTGATCAGTTTAATAACATCTGTTCCCCAATGAAGATAATCTGACCATTCTTCTTCCAGCATCCAATATCTAACAGCATCACTGGGGTGCTGCTGGCTGTACTCCCAGGCTATTATGGCAAAGGTCAGGTGGTAAACCAATAAAATAACGGGGAATAACCACTCTTTGCTTTTCATATCAGGGCTTTTGCTAATATTCTAATCTAATGCTAAAATAATGAATGCTAAGTTAAGGATTTTTAAGATTTAATGTTAAGAATGCTTCGAGAGTGTCAGCGTGACAGGTTTAATTATATGATTTAAAACTATCTTACTTGACTTCGGTGCTATCTTTAAAAGCCCTAATTCTCTGCTGCTGGTAGGAGAACACCCACATCAGGTAGATGATCATCCCCGGCAGAAACATATTGCGCATTCTAATCATAATCCCAACATTTCCTAATGACTGCGAAAATGCAAGTGTTCCCATAATCAAAAACAACACCAGCCCTTTTATTACAAAAGGTGCTGCCTTGAAAGCTATAACAGGACTTGTTCTCATTGCTTTGATAAAGACAATAACAAGTACCAAATTCTCCAGTGAGGCAATCAAACCATTAATATTTCTGACATCAAAAAAGAAAGGTCTGAACCAAAACGTGAGAATTTTTAGGGGAAATGGATATGACGAAATATCTATGGCAGAACCTGTACTTCCACGGCTCAAAACAGCAGCCTTCCCCGTTGCAAACTTATCAAAACCTTCCGCTGAAGCTTCCTCTATCTTGGCAAACTCCATTACGCTTGGCAAAATAGCAATCCCAACGCCTATCATCACTGCAGAAAATAGGAATCTCTGGAATGGCGACACCTTTCCTCCAAATACATAAGCCAAACCAAAGCCTACCATTAAGAATAATAGAATATGAGGTCGGATTGCCATTGCTAATAATCCTGCAATTATAATTAGCGGAATTCTCTGAAAGGGTTTCATCAATCCATAAACAAACATGCCTATACAAAGAAACAGGATTGTATCTTTTCCTACTCCTGCGCTCCAAAAATGAAGATTAGGGAGAAAGAAAATCAATGGAAACAGTACATAACCACTTATCATTTTGTTGTAAGGAATGGTACGCGCGGCTATCAGGAAAAAATAGGTTATTCCCATGAAACCCAACAAACTGTAAAACATCGTGTTGGACAAGAATGACATTCCCATCATATTGCCCGGAATATAATTGAAGGCCCTCATAAACTCGGTTCCCTCGCCTCCGCTCACGTCTTTTACAAACTGTAGATAATTCATATTTTTTGCGGCTGTCCAATAGCCCCAAGCGTCTCCACCTCCATTATTGGTGGTAAAGAAATACGCTATTCCTAGAACAAAATGAAATAAAGCCAATTTATTCAGAATTGGCAAATAAGCTTGTTCCTTATCTTCAAGCAACAATTTTGGAAACTGAAACGCCAATAATACAAATAATGGTATGTATAGGATATCTAGAATCATTTACTTAATATTTTACACCATTTATCTGCAGTGACCTGTATGCAATATTTTTGTTCTACCAACTGCCGTGCGTTATTTCCCATTTCTTTTTTCTGAAGACTGTTATTTTTCAGAAACAGAATATGATCTATCCAATCCTGATCTTCATAAGCAATTTGTCCTGTCACATTATCAATACAAACATCCTTATTCATTCCCACATCGGATGCTACTCCGGGAATTCCGCAAGCTGCATACTGAATTAATTTATAGGCACACTTTCCTTTTTCCCATTCGGAATCCTGAAGAGGCATAATGCCCACATCCATTTTTAGAATTTCGGACACTTCTGTCTTTTCTCTCCACTGGATGTACTTTACATTTTTTCCGAGATCCATATCCTCTCTTATCCCAACAATGTTGAACTGGATATTTGGATCTTGGCTTTGCAATTCTTTAACCCAATTTTTGCACGGTAAGAGATGTTTTTCAAAAGTCGTTTTAGTTCCTATCCAGCCTACAATGAATTTTTCAGAATCTAAATTTGCTTTTATTGGATATCTATCCAGATCTATTACTGTTGGGATGATTTCTATTTTTTTTGCTCCAGATCGCCAAGCATATTCTGCCAAATAATGATTACCTGCTATAACAATTCCGCTATATCTCATCACATTGGCAATTTTATTCCCCAGAAACTTTTTAATAATTGGATTTGAACTTTGGTCATAATTATGAAAAATAGCATCATCATAATCTACAATATATCTGATTCCAAATAATTTTAAAATCCATTCTGCGACAGCAGGAATAAAAGGGAAAATTTCTTTTTCGATTACTACTTTATTATATTTTAAAACTGAAAACAACACAAGAAATCTTCGTAAATACGACTTTATGACTGTGCTTATATTTTTTTTTCCAGCGTAAAAATCTTTAAGATAATCATCATCAAAAAAAGGTTTTACCGTTATCTTCATCCCTGACCTTTCAAGATACGGGAAGTACTGATAGCTCCGCATTCTACTGCTACCCGCCATTCTTGTGTATTTGGTAAGATAAAGGATTTTCATTGCTTAATTTTGTTGATTGCTGTGATGTATGATTCTGCAGCAGCTTCCAGAGAAAAATATCGCTGAGCTTTTCTAGAGATATTATTTCTGTCCGCAAATATAGACTTTTCTAAAAAGTCCGTGATTAGACCAAATTGAGATAGCAAACCCATTGAATGATCATAGAGATAACATTCTTCAAAAATTTCCAAAATATCATCTGTATCGCCAATGCCTTTGCTGGCAATCACCGGCAAGCCACAAAGAAGATATTCGCCCAATTTAATCGGAGCTACACCTTGCATACTGAAACTTGGCTGCCGTAACGCAAAAGCAGCATCTCCAGCATTGAGATAAAATGGAACCTCATCTGATGCTACAGATTTTAAAATAATGTCTGATTGCAGATCTTCTGGGATATTTTGTTTGGCAAACTCAGTATTACCTGTTAGAATAAGAAATTTGGAATGGTACTTTGTCTTGTAATTCTTAAAAATTTCCAACATTTCGGACAAGCAGTATTGAGGTCCTAGCGAACCTGCATAAACAAGGAGGAATTCTTTATTTAATTTTAATTTCTCGCGTGCTTTTAGTCTGGCTTCATCATTTAATTTGAAAAAATTGTTTTCTCTTCCATTGAATACTACCGAAAATTTTGGCATGTTTACTTCTCCAATATTACTAAGATGAATATCAATTGCTTTTTGAGATCTAGTGATGACTGCATCTGCATTTTTAAGCATTTTGGTTTCAGCAGACTTCATCAGTTTATATTGAAGAGAATCTCTCTTCAGACCCGCAAAATCAATTCTCTCTTCTATAGGTAATCCATCCGCATCGAAAATAATTTTAATATTTTTATTTTTGATTTGATTAATTATCATTGCAGGAAAAGTACTTCTTGGCATCACGATATCAATCTTATTTTCCCTGATATATTTTTTGATTTTGTTTGATGATGTAAAAACCGTCAAAAGACTTCCTATAGATACATTAGGTTTTCTAAGAATAGGCAAAGCAGAATATGTGATTCCCATTTTTTCTGCACTCTTTTTAGTTTGACTGATTTTCTTTTCCTCTGCCCAAGTGAACTGCAAAACGTGAAATTTGAAATCGCTTATCTTAGCAATTTCCTGAAAAATAGGCATAAAAAGACCTTCCATATAAGAAGTCTGTGGTCCGTCCCAAGTGATGAAGAGGAGGTTTTTAGGCATGTATTTTTTTCTTTTTTAATAATTCCATATATAACGCAATTACTTCTCTCACGTATCTTTCTTCTGTATAATTCTCTATTGCCCTATTATACCCGTTTGTTGCATACAAGTCTAGCAATTCTGATGAATTATATAATTTTTGAATTGAATTTGCAATTTCTCTTGGTTGATGAGGCTCTATCAACATACCCGTTTCTCCATCGACTACAACATTTTGCAACCCCCCTACCTTAGTAGCAATGACCGGAAGATGGTGAAGCATTGCCTCAGCAGCAACCAATCCAAAACCTTCTCTTTGTGATGCTATACAGAATACATCCATTAATTTATAAAAAGGTGCTGTATCAAATTGATAGCCTGTAAAAATTACTCTATCCTGAATCCCCAAGTCGATTGCTTTTTGCATAATCAACTCTTCATCCTTGCCACTCCCAACAATAATTAATTTGAGTTTATCAAGTTCTCTTAAAAGATGAACAGCTTCAATTATATCTGTAATTTTTTTGTGATCATTAAACAATCTGCCAACAGTTCCTACGACAAAATCATCATCCTTTATAGAATATTGATTTTTTAAGTTCATAATTTCTAAGTCTGAAACAGTTCTTGGAATTTCGACCCCATTGTTAATTGTAATAACTTTCTTCGCAGATACCTTTGCCTTTTTTTTAAGATAATCTGCTACATTCGGAGCTATAGCAATGAATCTGTCTGCTGCAAAAGAAAAAATTCTTAATAGAAAATTTGCTTTAGAACTTCTATTTTGAGGATCGGAAGTTTCTTCTAAAAGAACTATGGGTACTCTTTTTATAAAACCATTTATCGCCGCCATTGTGACACCTTCATATACAGCACCGTGGATGATGTGTGGTTTAAAATCATCAATTATCTTCTGAACTTCTTTATGTTTTCCCCAGTGAAAAGGCCCGTTAAAATCCCCGACCTCAATGATTTCCACGCCATTTTCTTCAATTTGCTCAGCTATTACACCATCTTTATAAGTCCCAACCAACTTCATCTCAAAATTGGTGTTTTTAAAATATTTTGCCAAAGACAACCTTCGTCTTTCAACACCGCCCCCCATGACTGTTGACATAATATGTAATACTCGAATCATAATGGTTATAGCTTATTTGACTTATAAATTTGCATTAGTTCAGCAATATGATTATTTAAAGAGAAATTTTCCGTGATTTTTTGGTGCCCCTTCATACCAATTTCCTGAAGTCGTTCTTTAGGCATAGAAATTATGGTTTCTATTCTATCTAATAATACTTTTTCATTTGCTGCAGGAATAAGGAATCCATTAACATTGTTATCAATAATTTCACTAGCTGCTCCTACGTCTGTACTGAGGGATGGTGTGGAGCTATACATTGCTTCTATTAATGAATTTGAAAATCCTTCAGAAAATGAATTTAAAATGTATAAGTCTGAGTTTTTAAGAATAGGATAAGGATCAGATATAAAACCCATGAAAAATACATTCTCACTAAGCTCTAACTCACTAACTCTATTTTTCAAATTTTCTTCTAATGTTCCGCTTCCCGCAATTGTTAATTTAATTCTTACGGAGATCCTATCTTTCAAATGAGCAATAACATTAATAACAGCTTCAATATTTTTAACAGGTTCTAGACGAGATATCATCACAATATGAAAATAATTATTATCATTTTGGGATTTTTGGCTATCAAATTTATAGTTAAACAAACCAAAATTGTGAATAACTTTGGTCTTTGAAACATTTAACTTATAATTTGAGACAATATGATTGACCACAGTCTGGGACTCGCCAACTACGTAATCTGCATTTTTAAAAATGAAGCCAAATATTTTTTTTGCATTATATGATTGATTCGGAATACCAATTTCTTCAACAATAATCTTCGGAACTTTAGCCATTCTTCCTGCTAAGAAACCAAAAAAATTAGCTTCGGCTCCCGAAGTATGTAAAACATCTGGTCTTTCTTTCTTTAAATATTTGTAGAGCCCCCATATTGTTTTCAAACAAGGAATCTTATAATTTAAATTGAGGATTGCTGTTCTTTTATTGTTATTTAAAATTCGTTCTTCGGCAACCCCTCCTTTACCAACTGCTGCAAAAATCCATTCGTTTTCGGTATCATTATAATGCGATAGGTTAACCATCTTAGTTTCTATTCCTCCAAAATTTAAAAAAGTACTTAATCTTATTATTTTCATTTGCTACTTTTTTACAAAATTTCTGAGAAACTGATAAATAAAAGGATATTTTATCATTAGAAATTCTCTATTAGTGTTTACTTTATAATTATTAATTTTAAGCTGTTTCAAATAGAAATCTTTAATTTTTTTATCAGAATTGTACTGCAATGACTTTTCATACATTGAAAAAAGATATCTGTTACGATTATCTAAATTTGAAATCTGCGACTGAAAATTATTGTAAACTTTAATACAAGACGGAAAATGAATAGTTCTTTTCGCACCTTTTTCCCAAATCACTATTACATATTGTTCAGGATTATATTGCCAATTAAACTTTTCACCAAAACGTATAAAAAAATCCCAATCTTGATGGCGTAATAACGACTCATCGAATTTTATATCTTTAGCTTTTGATGTTTTTATAAAAAACGTGGATGTTTGGGCAATAGCTTTATCATCTAATAAAAAATCAAAACAACTCTCATTTTCTAACAAATCCCTAGAATCGGAAATCCATTCTTTCTCTCCGTTTCGTATTAGACATTTTGCAAAACCACCACTAAACTCAGGTACTGATTTCACAAATTTTAAATAATCCGAGAGATAATTCTCAGGCCACAAGTCATCAGAATCTAAAAGTGCAATATACTCACCTTTGGCATTTTCTATTCCAATATTTCTACAAGAATTGGCTCCTTTAAGCCGATCATCCGGTCTTAAGATTATTCTGAATCTTTTATCATCCAAAATAGATTCGTTTATTTTGAATAACTCCTCTTGATCTGAACCATCATCTATAAGCAGGCACTCCCAATCTTGAAAAGACTGATTTTTAACAGAAAGCAAGGTATTGTGTAACTGAGAAAATCTATTGAAAAAAGGGATAATGATTGTAATCATTTTTAAATATTGTTTAGATTAGTTGCCAAAAACACAGACTACCTATTTCTAGAGTATTTTACTACTTGTATAAGAATTTCTATATCTTAAAATTTCAGTCCTGTGAGTTATAGGATATAATAATAATTCGAATCCTCCTTTTAAATTCCCGTGAAAAATCTGTTGTCCGGCATATTTATATAAAATTTTTACTGTAGATTTATAATCTCTATTTATATTTGTCATTATCTCAACTTTTTTTATCGAAAGTTTTCTTTTCTCAAAAGCTGCGCTCATCTTTCCAGATCTTTCCTCTCTAAGATGATGAACGTAAATATTTGGAATAATGACACATTTCTTTTTATGATATCTCAATCTAGATAAAAAATTTGAATCTTCTCCATAGTGAAAAAATGCTGAAGAAAATAATCCCCCAAGTTTTTTAATCATTTCTATGTTAATCAACCAAGCTGCAGCATTTACAAAACCAATTTCATAAAAAGTAGAGACTTTGTTCAATGAAGCATCTGAAATATATTCTGGGCAAGATCCAGCAGAAATATATTCTTCAAATTTTTTATCAAGCTTTTGTCCATCATCATTTAAATGCATAGGAGACGCAACTCCAATATGACTATCACTATCTAAAATCTCAATCATTCTACTTAATGTTTCTGGGTAACTAATTGTATCTTGATTAAGCAAATAAATATAATCTGAGTTTCTTGCTAAAGCTATTTCATAACCTATATTATTGGCAGCTCCAAATCCTAAATTTTTCTTGGAATCTACAATTTCAATATTTTTGAAATTAGCTCTAATGATGTCTAATGTTTTATCTTGCGAACCATTATCGATAACGATGATATGCACATTAATTTTTGATTCATTAATTGAACTAACACAATTATAAATATACTTTTCAGCATTATATGTTACTATAATTATAGAAACACTTTTCATATGATTTAATTTTAATAATTACTATTATTAAGTGATAATTTATAATTTATAAATTTATCCAGATTTACTCTTTAAACCTTTTATTATACTTATCATATCTCTCTGGAATAAAAATGAATAGCTAACATAAAACGAAATACCTAGCAAAATGTTAACTGTAAAACGAATATTTATATCCTGAATTAAAAAAAATCTGTTAAGTATATAAATTAAACATCCCATTAATAAAGAACCAAATAATTGTTTTTTTATTACTTGAAAAACATTAAACAAATTCAGATTGATAAATCTTATTGCATTATAGAGAATAAAAACACTCCCTAAACCTGCAATAATTAAATAGGCTTTTGTAAAACCAATAATACCATCTAATTTTAAACCTATAATCCAGCCTACAATTAAGAATAAATATAAAACAATTGTCGTGTAAAGAGCTACCTTAGGTTTACCTACAGCATTGAATATAGTCCCATTTAAAAATAGAATTGATTGAACAGCCCCTAATAATGATAAAATCCTTATTAGAGGAACAGCCCCCATCCATTTGTGGCCATACATAATCATAATTAAATCCTGTGAAATAGAAAAAATTCCAATCATTAAAGGAAAGGTAACAAATGATATGATTTTAACTGTCTTTAGGTATATATCAGCCATTTTATTTAAATCATCACCTAATTTTGAGAATCCTGAAAACAAAACACTTCCAAATATTCCGGCAACATTAGTAACCGGCAGCATCATAAGACGATAAGCATTGGTGTATAATCCTAAATCCGTTTGTCCTAAAAATTTAGCTACAATGAAATTATCAAGATTTCTTGTTAGATAAGTAAAAATACTGGTTGCACCGATATTTGTACTATATTTCGTTAGACCTTTTAACTCCTCTAATGAAAAATAGAAAGAGGGTTTCCAAGATGAGGTCAACCAAAGAATTACACTATTTACAAAATTATTGACAAGTGACATAAATACAATACTCCAAACTCCATAGCCTTTAAAAGCTAGAAAAAAACCTACCGAGTAACTGACAATTGTACTAAACCATTGAATGATAACCTTTTTTTTAAAATTAATTTCTTTACTAAGAAGAGTTGCCTGCATAGAAGAAAATGCAGAAATAATAATTCCAAAACAGATTACACGAGTCAATTTTACCAGTTGTGGTTCATTATAAAATTTTGCAATAGTGGGAGCAAGAATGAAAAATATTAAATAAATAATTGATGCTGCAAAGATATTAAACCAAAATATGCTGGACAGTTTTTTCTCCGCTTCAATTTGATAATAAATAATTGAACTTGTAAATCCGAAGTCCACAAAGATTACAGCAAATCCAGATAACACTGTAACCATTCCAACTAATCCATATGCCTGAGGGCCTAATAACCTGGCAAGGTATATGCTAAACCAAATGAATATAAATTGTGAAATGACTTGGTTTATAAGATTCCACTTTAAACCAATCTTAATTTTCTTATTTAAGTTCGGTTGTCCAATACTCTCTTCAGGCATTTATATATAATTTACTCCATTCGACACTATCGTTTGATTCAATAAAATATTGCTTGACAATCTCCCTATTCCCTCTATAATCGCTCTTTACAAAATCATCAATATTTATTAACATCTCCTTTAAATCATTAAAATTGTCAAAGTCGTGGTATTTTATTCCCATTCTTATAAATTCTTTGTATGGTAACCAAGAACCTACAAAAACTGGTACCTTTTGGTAAAAACACTCTGTAAGATAACCACTAAAAGCATCGGTCTGTGGAGCAAATATAAAGGCGTCTACACATGATCTGTAATTAGCTAATTCTGAATGCGATAAGAACTTGCTTAAAATAGTATAACCTATCTCTAATTTACTCATTTTTGAATTTATCATTGATACTAGATTATCTTTATCTAATCCATAGGTTAAAACAAATAAAAAATGAAATTTTGAAGTTGTATTTTTATCAATTTTTTCAATACAGTTCAACAGATCTTCGTAGTTCTCCTCTTTGAATCCAGAGTGTCCAAAAGATAGTATAAGCTCTTGTTCTACCTGAGGAAACAATAACTTCCTATTAGTTTCTATATCACTTGGAGTAAGTTTATTTATTGTATCAAAGTATTGATTATTATTAATGAATTTTAGCTTTTTTATCTTACTACGTAAACTTAAACCATATTTTGTCATAACATTATATTGCATATCTGAAGTTGCAACTGTTATTTTTTCAGCATTATCTAGAATTTGTTTTTTAAAAAATAAATCTATATAGCTAGATTCTCTAAATAAATCAGATCCCCAAAAAGATACAATAAATTTTGTTTTTTTTAAATAAAGTAGAAAATTTCCAAAATGAACAGTCAAATAATGATGATGTATTACATCATAACCTAAACTATCTATCATTTTGGCCAAATTATACTGATAGATTTGTGCGTTTATAAATAATTTAAAAGTTTTGAAAGTTTTGAATTTACCAGAAATAGAAAAGAAAAAAAATAGTTTCCAAAAGAATTTAGACTTGAATGGTAATAAGTACGAAAGAATATTTTTTTCTAATTTATAAGTTGGTAGTATCTTAAAAATTTTTTCTGATTGTAATCTTTCAGCTTCAGACTTAAACGTCATATCAATTATATGAACATCTATTTTACCCAAAGGAATAACCTTTGAATAAAGTTGATTCAAAAAATTTGCTTGTCCTATACCCGTTAGCAGTATTTTCATTTAGCCTAAATTAAATCCTTTTTTCTTTAAAATTCCACTATATTCTGCCCAATCCCCCATATCTGTCCAGGAATTTTCGGCAACAGGAAAAACTCCTACTTTTCTGTGGTTTTTCTTTATTTCCTCAATTAATGTTGGTAAATCAAAAATTTCATTTTCCGGTATAAAATCAAAAATTTCAGGTTCAAGGATATAAAATCCTGTATTCACAATAAAATTGAAATTAGGTTTTTCTTCGATACTTAACAGCTCACCATTTTCACCAATATTCATGATTCCATATGGAATAGTCATCTGTTTTATTGCGGCAACAACCGTTATTACATTATCATTTTTTCTGTGAAAATCTAAAATTTCGGAATAGTCTTCTTCAATCAAAATATCACAATTTGTAACAAAAAATGTTGTATTTATTTTTCCCTTTAATAAGGTTAAACTTCCTGCTGTCCCCAGTGGTGTTTCTTCCTCAAAGTATTCAATCTCATAAGGAAGATTATTTTGTTGTAAATAAAATTTTATAAGCTCTGACTTATAATTTACTGATAAATAAAAATTAGCTGAACCATATATACTAAATTTTTCAAATATTTCTTCAAGCATTGTTTTTTCACCAATTGGTACTAATGGTTTAGGAATGACATAAGTCAATGGACGTAGTCGAGTTCCATAACCACCTGCCATAACAACCACAGGAAGATTAAAGGAGCTTTTATTATGAACAATCTTTTTATCAAATAAATCCTCCCAAAAGAATATATTTACAATTTCAGAATCAGAATTAATAACAGGACAAAACTCCATTCTGTTATTAAGCATCATATTTTTGATTACATCTTCATCATCATACTCATAAGCAATTTTAACATTAGTTCGTAGAGCATTTTCTACTTTTACGTTCAAGTCTTTACCTTGTAAAATAGCACGCTGAATATCGCCAATACTAAGTAAACTATAATACTTAGATTCTTTTACAACAATTAATAACTTATGATTGTTATTAGTCATTTTTTCTAATGCCCTATGTAAACTATCAGAATAATTTATTTTAATATTAGAAAAATCTTTAACTTTCATTTCGATTATTTGAATTTATTAGTTTACAGGGGTTTCCAAAATAAATATTGCTTTCTAAAATATCTTTTGTCACGACACTCCCAGCACCTATGATAATATTACTTCCTATTTTTATTCCTTGTTTTATCACAGTATTCGCTCCGATAAAAGAGTTTTCACCTACAGTAATGCTTCCAGCTAAAACAGCTCCAGGCGCTATATGAACTCCACTTTCGATCACACATTCGTGTTCAACAATGCAACCTGTGTTTAAAATACAATTATCAGCAATTTTTGCTAAAGCATTAACTGTAACATTTGCAGCTATGAAATTTCCTGTTCCAAAACTCGCATAATTACTTATAACAGAATATGGATGAAAAACATTTAATATTTTTTTATTTTTAGATAAAATTAAATCTGCCACTTTCTGACGGATTCTGTTATCACCAATTCCTAAAATAAATTTATCTACAGAATTCCAATCAAAAGATTCGTTTCCTTCATCTCCCAAATAATTTATTTCAAAAGGATTGAACGAAACTTTATTTCTTTCACAATAGTATTCCACATCCAAACCCATTTCCTTTGCTGCATCTAAAACAACAAAAGAGTGTCCTGAATATCCTATTATTGCTATGGAATTTTTATCTGGCACTACTTGGAATATTAACAATTCTTTCTTCTAAAAACTCAGCATTTGTCTGAGCATCACGCTGACAATTTGCATACATTGGCAAACGGTACATCAAATTCCAAATCGGACGCGTCATTATACCGTGGTTGTTGGTGTTTTTTAAAAATTCTTCTCTTTCCGCTTTATTATTAAGCTCAACACACATTAGCCAGTAATTTGCTTTTGTGTCAGCAGTTTCTTGTCTGAATTTGATTCCGGATTCTTTGAAAAACTCAGCATATTTATTCGCCAAAATTCTTTTGTCTTCAAGAAAATCATTCAAAGATTCCAATTGTGCGCAAGCTAAAGCGGCGTTCAAATTAGGCATTCTGAAATTATAGCCCATTTCGTCGTGGAAAAACTCGTAAGGATGTGGACGTTTTGCTGTGGTTGTCAAATACTTTGCTTGCGTTCCGAGTTCGATATCATTGGTGATAATTGCGCCGCCGCCACCGCTTGTTACCACTTTGTTTCCATTGAATGAAAAACCACTGATTAACCCCTTGGTTCCTGTATGTTTTCCTTTGTAAAAACTTCCCAAAGATTCTGCGGCATCTTCTACCAACGGAATTTGCCATTTGTTGCAAACCGCCATCAATTCATCTAAATGAACGGGAAAACCGAATGTGTGCATCGGCATACAAGCAGCAATTCTACGACCGGTTGATTTGTTATAACAACCAGTCTCACGCAATTCTCCAAATTCTTCTAAAAAATTTTCAAGTGCTTTTGGTGAAAGCCCCATTGTGTCTAAATCTACGTCTACAAACACCGGAACAGCATTATTATAAGCGATTACATTGACAGTCGCGATGAAAGTGAGTGCTTGTGTAATGACTTCTTCATCTTTTCCCACACCTGCCAATCTCAAAGCTACCTGTAAAGAAGCGGTTCCATTTACCACAGCTACAGATTTCGCTGCACCCGTAATGTCCTGCATCATATTTTCGAATTGGTCGACAAATGCACCTACAGAAGATACGAACGTAGAATCAATCGTTTCTGCCAAATATTTTTTTTCATTGCCTCTGAAACGCGGTTCGTGGAGAGGAATGAATTGATTTGAGTTAAAATGTTCTCTTACAAAAGAGATCATATTTTGAATACTTTCCATCTTTACATTTTAGAATCTAAATACTTGCCCGTTTCTTTATGTCCAAAATCCGGAATCATTGTAAAGAATAAATCTACAATTTCTTCTTTGTTCCATTTACGTACGGATTTTAATTCATTGATTTTGGTTTCAAATAAATTAAGTTTTTCTTCTTCGATATTCAGTTCGTTTTTAATTACTCCTAAATTTTCGAAACGATCCATATCCAAAGTTTCTTTATCGGTAAAGAATTCTTCGAAATCTTTCTCACCAGTAGTATCACTTGAAGTAAATAAACAAGGCCATTTTCCTTCTTGTGGTAAAGTTTCGATTAAAACTCTTGCTTCATCTTCATTTTTGCACAAGTAAGGTTCGTATCCAATTTCTGCAAGATATTTTACAGCAATTTCTGCAAAAGTAATCAAATGTAAATTTTCGCTTAATTTCGGAAAAAAGATATCTCGGTTTTCTCCAAAGACACAAGACATTAAACATAATTCTCCCGATTCTTTTGGAATCACGAAATAACGTTTGATGTCGTTTGGAGCCACCATCGGCTGCTTTTTTTCGATTCTTTTATTAAATCCGTGCAATAATGAACCGTCTGAAAATGCGACATTGGCAAAACGTGCAGTAGAAATTGTAATTTCTTTGCTTCTACGCATCAAAAACATTTCCATAATCCGTTTTGAAGCGCCCATCATATTGACAGGATTAGCTGCTTTATCTGTAGAAACGCAAAAGTATTTTTTAACACCTTTATCGATGGATTGTTGTAATGTTTTATCTGTATTGAAAACATTTACATCAATCATTCTCATTAATGTATAAGGGTCTTTTTCGCTTCGAACGTGCTTTAATGCTGATAAATTTAGAACGTAATCATAATCTCCGTCTGCTTCCCAGAATGCATCATATTCAATCGAACCAATATCTAATGCGAAGGTTTGGAAATCACCGTCGATATATCCAAAAGAACTGCGAATATCACGCACCAGTTCCACCATATTATTTTCACTGATGTCTACAACATGGAGTTTTTTTGGATTGCGCTTGAATATTTCTTTTGTAGTAGCTGAACCAATTGAGCCAGCACCGCCTATTACTAAAAACTTAGAAAGCGAAACTATTTTTTCCAACTCATCGTTATTCCTGAAGGTATCTTCTTTAAATAACTCCAATTGTCTTCCAATAAGATTTAAGATATTCATTAATGACTTTTTTTTGAATACTGAATACTTGACCCGTTATTTTTTTCCTTTTACGTCTGAATAATAACCATAGCCATATTTATTACCATAACGGCTATCCTCCGGTTTTACGTTATTCAAGACGAAGGAAATATTTCTAATATTGTGAGAATCCTTAAATTCCTGCGCAAAATCCAGCATCGTATTATCGGTATAATTGGATTTTATAACATATAAAATTACATCTGAAATCTCAGTGAGATGCAATGTATCACTAACCAGCATCACAGGTGCAGAATCAAAAATAATATATTGGTATGTCTCCTTAAGATTGATAATCATCTCATCAAATTTGTGCATATCCAATAAATCATTAGGATTAGGAGCAATAGCACCACTAAACAAAACATCCAAATTGTCGTGCAGACCACTAGATTTAATATAAGATTCTGGTGAGATATCATCTGACACCAAATAGTCTGTGAGTCCGGTTTTGTTTTCTTTTACAAATCTATGAAGCTGAGGATTTCTAATATCAGCTCCTATTATTAGTACTTTGGAAGACCCTGCTAATGTCAATGCCGTATTCATTGCCACTGTGGTTTTACCTTCGCCCTTAATAGATGAGGTTACCAAAATAACAGAACTTTTGTTATCACTCTCTTTAGATCTCAGTAAAAATTTGAGATTAGAGGTAAGAATTCGGAATGATTCTGCAAATACTGTGAAGTCATTCTGCTTTAGCAATGCTACCTCGTCATCATTTTCGGTAATCTCTGCGATGACCGATGCATTATGGATACGAGTTTGCAAATCATCTTTGGTATGCACCTTGTTGTCCGAGGCATAGGTTGCATATAAGATTATCAGCGGTAATAGTAGACCTGCTAACAAAGCTCCCAAAGTAATCTGCTCTTTATTTGGTTTTACAATACCAATGGTGTATGCCGGATTAATTACTTTCGCTATTGGTGCCGCTACTGCTAATGTTATAGCATTCTCTTCCCTTTTCTGCAAAAGATAAATATATAGCTGCTCCTTTAGATTTTGCTGGCGTTCTATCCCTCTAAATACCTTTTCTTGTGTTGGATAATTGTAAATCTTTGTACGATCTGCGGCTAATTGTCCCTGAAGCTGAGCAATCTGAATTTGTAATGCAGCTTTTGACTCCATCATATTCTGGCGAATTAAATCACGGATTTCCAAAATTTCTCTGTTCAACTGAATGACTGATGGGTTTTGTACCGTAGCCTGTTTAAGGGTCTTATTTTTTGTAAGCAACATATCGTTATACTTCGCAATATAACCCTCAGTAACACTTGACAAACCCATATTAGAAGGTAATAATCTTTCTGAAGAAGTCAAATTATAAATAGAGTTGACCAAATCCAGCTGGGTTGCATAAGTAACTAATTGCTGATTATTAGTATTAGCATTAGTTACCGCCATATTAGCCTGGGTATCCAAATCTGTAATCTCATTGGTCCGTTTGAATATCTCCTTCTCTCCCTCAATACCAGAAAGATCATTAGAGATGATTTCTAATCTACCATTAATAAAATCCTGGGTATTCTGCGCTTCCAGACTACGATCTTTCACTCCCTCTAATCTATATTGCTCTGTAAGCTTATTCAAAATATCCTCTGACTTGCCTGGTACTTCTCCGGTAAGACTCAATTCCATCATCAAACCTTTGTTAGGAGGCAGTAAAACAGACACACCATTTTCCAGTGAAGAAACTAAATTAGACGTGCTTGTAAAAACGACTTTTATGGATTCGAAAGATTTTCTACCAGCTTTAAGAGAAATTTTTACCTTACCAAAAGGCAACTCGGCTAATTCTCCAAAACGAAATTGGCTTTTACCTTTTAACAACGGACCTTCGGAAAGTGTATATGTATTTTTACCTGTCGGCGAGACGACATAAGCTGCCTTCGTAAATTTAGGATTTGAAATGGAAGCTATCTGTGCCACCAATGGTGAAGAAGTATAAAGCTCAGCCTCCTTGATGGTACCAACGCCAAAAAAGCTAACATTCAGATTAAGTTGTTCCACAACTTTCGCCAATATTGGCTTTGATAAAATAGCGGTAGCCTCGCCCTGTAATTCAATATCACCTCCGAGACCATTGCCTAAGGTAGTTAAATCACTAAGCGGAACCCCTCCCTTGGTTTTAGACTGCGGAAACTGTAAGGTAGTTTTGGAAAGATACTGTGGTGTTGTATAACGCAAATAAATCCTTGCGGCGGCATAAAAAACCAGCATACTAAGAAGAATCCAGTACCAATAACGGAGATATTTGAAGACCTCTTTTTTGACATTCATCTTCTTCTTTCTTACAGCCGGCTGGCTATCCATTAACTCCATAACTCTTATTTAGCAAGTGCAATGACAAATGTAACTAATCCTAAGACAACGCCCATAAGCTGTAAAAACAATGCCCTATTTGGGTTGGTTGTATTAGCAGCAATCTGCTTATTACGATCTGGTTCTACATATAAAATGTCATTCTGCTGTAGATAATAGAAAGGGGAATTGACTACAGAAGCTTCTGAAAGATCCAGTGTGTAAGTTACATCTTTGCCAGATTCTTCTGAATAACGAATCAATTTAACCTGTGTTCTGTTAGCAGAATCTCTCATATCACCAGCTAACGCTAATGCTTGAAAAACATTCAGCTTCTCTGTGGGACTAGTTTTCTGGCCAGGACTACCTACATCTCCTAAAACACTAATATTAAAATTGGTATGTCTTACCGTAACTACCGGATCTACCAAATATTCTTTTAAACGGGTATCCAACTCTGTCTTCAGTTGTTGCTTTGTCATCCCTTTGCAATAGATATTACCCAAAACAGGAAAAATAACATACCCCTCAGAGGTAACCTGATATTCATTATCACCTAAACGAATATTACCTCCTGCGCTACCATCATCCCCTGTTCGCTGCATCGTAGTTCTGTTAAATGGCTTAACAGCCAGGTCATCTAAAGCCGTTACAATAATCTCTAGCATATCACCTTCCTGAATATGAAGTCCTTCATAGCGAGCCTGAGACACCTCCTGCTCAAAATTATTGTTACTCATGTAAATCATATTCTGCTTCGGTTTGCAAGATGAAACAAGCAGCAAGATGATCATCAAAAAAAATAATGATTTTTTCATTGGAATCCTGCAAAGATAATTATTATCTATTACAGTTTTAAAAATATTAGTTTGTACTGCCCAGGTAATAGTTAATACCTATGCCTAACATTCTGTTGTATGTTGTATATTTAGTATAGTCCGGATAGATTTTCGAGAATCCTCTGTCGAAGCGAATAAACACATCCCAATTTTCTTGAACTTTGACACCTACTGCCACAGCCAATCCGTATGCAAACTTATTCAGATTTTTTTCCTGATCTGCAGTAAGTGATGCCGGTCCGGAAACTTTATCCGTAATTAAATATTCTAATTTAGGTCCTGCCATTAAATATATATCACTTTTATAACCATGATTTTTTATAAAATACTTTATAAACAAAGGCATACTGATATAATTATTATGAAACTTCTGAAGATCTTTATTCGGATATTTGGAATTTTCGCCAAACATTGCAAACTCCAATTGTGGCGTAAAATACAGCCACGCAGAGTCGTAAATATCATTAGTTACCAAAGAAAAATCAGCAAAAACCCCTACATTACCTCCAAATATACCTTTTGAACGGTCATGAATACCAACGATGGACGACTTGTGAATATTCCCTGTTAATCCATACTTTACCGATTGTGCGTTTGCAAAACCAAATAATACCAAAGCATATATGATAACTATTTTTTTCATGAATTCTGTTTGATCTAATTTGCGACGAAATTAAGAATTATTTATCAATTTTTAAGAAATATTTTAAACCCTTATAGTAAAACGCTATATTAATTTAATTTAATATGCTATTTTATTCATTATTAATAACATCTAAGATAACATCATATTCAAAGCCTTTGGACATCAAATGCTTGATTGCCTTACTTTTTCTCTGATACTCTTTCAGTCCTTTTTGTTTGGAAAAATAATCTTGATAAATCTTATTTACAGTTTTTTCGTAATCATCAGCATCAATTTCATCCATACATTTGGAAATTAATTTCTCTATAATTCCTTTTTGTTTAAGATTCATTTTGATTTTAGTTCTTCCCCAATGTTTGATGTAGAACTTTCCTCGGATATAACTTCTTGTAAAACGTTCTTCATTAAGGTAATTTTCTTTAATCAGGTAAAGAAAAATTTCATCTTTAGCTTCCGGAATCAAAAGAAAATCTCTCATTTTTTGTTCTATTTCAGAATGACAACGATCCTGGTAAACACAATAATTCACCAGTTTCTGTTTAATCTCCTCAAATGTATAAGACTTTTTCTCCATCCTGAATCAATAAAAAAGAATGAACCCGAAAGCTCATTCTCTTATCAATAATTATATCTTGTATTAATAGTTGAAAAGCTCTTTTCCTTCCATTAATTGATTGACTTTTTTCTTAACCGCTTCCAAAGCATTTTCATTTTTGATATCATCAACCACTTCAGAAATCAAGCCCGCAATAGTCTGCATATCATTTTCTTTAAGACCTCTCGTCGTAATTGCTGCAGTTCCAAGACGAATTCCTGAAGTTGTGAAAGGTGATTTGTCATCAAAAGGAACCATATTTTTGTTACAAGTGATATCGGCTTTCACAAGCGCTTTTTCAGTTTCTTTACCGTTAACGTTTTTGTTTCTCAAATCAATTAACATCAAATGATTATCTGTTCCGCCACTTACGATTTCGAAGCCTAAATCTATCATCGATTTTGCCAATGCCTGAGCGTTCGCTTTTACTTGTTTTGCATAAGTTTCAAATTTTGAATCAATCGCTTCTGCAAACGCAACAGCCTTAGCGCCAATTACGTGTTCCAAAGGACCACCTTGGATTCCTGGGAAAACAGCACCATCTAAAACAGCACTCATCAATTTAGTTTCTCCTTTCGGTGTTTTGTGTCCATAAGTATTTTCGAAATCTTTCCCCATCATAATCATTCCACCCCTTGGACCTCTTAATGTTTTGTGAGTCGTAGTCGTTACAACGTGGCAATGTTCGAATGGATTATTTAAAAGACCTTTTGCAACCAACCCTGCCGGATGTGCAATATCAGCCCAAAGTGTCGCTCCAATTTCATCAGCAACTTCTCTAAACTTAGCATAGTCCAAATCTCTGGAATAAGCAGAGAATCCCGCAATCAGCATTTTTGGTTTTTCTCTTAAAGCCACTTCTCTCATTTGGTCATAATCAATCAGACCTGTTTCTTTCTGAACACCGTAAGAACAAACTTGGTATTGGATTCCTGAGAAATTAACCGCAGAACCGTGCGTTAAATGGCCACCCATAGACAAATCCATTCCCATTACTTTGTCACCAGGCTTAAGAATTGAAAGATAAATTGCAGCATTAGCCTGAGAACCAGAATGTGGCTGAACATTTACATAATCTACTCCAAACAATTCTTTAGCTCTGTCGATTGCCAATTGTTCTACCTCATCTACCACTTCGCACCCTCCATAGTACCTACGTCCAGGATAACCTTCTGCATATTTGTTGGTCAGCACACTTCCCATTGCCTTCATTACGTTTTCGGAAACAAAATTTTCCGAAGCAATTAATTCAATACCGTGTGTTTGTCTTTGTCTTTCTTTTTCAATTAGTTCGAAAATCGGGTCTTGCATTTCTTAGATTTATTTTTCCCAAAAGTAAGAAATTCTCGATAATTTTTTATAACTTTCATTGATTAACATTATTCAAAATGAAATCAAAGAAAAAATATAAAAAAGAACTCTTAAAATCGCTGAAACATCTGGAAGCTGCAGAAAGTGCTTCGCTGAGGGTAATGACCAACCTAATGCTTCTTAAGGAAATGAAAGAGAATAATATCAAGTTCAAAAAAGGGGATGTATTTTCTTTCGAGGACGACATTTTCGATTACAGCGATGATAAAAACGTCCGCATCCTTGCCAAAATCCGCAAGAAAACAATGAAAGCAATGCACAAGCTGGTTGAAAACAACAATTTTAAAGATAAAGAGCTGAAGTTTTTGGCTTAATTTAGTATCGTCTTTGAGAGCCTCAAACTGATAATTAAATTCCCTTCGTGATTAGAAGGGAATTTTAATTTTTAAAACAATGTGGGCTGACTATCCGCCAATGTGGGAATATGAATTTCAGTTCCCCATTCTTCATTCATTTTTTTTATCAAATGTGACGATAATAACGGCGATGCTTTTTCAATATTCTGATGAACGAAAAAATAAAGATTCTGCAAACCTTCTTTTTTCCATTGCGTTAATCTTTTCAACCAATCTTCCAGTCTTGCATAATCGCTGTCTGCATTGGCTCCAACATATCGGATAAAAGCATTTGGCGTTGTCAGTCGCATATGCAGCATATCCCTTCTTCCGGCTGTATCCACAATAATATTCGTAATGTTATTCATTTCAAATAACTCACAAATAGTGTTGAATACTTCTTCATCTGTGAACCATTCCGTATTTCTCAATTCAATTGCCAATGGAACTTCTTTTGGCCAATCCTGTACGAATTTTTCTAAACGTTCATAATCTTTAGGTTTGAAATTATCGTGAAGCTGAAGAAAAACCATTCCTACTTTTTCATCGAAATTAAGAACAGCTGAAGCAAATTGCGTTACGACATCGGTAACATTCAATAATCTTCGGAAATGCGAAACGGTGTTGGTAATCTTCGGAAAAAATTTGAAATCTTTCGGCGTTTTTTCTTTCCAGGTTTGAACTTGCTCTGCTGTTGGCATTCCGTAGAAAGTCGCATTCAATTCAATCGAATTAAATTGTGTTGCATAATATGTTAACTCATCTTTTGTTCCTTTTGGATAAAAACCTTTGAGGTCGGTTTTGTTCCATTTTGCACAACCGATGGATATATTATCTAAATCTTTCTTATTCTGATTGAGAATGAATTTTGTTTGAGGATGGTCTTTTGGCAAAGTAAAGTCTATCTGTGACGGGTCAGCAACTTGTCCGAATTTCATTTTGTAAGAAATTAGAGGTTAGAAACTAGATATTAGAATCGAGGTTTAAAGTTAACAAAAAACCGCAGAAAAATCTGCGGTTAATTTTATCTATTTACTTCTTTCTTATGCTTCACAAGCAGAACAAGTCACAAAGTTGACCATCAATTCTTTGGAAACCGAAGAACTTCTTTGATAATACAAAGTTTTCACGCCTTTTTTCCAAGCTTCTATCATTACGTAATTAACATCTTTAACTGGCATTGTAGAAGGAATCTGCAAGTTAAGAGACTGAGCTTGGTCAATGTATTGTTGTCTTTGAGCAGCCTGAGAAACAATCTCCATTGGAGAAATTTCTCTGAACGTTTTGAATACTGCTTTCTCATCATCTGTCAAACCTTCAAGATGCTGAACAGAACCGTGATTCAACATAATAGTTCTCCATGTTTCTTCGTTATCAAGACCTTTTTCGTCTAACAATTTTGCCAAATATTTGTTCTTACGCATAAAGTTTCCTTTTGCCAAACCTGCTTTGTAATAGTTAGAAGCGAAAGGCTCAATCCCAGGAGAAGTTTGACCTAAGATTGCAGAACTTGATGTCGTTGGTGCAATTGCCATCGTTGTTGTGTTTCTTAGCCCGTAACCTTTCAGCATATCCGGTTCTCCGTAGATGTTTGCCAATTCTTTGGAAGCAATTTCAGCCTGTTCTTTGATATGACGGAATGCTCTTGCATTGAACTGAGTCGCTTGGAAACTCTCAAACGGAATCATATTTTTCTGAAGGTAAGAATGGTATCCTAAAACTCCCAAACCAAGTGCTCTGTGACGCATTGCAAAGTTTCTAGCAGAAGTCAAATAATAATTCCCTTCTGTTTTCTCAATGAATTCTGATAAAACAGCGTCTAGGAAATAGATTGCCAATTTTACCGCATTGGTATCTTTCCACTCATCATACAATTCAAGGTTCATTGAAGATAGACAGCAAATGAAAGATTCGTTAGCCGTTGAAGGCAACATAATCTCTGAACAAAGATTACTTGCATTCACCATCAATCCTGCATCTTTATAAACTTGGGGCTTATTTCTATTCACATTATCTGTAAAGAAAATGTAAGGAAGTCCTTTTTGTTGGCGGCTTTCCAAAACTCTTGCCCAAATTTTCCTCTTATCAACATCACCATCAATCATATCCTGCATCCAGTAATCCGGAACGCAAACTCCCGTAAACAAGTTTTGGATTGGACTTCCGATATCTTTGATACTCAAAAACTCTTCGATATCTCCATGGTCGATGTCAAGGTAAGCTGCGAAAGCACCTCTTCTCACACCACCTTGAGAAACTACGTCCATTGCTGTATCGTACAATTTCATAAAAGAAACCGCTCCGGAAGATTTTCCGTTATCCGTAACCGCTGTTCCTCTGTTTCTCAGCTCTCCGAAATACCCTGAAGTTCCGCCTCCAATTTTCGTCTGCATAATGACCTCACCCAATTTGTGAGTAATTCCTTCGATATTATCCGGAATATGAACATTGAAGCAAGATATCGGCAAACCACGCTGTGTTCCCATATTGGCCCAAACCGGAGAAGAAAAACTGATCCAGCCTTTTACGATCATCTCTTTGAAAGCCGGTTGCAATTCCGGTTTGTAAAGACGTTTTGCTGCTGCAGTTGTAATTCTGTCGATTGCGCCTTCCACAGTTTCCCCTTTCAAAAGGTAACCTCTGTTAAGCATTTGCTCAGACTCTTCGTTGAGCCACCAGATATCTATATTTTCGTCCATCATAACTTTATTATTTTGCTTGCTAATTTTCTTTTTTTTAATTTACTGAATTAGTCAGAAGTATTTTCTTGCTCTGTTCCAATTCTCCTACTTTTACTTTGTTGATATGAGTGAAGGTCACTTCTTCATTCATCTCTTCAAACTGCTTTGCTTTTTTGATGCAATAATCAATTTTGTAGGCTACGGCCATACATACCCTATGTCCTTTCGTCAAACCCATTCCCATATAAATGTATTCTCCTAAATGGAAATCCTCTGACTGAATGTGTTCAATTTCTGAAATAATCTCTGAGTTCATATTTATTTAAATTTAGTTGATGACTAATATTTAAATAAAACCAAAGCGACTCAGACTAATATTTGGCTTTATCGCATAAAAAAGAAAACTCCAAGAATCAATAAAATATTTCTTAAAATTTTCTTTTTATTAATTTAAAATGATTGCTCACTTTGACCTTCGTTCTGTTGTCATTTTAGAAAGCTAGATTTTCTAATGGATGACAAAAATTGTTTTCTTTACCAATGTTGCGCCCCGACTTGAGCGGAGCTCTTTTTCTTTTTTAAAGAAAAAAGCGGGAGCGGAAGGCGGATAAAGGCGCCCAAATTAGTTTAGAACAGATCGTTCGCTGTAATACTCTTATCGTGTTTTGTATAATCTACCGGACGTTTTGCGAAGAAATCGTCCATAGAGTTGGCAAAAACTTCCTCTTCAAACCAAATCATCGGTTTGTAATCCTCCGGCGTTACGTTGTATCTTGTCTTCATCCCGATTTTCTTCAAAGAGTCATCTACTCTGTATTTCATAAAATCAAGAAGGTTCTTTTTCGAGAATTTGTCCAATTCGCCTTGTTCGAAAATCCAATCCAAAATGTGACCTTCCATTTCAATTGATTCATCTACCAAGTCATAAATCGCTTCGATATCGCTTTCTGTCAAAAGGTCTGGCTGTTCTTCACGGATTTTATTAATCAAATAAATTCCTCCGTTGGCGTGGATTTGCTCATCTACAGACGTCCAAGCGATAATGTTGGAAACGTTTTTCATATAACCTTTAAACCTCGTGAACGACAAAATAATCGCAAACTGACTGAAAAGTGAAACGTTTTCCACCAAAATACTGAACAACAACAGAGCCGACATATAAGCTTTCGGATCGTTGGAATTAGCATGTTGAAGCGCTTTTCCAAGATATTCTATTCGGTTTTTTACTGCTGGTACCTTAACAACGTCCAAGAACTCATCGTTATATCCCAAAACTTCCAATAATCTAGAATAAGCCTCGGAATGACGGAATTCACACTCTGCGAAAGTTGCGCCCAAACCGTTCAATTCCGGCTTTGGAAGATGCTGATAAAGATTTCCCCAAAACGTTTTTACGTTTACTTCGATTTGCGCAATTGCCAACAAAGCGTTCTTAACTGCATTTTTTTCGTGAGGTTCCAACTGAGAATGAAAATCCTGAACATCTGCTGTAAAATCTACTTCTGAGTGCACCCAGAAAGATTTGTTGATGGCTTCTACAAATTGTAGAACTTCCGGATACTCAAAAGGTTTATAGCTTACTCTCTTATCAAAAATTCCCATTATCAGCAGTTTATCAATTATTAAATTTATTTTGTGAATTAGAAAAAGGCGTAATCTGTTATTTTTTAGCACATAACGGAATTACATTTTTTTCCAAAAGCGGTAACACAAAAGTAGAGATTGAAGTCTAAAAATAAAATAGCGAAAGGCGGAAAAAAGACAAAAAACTGACAATCATCCTTAAAAGTTTTCCACATTATGTTAAAAGAGCTATGAATAGGGAATTTGCGAGAAAATACAACTCTCAAAAACTATGAATTCGTTTAAATTAAATTAAACAGCACTACATTTATTTATTTAAAATAAACAACTTACAACTAAACAAAACAAAAGTACGTTTTGAGTTCTATATTAACAAATCGAAAAAAGGTTAAAAATATTAACCTTCGGAAACTTTCTTGGAAAAATTATGAGTCTTGAGATACTCTGCGAAAACCTCTTTGAGACTAAATTCTATTGCAGCTTTGTTAAAATTGTTTCTATAATTTTTGGAAAGCCCTTTTTGTTCATCGGCATAAGCGAGGAAGATATCGAAATCATATTCGTCTAAACCGTACTTTGTATAATATTCTAAATCTATCGCAGCCTTCACACGTTTGTAAAACTCCTGTTTTTCGGCATAGTTGGCGGTTGTTCTGGATGATTCTCCTTTTTTGGTCACCAAGCCAGCAACTGCGCCTAAAAGTCCGCCACCTCCAGAACCGATGGAAAATAAATTCATTTGTCCTTCGCCTGGATTTCTCGGTGCAAAAGCCGATGGTATTTTGGCTGTTGGGGGAACTTCGTTCATTGGCGTTCGCATATAGTTATTCATTGCCATATTAAGTATGGTGACTTTTGCCGGAGGATTGAGTCTTGCAATGTCTTTTTTGAGAATTCCGGTTGGTTTGAATGCCAGAGTTACTTCTTCTATTTCTATAGGAATTGTTACAAGCCGAACTTCAAGACTTTTTGAAAAACTTTCTGATGTTAATGTTACTACTTTTCTTTCGTAACCTTGTCTTACAATCCTGAGTTCATCGGTAGGTTTTGCTGCGATGGCAAAGTTTCCCATTTTGTCTGAAGCTACAACTTGATCTGTGCGAAGGTTATAAATACTTGCGAAAGGTAATTTGTCGCCGCTTTCATTGGAGATATTTCCGAGAATATAATCTGATTGGGAAAATATCTTGATTGAAAAAAGAAGAATAAGAAGCGAGAATAACTTTATTTTCATAGCCGGAAGTTTGTGCAAAATTAATCTTAATGAACTTCTGTATTGTGAAGTGTGGTTTCTTAACTAATAGTTTAACCGACTTTAACCTGTTTTGTGATTTTTTTAGAATTTGGGGTTTTGGATTTTGTTAAATTAATTTGGATTTTTTTTGAACGCAAAGTGCGCACAGATTTTTTATCTGCATGGAATATATTTTTAAGGTCGCAAAGACGCTTCGCCTAGGAAAGGTTTTGAAATTTCTCGCAGATTTATATGATTTTGCAGATTTCTTTCTGAGTTAACTTGTATTGAAGGCAGATTCTAGTTGTTGACAAGTTTTTGTTTTTTGTGCAGCGCGTAAGGGATGGTAGTGGAAATCCTTTTTTGCTTAGGCTCGAGAGCCTCAGCCTGACAAATGGTGGCGCAAAAAAGATTGTAACGAACAGCCCGACCCGAGCGGATGGACAGCCTTGGCGAGGGATACGCCCAAATAATTATGAATGATAGCTGATAAATGATGAGCAATTTTGTTTGCCTGTTTTTTTTGTGTAAATTTGTTGTCTTATCTTAAAAAAAGGGGTTGACTGGTTTCGACAGCAAGACCAATGGGTAAGTAAGCATGCAGAGAACCGTAGCGCGATCTCTTAAATCCCTTGCTACAAAATTTTAACTGGCAACGAAGAGTTCGCTCTTGCAGCTTAATAATCGAAGTTTAGTAGATTCAAGCGTTTCCCGAAGATAGTAAGGAAGCAAGATGTCTCACCAATGTTCTATTCTGCGACGTTGGATTCTGGGATATAGGAATGCGGAAATAAGGTCTTGGAAGCTTCGGTCAAGACTCGAAAATTTTAGAAGCTAAGGTTTAAGTTGGGTGTTTGCTCTCTGCTTAAGCTCGAAAACTAATAGCAAAATAAGCATGTAGAAAGCTTGCGTATTGCTTGTTTGGACGAGGGTTCGAATCCCTCCAACTCCACCAAAAACCCTGTAATCAACTGATTTATAGGGTTTTTTATTTCAAGGCGCCATTTTAGGCGCTAGTATAGATTTAACATTTTTCTCTCCTTGGAAAAGATTCAGGCAAAAATTTATTTTCTTCACCATAAAACGACAGTTTTGTCTCGTAATGGATGCTTTGTTTCCTTTTACATTTTTCCTTTGAAACCGCCGAGCATAATTTATTAAGCAATCTACACACTTATTGAAATCTAACTATAAACCATCGAAATGAATCTTATATATTTTTTCGTATGTGTAAAAAAAGCCTTTAGATTTGATTTTCAAGGCTTTTTTTAAATTGTAATGATTAAGGCGCTCCCACTTGTGTAGTAAAGCCGTCCCTTTGCTCATTTTTAACTACTTTGTAAGAACCTTCGGTTACGATTTGGAAACCAGAAGACTGTGTTACATATGAATATGAGACTTGTGTATACACTTCTATTGCGATCAACAGTAGAAGAACGGTGTAGAGTTTTTTCATGGTAGTTCATTTTATCTAATAATTAACTTCTGAGAGAATTTTTGATGTTTTGTTTTAATTGTAAGTACATAAAGTCCTTTAACGAAGTTTGAAGTATTTATTTTAATTTTTTTGTCTGACATATTTGATTTTAAATACATTAACCCGCCGGTAACATCAACAATAGAAACTTCCACATTATCAGTTGATAACTTGCTCAAATCAATATTAACCTCATTAGAAGTAGGATTTGGATAGATGCTTATTAAATTTTTAATTGCAGTCTCATTAGTTGTCATAATTTCTCCTGTAGTGTTTTTCCAGATAGCACCTTTATCATTTTTATAACCTACTGCATAACCTAACTTTTCATTACTGAAATAAAAGGATAACTTCCTTTGTGTTTCACTATCATATTCATAAGATTCGGTATATCCATTTTCAGGGTTGTAACTCATTTTTACTATACCTTCACCTATTCCGTTCATTGTTGGCCAAAGAATACCCCAAACTGCATTATCATTAATAGCTAAGATTTTTTTAAGGCTTTTACTTCCATAACCTAGCTGTATAAAGTTATCCCCCCCATTGTTCGTTTTTTTTAAGCCTTCCAAATAGCAAAATCCTGTCGTATTATTAATAAAATGAAAAGAAGATGAACCTGCTGTATCATGCCAAGTTTCACCACCATTTTCAGATTTTAACATTCCCCCGTTACTTTTTGATGAGTAACCAATTTCTGGTGTTAAAAACTGTATGTCACCAATATAAAAATCCAAAGGATAATTTTGCCAAGTTATTCCACCATCTTCACTTTTCAGTAGATGTTCTTCATAAGCGATATATACCACATTATCACCTACAGGAGATAGGGATGCAAAATACTCTGAGTAACCTGTGTTAATAGAAGTCCAGCTTTCGCCTCCATCTGTTGTTTTTAAGAGAGTCCCCTGGTCGCCAATGATATATCCTATATTGGAATTAGAGAAACGAATCTTTTGTAAATATCGGTTAGTCCCAGAGGTTTTCTGTTGCCACGTTGTGCCACCGTCCGTCGTTTTGAGAATAGTTCCATTGGAGCCTACAACCACCACAATATCTGGTGTTATGGCATAAACATCCGTAAACGTTGCACTCACGTTACCCACATTCAGTTCTACCCATTGAGCTGTACAATTAAAATGGAATGTCCACAGTAAAAATGCTGTTAAAAAAGTTTTCATATTGGTTAATTATTTGTGTTAAAGTTAATAAAGAATTTTGATAAATTCAATTTTCTTATATAATACTTGAATTATTACAAACTATTAATGTTAATTTAACATAAATAATGTTTTATGAACATTATATTATCACAAGGTAATACGATAAAACATTTCTTTCTCCACGCCAGTTACCTCCAATTTATTGTTTAAGAATTGGCCCAAATAATCTTTAATTTTTTTTCCCTCGATTTCAAAAAAGATATAAAATTAATATGTTCTCTAACATACATACATACATACATACATACATACATACATACATACATACATACATACATACATTTGGAGAATGATGAACTTAAT
The DNA here is from genome assembly GCF_900141765.1 of Epilithonimonas zeae. Taxonomy (NCBI): domain Bacteria; kingdom Pseudomonadati; phylum Bacteroidota; class Flavobacteriia; order Flavobacteriales; family Weeksellaceae; genus Epilithonimonas; species Epilithonimonas zeae. The sequence goes on along the minus strand of NZ_FSRK01000002.1, from coordinate 858,670 downwards.
ATAATTCTTAGCTGATATAAATTGAATTTGACCTATTATCGTGAAACCATCATTTGAGAAGTCAGGAAAACATTTGTCAGCATCACAATATTTAAAAAAAAAGCCTTTACGCATCAGGCATAATATTTTTGCTTGTAAAAATTTTAGAAAGTAAGCTACTGAAATTCTTTTATAACCTTAAAAAGTTTATGCTAAATAGAACTACGAACACTGTTTATCAAGATTGAAAACCTACTGAAATTGACCAATAATTTCAATTCGCATTCTGGGAAAATCGCCACTGAAATATAGTTCATATTCCTCCAACTCCACAAAAAAAACAATCTTCCAACGAAGAGTGTTTTTTTATGATATCGATTCCTGATAATTTTCGTTTGACTGATCTTTCAATTGCTCTATAAAATAAGATGGCGTAACGCCCGTTTCCCTTTTAAACGCAATCACAAAAACCTGCGGCGACGCATAGCCGCATTCTTCGGCGAGATAAGTGATTTTATATTCTCTGTAAACTGGATTTTCGTACAATTGTCTGGTGATATACTCTATTCTAAGCCCATTGATATAGTTATTGAAGCTTTTATTTCGATGGACTTTTATAACTTCTGATAAATATTTGGTATTTGTATTCAAATGGTTGGAAAGCCAAGTTAGGTTGATATCTTTCTTTAGATATTTATCAGAATTTTCAAACTTGATTATCTTTTTTAAAATTGCATTAAAAGTCTCATCTGCAATATTACTGGATTGTTCTTTTGGAATATTTTCATCCTGAACGTCTGATAGATCTGGAATTTCAGTTTTTTGTTGAATCTGAATTTTATCTAAAAGACCTTTGTATTTTGTATGTAATAAAGAATTGTTCCTTTTACGATAAATAAAAAATAAAATTGCCCCCAACGCAAGAATCCCTATTGCAGTGTAAACTAATTTTGTGATTGTCTTTTTTGAGTTCGTGTCATTATCTTTTATAATCTGCTGAGTCGGAATTTGGACAGTTACTTTTTTTATACTGCTATTATGATCAAATTTTGAAATATTTGTGAGTTCCTTCAAAGCTTCACTACCCAATTCACTTTTATAATTAATGATAGAAAAAGTCTTACATATTAACTTAATGCAATCTCTATTTTCTGGACTTATACTTTGGGCTTTGGTTGTAAAAAATGAAAGAAAAACGAAGAAGAAAAAGAGGGAAAATTTGAGTCCTAATTTTGGTTGGTGAGGCTGTCTTGCCCAAGAAAAAACATTATATTTCATAGGAAAGAGAGGTCGCAGACTCATAGATAATTTCTTTAATTATATTTTTATTATGCCGTGTTAGCACTGATTTGTCTCTCAAAAATATAATTATGAATTTCCTTATGCGAAAAAAGTATAGAATTTTTTCTGATATAATTCTACACTAAAATTCAATAAAATTCTGATTTACAATATTCTTAATTTGTAAAATAACATTTTTGAGTTCATAAAAAACAAGCCAAAATAAGTACTCTTTTGCGGCATTCATTCCACATCAATGTTGTATTTCAGAAGAAGATATTGTATTGATAAATTAATTTTCAAATTGTCTGTGCTGTTTTTATCTTTAAAAAAACAGGTCTAAAAGATTAAAGCACTATTGGCAAACAAAAACTCCATTGATTACAATGGAGTTTTTGTTTTTAAATGGATATATCTTGTCTTAATTAATATATCTTTTCGCAAACCATTTGTCTAGAAAATCTATACTAAGATTTAAACTATGATAATTCTCTTTTATGGCTGCATTAGTAAAAATGCCTCGTTTGCCATAGCCATATCCTACATTCAAAATGATTTTGTTCATCGGAATTCCTAATCCAACCATTGCTTCCATTTTATTGATTTCACGGTTATTAACTTTAAAATACCCTGTGTCGTAATTGAGTCCAACTCGATAAATTAAATTCTCTGAAAGAATCTGACTGTTTTTTCTTTGCGGAAGAAGCTCAAAACCTAAACCATAGACTTGCTGCCTGTAGTATTTTTCGTTTGTAACTGTGTTTTTAACTTCATTCCAATTGCTCTGCGTAAAATCAAAACTGAATCTATATCTGTCGTTTTTCAAAATACTTACTCCAACTCCCATTTCTAGAGGAAGTGTAGAATCTTTTGAAGTTAACTTTGTTGTGATACTATTGTTATAATCTCTGTTTTCTGTATAAACAGCTTCTCCTTTTGCATTTAAATTACTTTTGAAATTAATGATAGCTCCCAAAGTCAACTGAAGTCTTTCTTTTTGAAAATATTTATTGAATTGAGTTCCCAAACCATAACTAAAGCCAGTATATCTTATATTCCGACTAATTTCGAGTTCAGAATTGGTAGTAATGATTTCTTTGCGGATAATAGTTCCAAAATTATTCTTCGCTTTCCCTCCAATACTCCAGTTGTTATCAATCTTATAACCTAAAGTAACACCGAGATTGGTAATTCCGCCACTTCCTTCATAAGTAATGGGATAAGTACCAGAAGTTCCTTCTACTGGGATTGTAGAAACAAATTTATATTCTGTAGAAGTAGATGGCTGGACACCTGCTCCTACAGAAAATCTATTGCTAATCCTCATAGCCAAACCAAGATTGGTAAAATTTCCGTTAATTCTTCTGTCTTTTCCTTGATTACTGGAAATCGTATTACTTTTCAGTAAACCGCTGACATCAAAAATCACATTCTGCATCCCTATTGTTGTAATAGATGCCGGATTTTTTGAATTAATATAATCTGGTGATTCTAAAGCAATACCCGTATTTCCTAAAGCAATATTCCTTGCATTATCTACATTATTCATCGTTCCAATGCCGAAATAAGAATAGGGAGAAGATTCTTGTGCCAATGCTTTTTGCATAACAATAATTGCAAGAAACATCAATATTTTAATATTCTGATTCATAAAATTCTGAATTAATAACCTAACATATAAAGTTTAAGTTTTGCCGGATTGGTATTGTTCTTTTGGCTTCCAAACACGACTTTACCAGAGAGGACATCCAGATAAGAAGATGGATAAATCAGAACATTATAATTGGAATCTGAAGTTTCTGACAGGATATTATTGACATAACTGAGCATATCCAAACTATAACCATAATCATTTTGAAACTCACTTTCATCGGATAGGCTAACTTGAATTTCTGTAGTTCCATCAGTTTGTAAAAAAGTGGAAGCTATATTATTCTTTTTATCTCCGAGGTAATAATAAAGTGGGCTCGGGTTATAAAAATTTTTAGAATAATATCCAGCAACAGGACTCAAAGCAAGATTGGCACTGATAATTTTATAATTGTTATAAAGGCTTTTCAGACTTTTCAGATAAGGAATCTCAACTTTAGTATAAACACCAATTCCTGCCATCAGATAAGTTTTATTTCCCAGATTTTTAGCTTCGATGGGATTTATAGGACTTAGATTAGCCAATTCTGAACCTGAAAAATCACTTTGGATTTTGTTGTAGGAATAAGATGTACTCGGATTGATATCTAATGTATATTTTACTTCTTCTGTTCCGTTAACTGAAGCTGTATGATAATATAGTCTGACTGTATTTGATACTTTTTCTTTAGTTGTTTTACTAATCTGAACCTGATAAGAAGAATTAATCCCAAAACGCAGCATTGCATTATTATCAGAAGACGGAACCAATGCTAAACCTTTATAAAAATTAAGAAAATATTCCTGGCTGCTTGCATCCTTACTTTTTAATAGATTAAAGATTCCAAGACCGTAAGATTGATCCAACCTGATCTTAACAAAACTACTGTCTGTATTAGGTCTTGGAAGAAATTCTGCACTTCCTATTGAAGTAGAGGAATATTTGAAATAACTGTTATTATAAAGATAACCATTATTAAGTTTGATTCTATTCTCCAACGGATGAACATCCATCTTGAAGGTTTTGAGCGTATCTCCATAATAGAAATCATTATTCGTTAGATACATTACTATAGAATCAAAAACAACATTGGTCGTTGTCGCCAAAGAATAACTGGACGGCGTGAGTTCAAAAAGAGAAGCAGACGTTACTTTTCCAAATGTATTATCTTTGATATTCCCCACCAACATTGCGCTTTTCCCTGATGTAATCACAGAATCCTTCATTATAGTTGACATTTTCAGCGTGAGCGTATCTATCATAACTACTTTGGACTGGGCAGACACCAAGGAGTTTCCTACTTCATAAGTGTTACTTTCTCTTTCACAGGAATAGAGAAGGAGAATTGTAACACACAACAAGACATATTTGTACATTTTTTTCTGTAAACATACGGGCGTGCAAGCTAGGGCTAAAATTTTTTCTTCCTTTCACTGTTAGTTTTCGACAAGTCGTGATTTTATATAGACCAATTTGATTTTAAATTAAAATTCAAAAAGCATCGAAACAATAAATGAGTTTAACGATAAAAAATGCACGTTCGTCTAAAAAATTTTCAAATATCCTGAGAATGAAATTCATTTGCATCAAAAAATAAGAATGGACAAAAGACTTTCGGTTTTAATCCTTGCTCTTGCAGGGATATTTTTATTATCAAGTTGCAAAAATGATGATGATGATGAGTTGGTAGGAAATTGGGTAAGGGTTTCAGATTTAGACGGTAAACCACGTTCCAATGCTTCTGCGTTTGTGGTAAATGGCAAAGGATATTTAACCGGAGGTTACGATGGCGAATATTATTATAATGATCTGTGGAGCTACAATCCGGATGCTAATTCCTGGACTCAGAAAGCAGATTTCCCTGGTGTGAAAAGAAGTTCTGCAGTTGGTTTCGCAACCACTTCTTATGGCTATGTAGGGACAGGATACGATGGTCTCAACAAGTTAAGTGATTTTTACAAATACGATCCTTCTTCTAATTCTTGGGCGCAGATTGCAGATTTTCCTGGAACTGGTCGATACGCAGCTTTAGCTTTTGGAGTAGGAAGTAAAGGTTTTGTAGGAACAGGATACGATGGAAGTGAGTTGAAAGATTTTTATAAATATGACGAGGCAACATCCAGCTGGAGCAGCATTGTAAGTTTAGGAGGATCTAAAAGAAGAGACGGGGCAGCTTTCGTTATTAACGGGATTGCTTACGTAGGATTCGGAACCAATAACAACAGTCTTGTTGCAGATTTCTGGGCATTTGATCCATCGGCAGAAACCTGGACTAGAAAAGCAGACACGAGCAACGATGATGACACTCAAAACAGAGCTTCTACTGCAGCTTTTTCAGCTAACGGATTGGGCTATGTTTCCACAGGTTCTGTAAGTGGTGTTACCAGCTCCACTTGGGAATATAATCCTTCTACAGACGATTGGACAGAAAGATCAGCCTTCGAAGGTTCTTCCAGAGAAAGTGCTTGTGCATTCTCATTCGGAACTTATGGTTATGTTTTGACAGGCAACAGCGGCTCTTCTTACTTTGATGATATCTGGGTTCTACATCCAAACGAAACACAAAACGATGATGACTAAAACTTTGTGGAAATCGATGCTTTTTTCCGGAATATGTTTAATAACATGTCAGAAAAAAAGCAATCCAATTGACATCAAAATCACTCAACAAAAGGCAGGTTATGGTTATCAAATCATCAAAAACAAGAAAACCTTTATAGATCAGCCTTATATACCGGCAATAGCTGGCGAACAGGTTTTCAAAGACAGCTTACAGGCTATGAAAACCGCCAGTCTTGTGGTACAAAAAATAGAAAACTCATCCATTCCTCGGATTTCGGTAGATGAACTGGACTCAATGAAGATTGAATACGAAATCCAAAAATTTCACTAAGCAATAATTCCTTCAATTCTGATATTGGAGGAATTTTGCGGTTAAAAAAAGAATTTAAATACTTGTTATGAAAACGTTTCTGAAACGCTTACAAACGACCTACATCTATCATTGGATTATCTGGATAATTCTTATCGTTTTCAAATTGATAATGGATTATTCTGTCTTTGGGAATTTTCTGTTTCTAATCAATCTGCAGATTTTTGTGGCAGCCATTTTTTTATTTTATCTCAATTATTATTGGTCATTGCCTTATATTATCAAACAAGAACCAAAGACCATTTTTATCATCGTGATTTTGTTTTTTGTGATATACATTGGATTGACTATTTTATTTTTTCCACCAATGCATCGTCCGCCTTTTCCGCCAAAAGGTTTCCCAAGACCGGAAAGAATGATGCATAAAAGACTGAATCTCCACGACATCTTTTTCAAAATCGGATTGTTTTCAATCATTTTCAGCACATTATTATTCTTTGTTGACAAATGGATGGAAAATCAGAAAATGATAAAAGCTTTGGAATTTGAAAGACAATCCAGCGAACTGAAGATCCTGAGAGAACAAATCAATCCTCATTTTTTCTTCAATGCGTTGAACAGTATTTATTCTCTATCAATTACGCAATCCAAGGATACTCCGAGAGTGATTTTGGTTTTATCTGATATTATGCGTTATGTTCTGAATGATAAAAACGGGCAGAAAAATAATCTGAATGACGAAATCATCAATATCAAAAAATACATCGAAATTCAGTCGATTCGGTTTAACAAATTCAATAATATCAATTGGCAATTCTATGGCAACTTCGAGGCTTATAAAATTGAACCTTTATTGCTTCTGACTTTCATAGAAAATGCTTTCAAATATGCAGATTTTGGAAAAGGTCCTGTTGATATCAAAGTTTATTTGAAAGATCACATTTTGGACTTCAATGTCAAAAATTTCTACGAGAACAAACCGAGTGACAGAACAGATAATAATCAGCTTGGTATCAAGAATACAAAAATGAAACTCGATTTGCTTTATCCTGAAAAATATCAATTGGATATTGATGATAATGGCTCCGAGTACAAAATCAGTTTAAAACTTCAATTAAATTAAATATGAATTGTATAATAGTAGATGATGAAGAATTGGCTCATCACGTGATTGAGGAATATATCTCCAGAATCCCTTTTCTGAATCTTGTAGCGAATTGTTACGACATCCAAGAAACCATCAATGTGTTGCAAAATAACACTGTTGATTTGATTTTTTTGGATATCAATCTTCCGAACATTTCCGGACTAGAATTTCTGAAAAGCTTTAACAAACTCCCAAATGTGATTATTACAACGGCTTATGACAATTGCGCCATCCAAGGTTTTGAGATGGATGTGATTGATTATCTTCTGAAGCCTTTTTCTTTCGAGAGATTTCTGAAGGCGACTTACAAGTGTTTTAATCTTTATAATAACAAAAGAATCCTGCAGGAAACGAGTAATGCTTTGAAAGAATCTTTCATCTTCGTAAGATCCAATAATGAAGATGTGAAACTGAATCTGGATGAAATTATGAGAATCAATGCGCTGAAAGATTACATTGTGATTTATACTCATAACAGAAAACTGATTGTACATCAAACAATGAAATCAATCATGGAAAAGATGAATTTTGATAATTTCATCCGAGTCCATAATTCGCATATTATTTCACTTCAACATTTGCAAAGTGTGGGCAAAAACAGCTTAACTATTGGCAACGAAAGAATCCCGGTGAGTGAAAAGTACAAAACCTATCTGTCAGGAATTATTGAAAGATATAAATAAATTAATCAAGCTTGTGAATTTTATTTCAGAATCAATTTCAGTAATCGGATTATAAATTTTATATTCACGGTCTTAAAAAAATTCATAAAAATGAGTGTTCACATTAGTGCTAAAAAAGGAGAAATCGCAAAGACGGTTTTGATGCCCGGCGATCCACTTAGAGCAAAATATATTGCTGATAACTTTTTGACCGACGCCAAACTGGTAAGTCAAACAAGAAATATCTATTTCTACACAGGAAATTATAAAGGTAAAGAAATTACTGTTGGCGCAAGCGGAATGGGATTCCCAAGTATCGGGATATATTCTTTCGAATTATTTACAGAATATGAGGTTGAAACTATTATCAGAATCGGAACTTGTGGTGCTTATTCCACAGATTTGAAGTTATTCGACATCCTGAATGTAGAAAATGCAGCAAGTGAAAGTACTTATGCCAAATTTGCTTGGGGAATAGAAGAAGATGCCATTTCTAACCAAGGAAGTGCTTTTGATAAAATCAATGAAACGGCAAAAGAATTAGGTCTTGAAGCGAAAGCAACAAACATCCACTCCAGCGATATCTTCTACAGAGAAGATCCTGCTGTTCCGGAAATTGCAGTGAGACACAATTGTCCTGCAGTAGAAATGGAAGCTTTTGCGCTTTTTGCTAACGCAAAACATCTTGGCAAAAATGCAGCAACGATTTTAACTGTTTCTGACATCATCCCAACACATGAGCAAATCTCTGCTGACCAAAGAGAAAAAGCATTGAGAACAATGATGGAATTATCTCTTGAAACGGCTATTAAATATTAATCAATTTCATATTAGAAATAAAAAAGCTTCTGAAAATTCAGAAGCTTTTTTTATGATTAATAATCGAAAAATTATTTCTTAATAACTTTTACAGAATTACTTTCTGTTTCAGAAACTACTTTCAGAACATAAGTTCCATTCGTTAATTGACTCATATCCAGAGAAGCATTTTTTGCATTGCTCACATTGAATCTTTGAACCAATTGTCCTGCAACATTATAAATCTCAACATTCTTCAGGTTAGAATTATTCTTATTCTGAATCGTTACAAATCCTGAAGTCGGGTTAGGATAAACACTGATTGAGTTTTGTTTCTGAGCATCTTCTACCGCAAGTAGAGAACTACAGTTATAAACGTAGATTTCGTCTAAGTACCAGCCTTCGATCCCGTTGCAGCCATCTGTTCCCAGTTCAAATCTAAATTTGATATTAGAGCCGGAAACAACACCGATTTTAGAAAGATCAATCACACTTTGTCCCCAACTTCCACCAAGAGAACCACCATCTGTTCCTGTGAACGCTCTTTGCCCTTTCAGTGGATTATCACTTTGAGAAGTTCCGTCTAAGACACTGTTGTAACCATTCTGTGTGAAAGCAGTTATTGGAAGAAGTGTCCAGTTTCCACCGTTCAAGCTATACTTAATGTTTCCACCGTCCCAGGTAGATTCTGTTGCTACATAATGATTGAAAGCCATTTCATATTTCCCAGTTGAGAAGGTCGGAATGGTAATTGTTGGACTTTCCAGACGTAGAATTCCGTTTTGTAGATTAGATGCACAATCTCCATTGATTGGATCAACTGCGAAAATTGCTTTACCTGCTCTATTTTTCGGCAAATCACTTTTTACTGTCCAGTCTCTGGCTTCCCAAGTCGATGCTTTTGTAGGAATATTTGTGACTGTCCAGTTTCCTAATCCATTTTCCCAATCTTCTTTGAACAAAGGATTAGAAGTTGCCACAGCGCAAAGATCTGGAACAGGTTTCAAAAGAGGCTGATAATTACATTGAGTAGCCGGAGAAGATCTCAATTGTACAGCAAGAATTCCGTTCTTAATATTTTGAATATCTGCAGAAGTGAATGACTGTCCGCTTAAACCTGCAGGAGTAGTTGTAGTAGACAATCCTTGCAAATTAACGCCTATCAAGTCATTAACAGAAGCTTCTAATGCATCTGCAAAATTGGCAAAATCACTTGTTGCCGTCAAATAATTCTTCTGAGCTCTCCACCAGAGATGAGCTGCTTTCACAAACCCGATTCCTGTGATTGTATAACCATTGTAAGTTCCACCATCTACAAGAAGCGCATACAAGTGATTGGTAGGTCCTGAGTTGGTATGTACCCCTCCATTATCTGCCGATCCACAGTAATAGTAGTTTGCATCCAACACTTTTGCAGGTTGACTATTACAATTGGGATTCCACATATCGCGGATAGCTCCACCAAAAGATGTCGCATCTTCTCCCATTTTCCAACGAAGAGAGCCTGAGCAAGAAGCAGTAGTTCTTACACTAAGATTCTCACCTTCGTCCATATAATTATTAAACAAATCAATGGTTTCTCCCCAAACATCGGAGTAAGACTCATTTAATGCGCCTGACTGATATTGGTAAATCAATCCACTTGTATATTCAGTATAAGCGTGTCCCCATTCGTGTGCAATCACATCATCCGTTGCAGTTCCGTCACAATATCCAGCGTAAGTTCCGTTCCATCTTGCGTTAGGACAAGATATCGTAGGATCGTTATTGACAGTAATCATCGTGTGATCTGCTGCATCATAAGAAACATATCCAAAAGCATTTTTGAAGAAATTATAAACGTGTTCAGATGTTATAACCTCATTTTGCTGCCAGCTGCTGAGTGTTCCAGGAAGAGCATCTCCTTCTTTCCACTTCAGATTAGAAGAATTGGTATTGGTTTCATAAAGTTTCCTATCGATAGGGTGAATTCCAGTAAACTGCTCTACCAATTCGCCTGTATGAGCATTGATGAAAAGAAATTCTCTCACATCTTTTTTGTTCGTAACCTCAATTTCGTATGCCAAATATGGTGTTACAATACCGCCTTGAGCAAGATTTTTTGGAAAAATCAAAAGCTTGGTTTTCAAAGCTTCTAAAGGTGTATTGGATTGATTCAGATCTTGCTTAGACACAATATCTTTTGCAATACTTTCAGCTTCTACCAAAGAAATATCAGGTGTAGAACTAACTTTGATATTAGATAATGCATTACCATTAATAGATGTTAATTCTTCTTTGCCATTAAAATGGAATTTAAGAACACCATCATAAACAGGCACACCTTGATGTTGCTGCATATAAATTACATTCTTCAAACCGTAATTGTCGGTCGTTTCTTCTACAAAAACCAAATCATTTGCCGACTTCAAATTGAAAGCTTTGAAGTTGTTGGCAAGGAATTCTGCAGCTTTTGCTTTTGCCCCAGAAGATTTCAGCTGAAGCGCTTTGGAATCGTTGAAAAGAATAAAATTAGGGTTTGAGGTGCTGTTACTGATTGTAACGTTGGCATTGGTTTGCTTTTTAAGTTGAGCCAATTCTTTGGATTCTTGGGAAAATCCGCAGACATAAGCTAAAGCAAGTGCCAGAGTAAAAGTTTTCTTCATATTAAATTTAATTGCTGACAAATATATACAATATCTACAGCATATTAATCAATAAAACACAAAGAAAACTAACAAACGTTATTAAAAACTCAACCCCGAAACATTCATTTGCAATTGCGCCTTGGTGTCGATAACAATCGTAATATATTTTTCAGATAAAAGGAATTGAGTTGGTTTCAAGTCGAGAACTTGTCCTTGTAATTTGATGCCTTTTACATATTCTTTATTGAAGTTTTCCGTGAGACTTTTTCTGGAAGTATTTTCGATATCAAGAAGCGGAATACCATAATCTTTTTCAATCATTCTTCTGATTTTGCCTTCGAACAAAACAGTCAAAGCTTTTTGGAAAAAGTTTTTTGTTTTAAGTTTAAAATCTGTGACTTTCAGTTTTATTTTATGCTCATCTGCGCTGTAAAAAGGTTTTCCTTTGATGAAAGCAGTTCCGTTCACTTCGCCGGTTGTATGCGCTTCGATTACGATATTTTCTTTTTCCTGATAAACGGAGATATCGGTAATCTTCACCTTTTTGTCTTCGCTGCTCATTGCAAATTCTTTATCCTGGAATTGTTGCTTTGCCAGCCTTGTTGCTTCATCAAAACTGATATTGGCAGTCGTCTGTAGATTGAAGATATTCTGAAGATTGGGGTTTAAAATGAAATTCGGAACAGAAACCGCATCTCTTGTCGCCAAAGGAATTTGCCCGACATAAGTTTCCGAATACAAATCAATTCCAATCGTCGTTTTGATTTTGTCCTGAAAGACCTGGAGTGGCGCCATATAGGTATTTTGTGGCGAAATCTTTAACCAAGTATTATATTCCTCAGAAACATTAATCGGTTTTGAAAACTGATTCCAAGCCATCAACAAATAAGGCTGAAGATTGAATTTCGTTTTAATCTGCTGATCAATAATTGTGGTAAACTTTCCTTGCTGCTCTTTCAATGTGGACTCAATAAAAGATGCAATAGGGATTTTTACTTTGCCATAATCTAAAACCGGCTTCTGAGTCCACACAAAACCAGCAGTCGTTGTTTTTGTATCGAGTTTCCAATCTGCCGTTGCCGTCAAACTGGTAATGAAATTCATTATCAAATTAAAATTCGTGTCTTTGTATAAATAAACTCCAAGAGTTCCGTAACCTTTTTCCGCCCATATTTTCAAAGGAACAGAAATCATTAATCTGTTATTCGTCAAAGCTTTTATCGCGATATTCCCTTGTTTTTCTACTTTTACTTTGAACTGATCATTATTGTTATCAGCATAAGATTGATCTTCATACAAAACGCCTTTTACAGACTGATTGATGAGATTATTGATCTCTGAAATTGGGAGCGAAACGGGAAGTGTGATATTAGATTTGATTTTTGGTAAGGTATAAATCGGATTTTCTGCTTGAGAAAATGCAATGAAACTTACCAGTAAAAAATATGTGGATGCGAATTTTCGAATTAGACTCATAAATGTTTTTAATAAAATTTAAAAACGTAAAATTAATGGTTTTATTGATGAGAAAAACAAAAGAGAGCAAGGAAATCTTACTCTCTTTTATTAATTTTCGTTGATATTTTAATCGAAAAAACGACCTTCGGCAGGCCCGATGGATAGCCCATTTGAGGAGTATCTCAAAAACGCACGTATCTTTCATATAAAATGTATTTGCGTTTTTTTAAACCTGCGGTGGCTTCTGAATTAGATTAAAGCTTAGTAAAAATAATAGCTACTCCTCCACTTCTTGCTAAATCAACGGACAGAATAGTTTTGCTGTCTACTTCTTTTTCTTCGATGATAACTGGATAAGGATTCTTTTCATAATCTGCACCTTTTCCGTCTCGGAAAATCTTCGCTTTATATTTCTTACCAGCATCTAAAAACTTCAAATCTAGTTTTACGGTTCTTGCATCTTTGTTGGTAATGCTCCCTAAGAACCAATTTTCAGACGCTTTATCTTTTCTTGCAATGGTTACAAAATCACCAATTTTTGCATCAGGAACTACAGTTTTGCTCCAATCCGTAGGACAATTTGTGATGAATTCAAAAGCTGGATTGTTTTCATAGTTTTCAATCATATCAGACGCCATCTGCAACGGACTGTAAATGACAACAGACAAAGCCAATTGCTTAGCCAAAGTCGTGTGCACTTTTGTATTCGGCAACACAGGATTAGTGAAATTGAAAGTCCCTGGCGTGAAATCAATCGGACCAGCCAAACCTCTTGTGAAAGGAATAATCGTCGTATGTTCCGGAGGGTTACCTCCATCTTTTGACCAAGCATCCCATTCTTGTCCGCGAACACCTTCCTGCGTCATTAGATTAGGTAAAGTTCTTTGCAAACCAGTTGGCATAACAGGTTCGTGATTATCAATCATAATTTTGTGCTTAGCTGCTTCCTCAATGACTTTTCTGTAATGACGAACACCGTACTGACTGCTGTGAGGTTGTTTACCATCTAGTTTTCCACCAACGTAACCGGTTTTCACGACATCAACACCATATTTCTTGTAGTAAGCAAATGCATCACTCATTTGGCTTTCGTAATTAACAGTATTACCAGCAGTTTCGTGGTGACCAATTAACGTCACATTTTTGGACTTAGCATAATCCGTTATTTTCTTGATATCAAAGTCCGGATAAGGTTCAGAGAATTTGAAGTCTTTCCAATCTTCCCAACCTTTGTTCCAGCCTTCCACTAAAACTCCGGAAAAATTGTGCTTAGCTGCAAAATCGATATATCTCAAGACGTTTTCAGTTTTCGCACCGTGGTTTGGTCCCGCTTTCCAAGTGTACTTTTCCATATGGATGGCCCACCAGATTCCGATATATCTTCCTGGTTTAATCCAGGAAACATCACCTAATTTATTTGGTTCATTAAGGTTTAACATTAATCTTGAAAGCATCAGATCACCGGCAGATTTCGCAATAATCATTGTTTTCCAAGGTGTAACTGAAGGTGCTTTTGCAAAAACTTTTTCTCCGGTTGCCCACGGTGTGAGATATGCTTTCAGTTTGGTTGAGGTTTTATCTCCGGCAAGATTCATCATTGCATAATCGGTTAAATTTGCTTGATGAACAGTTAAGAATAGTCCACTCTTGGTTTCCATTGTCAAAGGTGTTGCAACAGTATCCAATTTGGAAATAGGATTGGACTTGAACAAACCTTCGTAGAATTCTGTATTGTAAGGAATCGACCAGGTTTTATGGTCATCAGCAAAATTAAATTCTGTCAGCTCATCCATAATGACAAATTCCTTCAGATTTTTTTGCTTTGGAAACTCGTATCTGAAACCAAATCCATCATCAAACACTCTGAAATTAATAACAAACTCTCTTGCTAATTTTGAGTTTTCTTTGACAGAGACTTTCATTTCATTGTAATGATTTCTCACATCAATTTCTTCGCCCCAAGGTTGCTGCCAGGTTTCATCAAACTTAGAGTGAGAGATGTTCTTGACTGAAAAATTATCTTTAAGAGAACTTTCTTTCAATTCAAAGCCGAGATAAGAATCATTCAGAATAGATTTCCCATCCTTGGAAACTTTGTAAAACACTTTACCTTGATTGGTCCCAAATTCTAATGTAATGCTTCCGTCCGGAGATTTGACAATGTCATTTTTAAGATTTTGTGCATCTACTGTTGGAGAGAATCCAAACAGTAAGATAACGACAGATAAGATCTTGAGAAAATCTCTGCAGTTTACTTTCATTAATAATATTTTAAGGTTGTATATATTTACAAAAATAAACTTTTGAAACCAGTATGCACAAAAAAACCACCTCGAAGTGAGGTGGTTTTATATTTAAAAACTTAGAATTCTTATTCTTCAGTTTTTTCTTCTGTAGCAGTTTCAGCAGCAGGAGTTTCTTCAACTTTAGCTTCTGTAGCTTCAACAGTTGCAGCAGCCTTAGGCGCAGCAGTAGATCTTCTACTTCTTCTAGTTGTTTTCTTCTCTTCTGCATTTGGATTGTAGATATCGTTGAAATCTACCAATTCAATCATTGCCATATCAGCAGAATCACCAGCTCTGAAGCCAGTTTTAATGATTCTTGTGTAACCACCATTTCTTTCAGCGATTTTTGGAGCTACAGTTCTGAACAATTCAGTAACAGCTTCTTTACTTTGTAGGTAAGAGAAAACTGTTCTTCTATTGTGCGTTGTATCTTCTTTAGCTTTAGTAAGGATTGGTTCCACGTAAACTCTTAAAGCTTTAGCTTTAGCAACAGTAGTGTTGATTCTTTTATGTTCAATTAGTGAACAAGCCATGTTAGAAAGCATTGCTTTTCTATGCGGAGCTGTTCTACCTAAGTGATTTATTTTTTTACCGTGTCTCATTTTAAGGATTATTTATCAGCGTCTAACTTATATTTTGCAACATCAAACCCGAAATTTAGTCCTTTTGAGTGAACCAATTCTTCAAGTTCTGTTAAAGATTTTTTACCAAAATTTCTGAATTTCATCAAATCAGACTTACTGAAAGAAACAAGCTCTCCAAGAGTTTCTACTTCAGCCGCTTTCAAACAGTTAAGGGCTCTTACAGAAAGATCCATATCTGCTAGTTTTGACTTAAGAAGTTGTCTTGTGTGAAGTGTTTCTTCGTCATATTGGATAGAAGCTTTTACAGCCTCCGTCTCTAGAGTGATTCTCTCATCTGAGAACAACATGAAGTGATAAATCAAAATCTTAGAAGCTTCTGTTAAAGCATTCTGAGGCGTGATAGATCCATCAGTTTCGATATCCAATACCAATTTTTCGTAGTCTGTTTTTTGCTCTACACGATAATTTTCGATACTGTACTGTACTTTCTTGATAGGTGTAAAGATAGAGTCAATAGCAATAGTCCCAACAGGAGCATTGTTTGATTTGTTCTGATCACTCGGAACATATCCTCTTCCTTTTTCTACGTTGAAAGTAATCTCAAACGTAACATCCTCAGCCAAAGTAGCAATTAACAAATCTGGATTAAGAACTTCAAAATTTACAATTGACTCTCCTAGATCTCCAGCTGTAACTACATTTTTACCAGAGATTTTTGCAGTTACCTGCTCAGTTCCTGGGTTTTCTGTCTTAGCTTTTAGACGAAGTTGTTTAAGATTAAGAATGATTTCCGTAACATCTTCAATCACTCCTGGTATAGTTGAAAACTCGTGCTCTACGCCTTCTATTTTGATAGATGAAATAGCATATCCTTCCAGAGAAGAAAGTAAAACTCTTCTCAATGCATTACCGATAGTAAGCCCGAAACCTGGTTCCAAAGGTCTGAATTCGAATTGTCCTTTAAAATCAGTTGAATTTAACAGGATTACTTTATCGGGTTTTATAAATGTTAAAATTGCCATAGTCTGGTTGAGCAAAAATTTGAAAAAATTATTATTTAGAGTATAATTCGACGATCAACTGTTCTTTGATATCTTCAGGAATCTGAATTCTCTCAGGTGCACTTGTGAAAGTACCAGTTTTTTTCTCGTCATTGAATTGTAACCACTCATAATTTGCTTTGTATGCTAAAGCGTTAGAAATTACTTCAAGAGATTTTGATTTCTCTCTCACTGCAATCTCGTCACCAGCTTTTAGCAAATAAGAAGGGATGTTAACTAGTTCTCCGTTCACAGTGATGTGTCTGTGAGAAACCAATTGTCTAGCAGCAGCTCTTGTTTTAGCAAAACCTAGTCTGTAAACAACGTTATCCAATCTTGACTCACAAAGTTGTAAAAGAACTTCACCTGTTACACCTTTGCTTCTATGAGCTTTATCAAAAAGGTTAGCGAATTGCTTTTCTAGAATACCATAAGTGTACTTAGCTTTTTGCTTTTCAGCTAGCTGAGTAGCGTATTCTGATTTTTTCGCACCTCTTCTTTTGTTAGGACCGTGTTGTCCTGGTGGTTGATTTTTTCTTCTTTCGAAGTTTTTATCGTCTCCGTAAATTGCCTGACCAAATTTTCTAGCAATTTTTGTTTTAGGTCCAATATATCTTGCCATAATGGGTAAATTCTAAAAATTAAACTCTTCTTCTTTTAGGTGGTCTACAACCGTTGTGAGGCATAGGCGTCACGTCAACGATTTCACTTACTTCGATTCCAGAATTGTGTAAAGTTCTGATTGCAGACTCTCTACCAGCACCTGGACCTTTTACAAACACCTTAACTCTTCTAAGACCAGCTTCGAAAGCTACTTGAGAACAGTTTTCTGCAGCCATTTGAGCTGCGAATGGAGTATTCTTTTTAGAACCTCTGAAACCCATTTTACCGGCAGAAGCCCAAGAGATAACTTCTCCTGCTTTATTTGTTAAAGAAATGATGATGTTATTGAAAGAAGCCTGAATATGCGCTTCACCAATAGCCTCAACTTTTACTTTTCTTTTTTTAACTACTTTAGTTTGTTTTGCCATAATTCCTAACGATTATTTACTTGCTTTTTTCTTGTTAGCAACTGTTTTTCTCTTTCCTTTACGGGTTCTAGAGTTGTTTTTCGTTCTCTGGCCTCTTAAAGGTAGTCCTAGTCTGTGACGTATTCCTCGTTGGCATCCTATGTCCATCAATCGCTTGATGTTCAATTGCACTTCAGAACGCAATTCTCCTTCAACTTTTACGTTGTCTGAGATATAACCTCTGATTGCAGCCAATTCATCGTCATTCCATTCGTTGACTTTCTTGTCTTCGCTGATTCCAGCGTTTTTCAAAATTTCTGAAGCAGTACTTCTTCCAACACCGTAGATGTAAGTAAGACCGATAACGCCTCTTTTGTTCTTTGGTAAATCAATACCTGAAATTCTCGCCATAATTTAATTGGTTCTTAACCTTGTCTTTGTTTAAATTTAGGGTTCTTTTTGTTGATTACGAAAAGCACGCCTTTTCTGCGTACAATTTTGCAATCAGCACTTCTTTTTTTGATAGATGCTCTAACCTTCATTTTGTTAATTTTAATATCTAAAAGTTATTCTCCCTTTAGTCAAGTCATAAGGAGAGAGTTCGAGTCTTACCTTGTCTCCAGGTAAGAGTTTTATATAATGCATTCTCATTTTACCAGAAATATGGGCAATTAAAACATGCCCATTCTCCAGCTCTACACGGAACTGCGCGTTGGAAAGTGCTTCCGTAATCACGCCGTCTTGTTCTATATGTTTCTGTTTAGCCATTTATTCTATTAAAGGTTTGATGATCTTGATAATTTAGATTGCATCAACCCATCATAATGATGGTTCAGCAGATATGTGTTAATTTGTTGAACGGTATCCAAGATAACTCCAACCATAATTAACAACGATGTCCCCCCAAAAAAGAGAGCAAATCTATCTGTCTGAACAAACGCTCCGTGCACTATTGCCGGAAGGACTGCAAAGATAGACAAAAATATTGCACCAGGCAAAGTTATTTTGGATAAAATATCATCCAAATAATCTGCCGTTTCTTTTCCAGGTCTAACCTTAGGAATAAGCCCACCATTACGCTTCAAATCATCAGCCATCTGATTTACAGGAATGGTAATTGCTGTATAGAAAAATGAGAAAATTATAATCAATAACGCAAACAATACGTTGTATTGCCAGCTAAAAACATTCTTGAAACCAGCCAAAAACGTATTTGATTCATCAACTTTCGTAAGTAATCCAGGAACAAACATTAATGCTTGTGCAAAGATGATTGGCATTACACCAGCGGCATTCACCTTCAATGGAATCCATTGTCTAGCACCTTCCATCAAGTTTCTGCTTACACCACCTCTTGCCTGAGCTCTACTTACATACTGGATTGGGATTTTTCTTACCGCTACAGATAATATGATAGCTAATAAAATTACCAATAACCAGAATACAATTTCTACTAAAATCATGATGCTTCCTAATCCACCTTTACCATTCTGTGTTAGAACTTCTTGGTAAAATGCAGTCGGAAGATCTGCAAGGATACCCACCATAATCAAAATAGAGATACCATTACCAATACCTTTGTCCGTAATTTTTTCTCCTAGCCACATTGCAAATACAGACCCTGCTACCAAAATAATGATACTTGGTAACCAGAACATCAGAGATGCCGGATCAACATAATATGCT
This sequence comes from Epilithonimonas zeae, assembly GCF_900141765.1. NCBI lineage: Bacteria > Pseudomonadati > Bacteroidota > Flavobacteriia > Flavobacteriales > Weeksellaceae > Epilithonimonas > Epilithonimonas zeae. The sequence continues at coordinate 839,611 of NZ_FSRK01000002.1, read as the reverse complement.
GATGAAAACTGTGAATAAGGTAAAAAGAATTGCGTAACAGATGTCAAATATGATGGTGCCTGTACAAGACAAACCCCGATAGTCAACCATCTGGTAATTTGGTTCAAAGTATTTCTTCCACTTTCACCATCTTTCTGTAACTTTTGAAGATATGGAATAGCCATTCCCATCAACTGTACAATAATAGATGCCGAAATATATGGCATGATTCCCAATGCCATAATAGAGGCACGGCTAAAAGCTCCACCTGTGAAAGATGACAATAAACCCAAAAGGCCGGCCCCTTGTTGGTTCCCGCCTTGATTTTGGTAATGTTGTAATAAGTTTCCTACTTCCGCCGTGTTAATAGCAGGAAGAGAAACATAAGATGCGAATCTATACACAAGGACCAAAGAAAGCGTCAGGAGAATTTTATCCCTAAGCTCTTTTAGACTCCAAATGTTTTTAAGTGTTTGTATAAATTCTTTCATTAGTTATTAATTAAAGAGTAATTGCTTTACCTCCTGCTTTGTTGATTGCTTCTTCAGCAGACTTAGTAAACTTGTCAGCAGAGATAGAAACACCAGATTTCAAATCACCTCTTCCTAAGATTTTTACTAATTCGTTTTTAGATGCAAGACCGTTTTCTACCAAAACGTCTCTAGTGATATCACCTGTGATGTTTTTAGTATCGATCAAAGTTTGGATAGTATCAAGATTGATTGCTCTAAACTCTTTTCTATTAATATTTTTGAAACCAAATTTAGGTAGTCTTCTTTGCAAAGGCATCTGTCCACCTTCGAAACCGATTTTCTGAGAATAACCAGCTCTAGCCTTTTGACCTTTATGTCCTTTTGTTGAAGTACCACCGTATCCGCTTCCTTGGCCTCTACCAATTCTTTTTGTGCTGAATGTAGAACCAGCTGATGGTTTTAAATTATTTAAATTCATTGTTGTATTGTGAGATTATAGATTAAAAGATAAGAGACAAGAGACTGCTAAAATCGAGTCTCTTTTCTCTATGTCTATTGTTCTTATTTCTGAACTTCTAATAAGTGACTTACAGAAGCGATCATTCCTAAAATGGAAGGCGTAGCTTCGTGTTCTACAACTTGTTGAAGTCTCTTAAATCCTAGTGCTTCAAGTGTTCTTTTTTGAGTTTTAGAACGATTAATAGCACTTCTAACTAATTTTACTTTGATTGTTGCCATTGCTATATTGATTAACCGTTAAACACTTTACTTAGAGAAACACCTCTCATTCTTGCAATTTCTTCTGGTCTTCTGATATCCAACAATGCGTTGAAAGTAGCTTTCACAACATTGTGAGGGTTAGAAGAACCTTTGGATTTTGACAATACGTCGTGTACACCTGCAGACTCTAGTACCGCTCTTACAGCACCACCAGCGATAAGTCCTGTACCGTGAGAAGCTGGTCTCAAAAAGATATCAGCACCTCCGTATCTAGCAGAAGTTTGGTGAGGAATTGTGTGATTGATTACAGGAACTTTCACTAAGTTTTTCTTAGCATCTTCTACAGCTTTCGCGATAGCAGAAGCAACTTCCTTAGATTTACCAAGTCCGTAACCGATAACACCATCTTCGTTTCCTACAACAACAATTGCAGAAAATCCAAATGCCCTACCTCCTTTGGTTACTTTAGTTACTCTGTTAACAGCAACCAGACGATCTTTTAATTCTAATCCTCCAGGTTTAACTCTTTCTATATTACTATCTACCATGTTTTCTAGATTTTTAAAATTAGAATTTAAGACCTGCTTCTCTAGCACCGTCAGCAAGAGCTTTCACTCTACCATGATACACAAAACCATTTCTATCAAATACAACACTTTCGATACCTGCCGCTTTAGCTTTAGCTGCGATAGCTTTACCAACTGCTACAGATACTTCTACTTTCGTTCCTTTAGCGTCTACTCCTTTCTCTCTAGAAGAAGCAGATACTAATGTTTTACCGTCTTTGTCATCTACCAATTGAGCGTAGATTTCTTTATTACTTTTGAATACAGATAATCTTGGTAATTCTGCAGATCCGGAAATCTTCCCTCTTACTCTTCTTTTGATTCTGATTCGTTTTTCAACTTTTGTTAATGCCATTTTCTTAAATTTTATGCAGATTTACCGGCTTTTCTTCTAATGATTTCGCCCACGAATTTCACACCTTTTCCTTTGTAAGGCTCAGGTTTTCTGAAAGATCTGATCTTAGCAGCCACCATTCCAAGAAGTTGATTATCGTAAGAAGATAATGTAATGATCGGGTTTTTCCCTTTTTCTGTCAATGTATCCAAAGTCACTTCTTTTGGAAGCTCCAATACGATACCGTGAGAAAATCCAAGAGCCAATTCTAATCTTTGGCCATTGTGAGATGCTCTGTATCCAACTCCTACTAGCTCTAATTGCTTAGTGAAACCTGTAGAAGTACCAACAATCATATTGTTGATAAGCGCTCTGTATAAACCGTGAAGCGCTTTATGTTCTTTTGAGTCAGAAGGACGAGTGAACGTAAGTACACCGTCTTCTTGTGAGAAGCTGATTCCTCCTGTAAGCTCCTGAGATAATTCTCCTTTAGGACCTTTAACCGTTACAACACCTTCTTTCTCGGTAACTGTAACTCCAGCAGGAACTTCTATAATTGCTTTACCAATTCTTGACATTTTCCTTGTTTTAAAAAATTAATATACGTAGCAAATTACTTCACCTCCCACTTTCTCTTGTCTAGCTTTTTTATCAGTCATTACTCCTTTAGAAGTAGAGATGATAGCTATACCTAGCCCATTTAGTACTCTTGGAAGTTCCTCAGAACCTTTGTACTGACGAAGACCTGGTCTAGAAGCTCTTTGAATAGACTTGATAGCAGGTTTGTTTGTTTGCTTATCATACTTCAAAGCGATCTTGATAGCTCCTTGAACTGCATTATCCTCGAACTTGTAGTTCAAGATATAACCTTGGTCAAAAAGAATCTTAGTGATCTCTTTTTTGATTTTCGATGCAGGAATTTCCACCACTTTGTGGCCTGCGCTTTGTGCGTTCCTTACTCTTGTTAGGAAATCTGAAATTGGATCTGTTACCATTTCTTTGTTTTAAATTATTGGTTAATGACAACCAGTATTGAAAAGACTTGAAGATAGAGATATCAGAATCTGACATCTCTATCTTTAGTATCTCAACAACTTAATTGCCTCGATTTTTTTAATTGCTTACCAACTAGCTTTTTTAACTCCTGGGATAAGACCATTGTTAGCCATTTCACGGAAAGTTACTCTGGAAATACCGAATGTTCTCATGTATCCTCTTGGTCTTCCTGTTAGTTTACATCTGTTGTGTAATCTTACAGGAGAAGCATTTTTAGGCAATTTCTGTAATGCATCATAATCTCCAGCTTCTTTCAAAGCTTTTCTTTTTTCAGCATATTTAGCTACAGTAGCTTCTCTTTTGCGCTCACGCGCTTTCATTGATTCTTTAGCCATCTCTTAGTTCTTTTTGAAAGGTAAACCGAAGTGAGTTAATAATGATTTTGCTTCTTTATCAGTTTTCGCAGTTGTTACGAAAGTGATGTCCATCCCTTGGATTTTTTTCACTTTGTCAATCACGATCTCTGGGAAGATAATCTGCTCAGTAATACCTAAGTTGTAATTACCTCTTCCGTCAAATCCTTCAGCTTTGATTCCAGAAAAATCTCTAATTCTTGGAAGTGCAGAAGAAGTTAATCTATCTAAGAATTCATACATTTTATCAGCTCTTAGAGTTACTCTAGCTCCGATTGGCATACCTTTTCTTAGTTTGAAAGCAGCCTCATCTTTTTTAGATAGAGTACCTACTGCTTTTTGTCCAGTGATAGCAGTCAATTCTTCTACAGCATAGTCCACGATTTTTTTATCTTGAACAGCTGCACCAAGTCCTTGGCTTACAACGATTTTCTCCAATTTAGGAACCTGCATAACAGATTTGTACCCAAATTCTTCCATCATTGCAGGAACAATTTTCTCTTTATATTGTTGTTTTGGTCTTACTATATATTCCATCGTAATTTAATTATAAAGTTTCACCGGTAGTTTTAGCTACTCTTACTTTTTTATCTCCGTCTACTTTGTAACCTGCTTTAGTAGCTTTACCGTTTTTGTCAACTAGTGCTACGTTTGAGATATGTAAAGAAGCTTCTTTTTCTACAATTCCACCTTGAGGGTTAGAAGCAGATGGCTTAACGTGTTTTTTCACGATGTTTACACCAGCAACTACTACTCTTGGATCTTTACCTTCTTTTTTGATTACTTCAAGAACTTCACCTTTACTACCTTTATTTTTTCCAGTAGTAACTAGTACATTGTCTCCTCTTTTTATTTTAACTTTTGTCATTTTCTTAAAATTTTAAAATTAAAGTACTTCAGGAGCTAATGAAATTACTTTCATATATTCTTTATCTCTCAACTCACGAGCAACTGGTCCGAAAACACGAGTTCCTCTCATTTCACCAGCAGCGTTTAGAAGTACGCAAGCATTGTCTTCGAATTTGATGTAAGATCCATCTTTTCTTCTAACTGCCTTTTTAGTTCTTACTACAACTGCTTTAGAAACTTGTCCTTTTTTTGCATTACCTGATGGTGTAGAATCTTTGATAGTTACAACGATTTTATCACCAACTGAAGCATATCTTCTTCTAGTACCACCTAGAACTCTGATCACTAGTACTTCTTTTGCACCTGTATTATCAGCAACTTTTAGTCTTGATTCGGTTTGTAACATTATTTAGCTTTTTCTATGATTCTTACTAATCTCCATCTTTTGCTCTTGCTCAAAGGTCTAGTTTCAGTGATTAAAACTGTATCTCCTTCTGTGCACTCATTGTTCTCATCGTGTGCAGTATATTTTTTCGTTTTCAAAACGAATTTACCGTACATTGGATGTTTTACTCTGGTAGTTTCACTAACAACAATAGTTTTTTCCATTTTATTGCTGGAAACTATTCCAATACGTTCTTTTCTTAAATTTCTGTCCATTGTAAAAAGGAATTATTGTTTGTTAGTTAACTCTGTGTTAAGTCTTGCAATCGTTTTTCTCAAATCTCTGATCTGAATTGGATTTTCAACTGGGCTAATTCTGTGAGCTAATTTCAATTTTGAATAGTTAGCTTTAGCTTCAGCCAATTGTACGTTGATATCCTCTACGCTTAAATTCTTGATGTCAGCTTTTTTCATTTTAATAGAGATTATTGAGGTTTAACGAAATCGTTTGCAACTACGAACTTAGTAACGATTGGTAACTTCTGAGCAGCAAGCCTAAGAGCTTCTTTTGCAACTTCGTAAGGTACACCACCAAGTTCGAACATTATTTTACCAGGTTTTACTACAGCTACCCAATATTCTACAGCTCCTTTACCTTTACCCATACGTACTTCCGCTGGTTTTTTGGTAATAGGTTTGTCTGGGAAAATTTTGATCCATAGTTGACCTTCTCTTTTCATATATCTTGTAGCAGCAATACGAGCTGCTTCAATTTGTCTTGCAGTAACCCAAGCTCCCTCAGTCGCTTTGATTCCGAATGTTCCGTATGCAAGTTGATTACCTCTTTGAGCAATCCCCTTCATTTTCATCTTATGAACTCTACGGAATTTGGTTCTTTTTGGTTGTAACATAATTTCTTAAATTTTAGATTTTAGAATTTAGATTTTAAAAAAGTAACGGTCATTTAAAAACTATCCTCTAAAATTTTATTAATTATTTCTTCTTGGTTTTCTGTCTCCTCTTTCTCCTCTGTCGTTTCTCTCGTTTCTACCGCCAGCAGGTGCTTTTTTCTGTTGTCCTACAAGTGGAGTAAGGTCTCTTTTACCGTAAACCTCTCCTTTCATAATCCAAACTTTAACACCCAACTTACCGTATTGAGTCAATGCTTCACCGATGTGATAATCGATATCTGCACGGAAAGTAGATAAAGGAATTCTTCCTTCTTTGAAGTTTTCAGAACGTGCCATTTCAGCGCCGTTCAATCTTCCAGAGATTTGAACTTTGATTCCTTCTGCACCCATTCTCATTGTAGAAGCGATAGCCATTTTCACAGCTCTTCTGTAAGAGATACGGTTTTCAATTTGTTTAGCAATGCTATCAGCAACTAAAACTGCATCTAACTCAGGTCTTTTGATTTCGAAAATATTGATTTGAATATCCTTACCTGTAAGTTTCTTCAATTCTTCTTTCAATTTATCAACCTCTTGTCCACCTTTACCGATGATCAAACCTGGTCTTGCTGTAGTGATTGTAACTGTTACTAATTTAAGTGTTCTCTCAATATAAATTTTTGAGATACCTCCCTTAGATAATCTTGCTTCAAGGTATCTTCTGATTTTGTAGTCTTCCGCGATTCTGTCTCCATAATCGTTTCCGCCAAACCAGTTAGAATCCCATCCTCTGATGATACCTAATCTGTTACCAATTGGATTTGTCTTCTGTCCCATACCTTGAATTAATTTTTAGTACCTAAGATTAATGTAATGTGGTTTGATCTTTTTCTGATTCTGTAACCTCTACCTTGTGGTGCTGGTCTTAGTCTCTTCAATTGTCTTGCACTGTCTACAAATATTTCTTTAACGATTAGGTTAGCCTCTTCGATATCAGCACCTTCGTTTTTAGACTGCCAGTTTGCGATAGCAGAAAGCAATACTTTTTCTAATTTATTAGAAGCGTCTTTCTTAGAATATTTAAGAATAGATAAAGCTTTTTCTACCTCTACTCCTCTAATGATATCAGCAACTAATCTCATTTTTCTTGGAGAAGATGGGCAATCGTTGTGTAACGCTTTTGCTACATCTTGGTTTGCTATTTTACGTGCTAATGCACTTTCTCTTTTTCTTGATCCCATGATTATCTACCGCCTTTATTTTTGTTACCACCGTGACCTCTGAAAGATCTTGTCGGAGAAAATTCGCCTAATTTGTGTCCAACCATGTTTTCTGTAACGTAAACCGGGATAAAAGATTTCCCGTTGTGTACAGCGATAGTTTGACCTACAAAGTCTGGAGAAATCATAGATGCTCTAGACCAAGTTTTGATTACAGTCTTCTTACCAGACTCTACATTTGCCTGAACCTTCTTATCTAAAGTATGATGAATGAATGGTCCTTTTTTAAGTGATCTTGCCATAATTATTTTCTTTTAGATACGATGTAACGGTTAGACACTTTGTTTTTCTTTCTAGTTTTGTAACCTTTAGCCGGCATACCGTTTCTAGATCTTGGGTGACCTCCAGAAGAACGTCCTTCACCACCTCCCATTGGGTGATCAACTGGGTTCATTACTACTGGTCTTGTTCTTGGTCTTCTACCTAACCATCTGCTTCTACCAGCCTTACCTGATACAGTTAACTGATGATCTGAGTTAGAAACAGAGCCAACCATTGCGATACATTCTGTAAGAATCATTCTAGATTCACCAGAAGGTAACTTAACGATTGCATATTTTCCATCTCTAGAAGTTAATTGAGCTGAAGAACCAGCACTTCTTGCTAAGATTGCACCTTGACCAGGCTTCAATTCGATACAAGAGATTACAGTACCCAATGGAATATTTTTCAATTTCATTGCATTACCTACATTTGGCTCTACATTTTCTCCAGAAACAATTTTCTGATCAACTTTGATCCCGTTTGGAGCGATGATATATCTTTTCTCTCCGTCTGCATACTCTACCAAAGCGATAAAAGCAGTTCTATTTGGATCGTACTCTACAGTTTTTACCGTAGCTTCAACATCGAATTTGTTTCTTTTGAAGTCGATAATTCTGTATTTCTTTTTGTGTCCACCGCCGGTGTAACGCATGGTCATTTTACCAGTTTGGTTACGTCCACCTGACTTTTTAATACCAACTGTTAGAGATTTCTCTGGTTTGTTGGTAGTAATTTCCTCAAAGTTATTAACAACTCTGAATCTCTGTCCCGGGGTGATAGGTTTTAATTTTCTAACAGACATTACTATTATTTATAATTAATTAATTTGTTGCGAAAATATCAATAACTTCTCCAGCAGCTAGTGTTACCACAGCTTTTTTCAATTTATTGGTCTTTCCAACTTGAAGTCCTTTTTTTGTATGTTTAGCAGAAACTTTAGGCGCATAAATCATCGTTCTAACGTCCGCTACTTTTACACCGTAAGCTGCTTCTACAGCACCTTTAATTTGGATCTTGTTTGCTTTTGGAGCAACCAAGAAAGAATAAGCACCTCTTAAATCTGTAAGATAGTTTGCTTTTTCTGAAATAATTGGTTTAATAATTAGTGACATTGATTTATTTCTTTAAGTTGTCCTGAAATTTTTCTACTGCACCTTCTAAGAAGATAATCTCACCTGCGTTGATCAAATCATAAGAAGAAATCTCGTTATAATTCAACACTCTTGTTTTAGGCAAGTTTCTTGAAGACAAATATACATTCTTGTTAGCCTCAGGAAGTACGAATAATGATTTCTTACCTGTAAGAGTCAAAGCATCCAACAATGTGATGAATTCTTTAGTCTTAGGAGCATCAAAACTCAAATTCTCTAAAACTTTGATACTGTTATCTCTCAATTTTTGAGACAAAACAGATTTTTTAGCCAATCTCTTAAGCGCTTTGTTCAATTTGAATCTGTAGTCTCTTGGCTTTGGACCAAAAACTCTACCTCCACCTTTGAAAGTTGGCGACTTGATATCACCATATCTCGCAGATCCTGAACCTTTTTGCTTTTTAAGCTTTCTTGTAGAAGCAGTAATTTCGCTTCTTTCTTTTGATTTATGAGTACCTTGACGCTGCGCAGCAAGATATTGCTTAACCTCTAAGTAAACCGCGTGCTGATTTGGCTCAATTCCGAAAACTGTTTCGTCAAGAGTTACTTTTCTTCCGGTTTCTTTTCCTGATGTATTTAATACTACTAGTTCCATTTCTTGATAATTACATAAGAATTTTTAGCTCCCGGAACAGCACCTTTTACTACTAAAAGATTTTGCTCTTCATCTACTTTTAACACTTGAAGGTTTTGAACAGTTACCTGCTTACCTCCCATTCTACCAGCCATTCTCATCCCTTTGAATACTCTCGAAGGATCCGATCCAGCACCGATAGAACCTGGAGCTCTAAGTCTGTTGTGCTGTCCGTGAGTTGCTTGCATTACACCTCCAAAGCCGTGTCTTTTAACAACACCTTGGAAACCTTTACCTTTAGAAGTTCCTGTTACATCCACGTATTCACCTTCTGCAAACATGTTAACTTCTACTAAATCTCCTGTTTTAACTTCGTGTTCGAATGCATTTCTGAATTCTACCAACTTAGCTTTAGGAGCTGAACCAGCCTTTTTGAAATGACCAGCTAACGCTTTACCAACGTTCTTCTCACTCTTGTCATCGAAACCTAGTTGTACGGCAACATACCCGTCAACCTCTTCGGTTCTGACCTGTAAAACCGAGCATGGACCTGCTTGAATAACTGTACAAGGAATGTTTTTCCCTTCTTCGCTAAACAAAGATGTCATACCGATTTTTTTACCAATAATACCTGACATTATTTATATATATCTATTATATTTAAACTTAGCATTTTAGTGGGTTTCGTAATATTCTATGTCTGAAATAGGCATACTCCTTCCCTAAAATGAGTGTGCAAATTTATGAATATTTTTTATATTGACAAATAAATATTCAGAAATTATTTGATTTTTTGTGAGTTACGAGATTTTGGTGAAAAATTCACTTTTAGACTGAGGTTAAAATGTCAGATTTACAATTCCTGACTTGCATTGTTATATTTGCTATGGTGTTTTTTCTCCGCAGCATCTATAGAATAACATTTATGAATATTCTCTCTTTGCTTGGACAGCTCTGCAATTTTCACAAAATAAGCGTGTAGCTGATCCAACTCTTTTTCCGTCAGATCTTCTATATCTACCATCCTGTTGCTGGCTTGTTTGCTCGCTGCGATGAGTTCATTCAGTTTTAATTGGATGGCTTTACCATCTTTGTTCTGAGCTTTTTGGATTAAGAAAACCATCAGAAATGTAATAATCGTAGTTCCGGTATTGATTACCAGCTGCCAAGTTTCTGAATAATTGAAAACTGGACCACTTACTGCCCACAGCAACACAATCAAAACAGCTCCAATAAATGCGTATGAACTGCCTGTGAAATTAGTAGCCCAATTGGAGAATTTTTCAAATAGATTTTTATTGTTCATTTTTTATTTTCAAAGTTAGACATTAAGGTGGATTGTAAAATGGAATTTATTTTCTGGTTTTTACTTTCAATCTTTCATTTTAATTATTAATATTAGACTTCTTAATTATCAGTTTCTATGAAAAGTATTTTGCAGTGTTTGATTTGTATTTTGCTTCTGACCAATTGCACCAAAACCAACAACAATCACGATTATGGTTTCTACTATTGGCGATCGACTTTTAATCTCAACAAAAACGAACAGCAAACACTCAATAAAAGTAAAGTGGGGAATCTCTACACAAGATTCTTTGATGTTGTTAAACAGAATGACCAATTTTTAGAAGTTGGGATTATTAATATCAACAAAGAAATTTCGACTGACAAAAAAATCGTTCCCGTTATTTTCATCACGAATGAGACTTGGTTCAATATCAAACCAAACGATATTCAGTTTTTGGCTGTTAAGATTAATGAGCGTATTAATAAAATACATTCAAATCATAAGCTTAATCTTGAAAACGAAATCCAAATCGATAGTGATTGGACCGCTTCTACAAAAAATGATTATTTCAAATTTCTGCAAGCACTGAAACAAATTTCGAAGAAAAATATCACCTGCACGCTTCGGCTTCATCAGGTGAAAGATAAATTGCAAACCGGAATTCCGCCGGTTGATAAAATGTACCTGATGTGTTACGCCACGTCTTCGCCTTTGGAAAATCAAGAACAAAATTCAATTCTGGATGTCCGGACTTTGAAGTCCTATCTGCGAAATCTGGAAGATTATCCTATAAAACTGGATATCGCCTTGCCTATCTATTCCTGGGGAATCGTTACCAATCATCTCGGAAAGAAAAAACTGATCAATGCATTAACGGCAGAAGAATTGATGCAAAATAAAAACTTCAAAATGATCAATAAAAATAACTTCGAAGTTCTGAAAGACGATTTCTATTTCGGACTCTATCTTAACAAAGGCTTCAAAATTAAAATCGAGGAGATTGCCGAAAAAGACATTATAGAAAGTCTTAATTTTATAGATGGAAAACTAGACTATCCATTCCATATTATCTACTATCACTTAGATGAGCGATTCACCAAAAACTACAACACCCTTTTCCAATGAAAAAAATAATAATTACCGCTGCCCTCTTTTTAGGATTCAACCAGAGTTATAATGCTTGTGGCTGGTATGATCCAGATTATGATTACTTCAATATCTTTGCGCAGGAAATCATTCACAACAAAACTTACGAACCTTTTCTTCTAACCTACAGCAGTCACTTTTATGGTTACGACTATGATGGCAAGCTTGACAAAAATGTTCCGGATGAGAATATAGAATCCTGGGTTAAATATTTTGACAACAAATTGACGTATGACGAAACCAATGCCCTTATCACAAAGGTAGACATCAAACATCTGAATAACCTTAAGAAAGGACAACTCACGCATCAGCTCTTCCAGAAACTGGGAAAAGGTTTTTATAGCAAATATCAGGAAGCGATGGATTATCTGATTCAGGCGAAGTATATGGAACCTTACATGCGCATCAATTATGTTGAGAATCCCGATTCCTATTCTTACCGGACAAGCGACCCGAAAGACAAAAATGCAACTCAACTGAATTACGCTAAAACAAACGTAGCCTTAATTTCACTTTACAAAGCGGCTACCAATCCGGAAATCAAACTGAGATATGCATACCAGATTGTGCGCTTCAATCATTACTCCAGAAAATATAAAACAGCAATAGATTCTTTCCAGACTTACGTGGAACCGCTGAAGCTGAAAAATCATATGTACTATTATGCACTCGACCAAAAAGCAGGTGCAGAACGCGGGCTGAACCAATTGGACAAAGCTAACTGGGATTTCTTCCAAGTGTTCAAGAATACCAAGAATAAGAAAGAAAGCGCCTACAACTCTATGTTTTTGGCGACAGATAAAGACTTCAACAAAATCTTAGCACAGACCAAAACACCGGAAGACAAGAATATGGCGTACTTCCTATTGGCATACAGCGCTTTCAACAATCCGGTTCCGATTATGAATAAGATGATTGCGAACAATACGGAGTCTGACATTCTGAAAGTCCTTACTGTGCGTGCAATCAATCAGCTGGAGAGGAATTATTTGGTAGTGAATCCTTATTGCAATGATGATCAATGCGAGCATTTCCGAAATAAAAGATTGCCAGTCTATGCTCCGGACAATTATGCAGACGAAAGCAAAGACTTTGCTAAGGAATTGGAAACAACAATTATATCAGCAAAAAATAAACAAGGCAATGATGAATTCTGGCAAATCTGCGAAGCCTATATCAAATTCCTGAATACCGATTACAAAGGAAGTCAAACCATCCTGTCTCAAATCAAAACCACAGATAAACAGTATCTGGCAGAAATAGAGAAATTCAAAATGCTGAATGAGATTGTTTCTCAGCCGACCATCACACCGGCATTTGAAAATCTGATCATGAAAAAATATGCCACAGTTTTTGAGGAAAAAGCTCAAAATAGAAACTGGGAAACGATGCCTGCTACCAAAGATTTTGTACTGGATATCCTTGCCAATCGCTACTTCATAGAAAAGCAAGATGCCAAATCTTTTCTGATGAATAACAGCCTTTCGGACCTTCAGTACAACCCGAACTCAGATTTGGTAAGAAAGGTAGAAGCTTTCTATAAAAAGTCCAACAAAACCGCATTGGAAAATTACCTCGTGAAGAAAATGGAAGATGTTGCCGATCCCCAGTCTTTCTTCAATGTGATCTATGGTGACCGAGCGATGCGATTGGCGGATTTCAAAAAAGCGCAGGAATATTACCAGAAAGCCAAAAACTTCAAAGGTATTCCAAGACTAGTGTACGAATGGAGCAAAGATGGCACAAGCTATGTCCAGAAACCGATGACCTTTGAGAATGGCGTTTATAATGGCTTCAATAATATCTCCAGTCTCGTTTTCGGGTATAATGTTTGGGAGAGTTTCCAGAGTAAGCCAGAAGAATCTATGAAGACGGAAGGTCTTTCCAACTTCCCATTCATTAAAAACAAAATGAACAAAGTAGAACTGGCAGACGCTGTAATCCAATTGGAAAATATAGGAAAAGGGAATGACGACAAAGCCAGACTAGCGAATCAGTTGTTGGGAAATCTGCTTTACAACACTTCGGTTCTCGGTTACTTCCGTGAGTTGTTTGTGATGGATGTCGATAATTATAATGGTCCTAAGTTTGAGTTTGGGAACGAGTTGCAATCGCCATTTTACCTCTATTACAAAAACTTCTCCCGCAGAAGTTATGTAGAAGCGGACAACTTTGACCTCGCTATCAATTACTACAAAAAAGCATTGGACTTGTCAAAGGATAAAGAGAACCAAGCCAGAATCCTGTTCCAGATGGCAAGTGCCGAGCAAGGCAAATATTACCAGTGGGCTGCCAACAATCCACTGAAGATAGAATATAACGATCCGAACTATGATGAAAAGTATAAGCAAAAAGAGTTGCTGTTCAACAAAACCAAGAATGATAAATACAGAACAGCGTTTGCTCAGTTGAAAGCTAACTACAGCCAAACCGCGACTTATAAAAATCTCCAAAGTAGTTGTCTGTATTTTGGGTATTATACCAAAAAGTAGTAAGATTTCGATTTTAATTAATATAAAAAGCCACCTCATATTTTGAGGTGGCTTTGATTTGAGTAAGATTGAGTTATATTATTGTTTAACGAATTTCGTTTTAACAACCGTTCCGTTATCATCAATATTGATGAAGTAAACTCCTTTCGTCAATTGGTTTACTAATACTTTTCCTGTAGCCAAAGTTCCTCTGGAAACCACTTGTCCAGCAGCATTGAAAATCTCGTAAGATGAAGTTGAAGAAACGTTAGAAACATTCAGAACATCTTTTACCGGGTTAGGGTAAACCTGTACTGACTTTTTGTTTACATCATTAACAGCTAATTCAGTTTTAGTAATCGTAAAGTTTGCATCAGAAACATCAAAGAAAATGTTACCATTGGCTTTTACCATAATTCTGGCAGTTGTTGTATCTATATTCGGAAGGATTACAGATTCTGACCCATCATTAGGAACAGATGTTGCTAAAGCAGACCAAGTTGTACCGCCATCTGTAGAAATCAAAATATCTACATTAGCACAATTGACTGGAGCAGCGGTAGTAGAAGCTACATCCCAAGTTACCGTTTGTGTACTGGCACCAGCATAAGTCACAGCTGTATTAGGAACTGTCACTTTGAATGGGCCAGACGCCGCATTAACAGTCACTTTCATATCATCATAAGCATTTGCTCCTCCACCAGTTTTATTATCTCTTACAGTTAATCTGAAATTAAGGGTTCTTGCTACATTTGGAAGATATTCAACGTTCAATTCTGTTCCAACTGTAAATAAACTTCCTGCTAAAACAGTAGTCATATTTGGGAAATATCTTGTTGGTGAAGTTGTTGGTAAGTAGGATCTGAAATTAACACCAGATGTCTTGGTTGCCGTTGGGTTAGCAGTAGTGGAGTTTTGAAGATCAAATTGTTCCCAGTCATAAGTAAGCGCATCTCCATTGGCATCTGTAGCAGAACCAGTCAATGCAAAAGGTGTACTCTTAGGAATAGTATAATCTGCACCTGCATTTGCAACAGGAGCCGCATTGCCTGTAGCCGTATTTACACCGCAATTACCGGCTGTACTTTTCATATAATTTGTAATATCTCTAATAGATGCAGAGTGGAAATAAGCGTCAGAATGTGGCTGAACATCCTTACTTGTAATACCTGCATAGCCCATTATCGTAGAACCAGAACCTGGCTCCATCTGGGAAGGATTACCCTCCGCACCATGAGTAAAGGTGTGCCATCCACCAAATTGATGTCCAATTTCGTGTGCAACATAATCAATATCAAAATTATCTCCAGATGGAGCACCAGAACCTGGAGATGTAAATCCTTGTCCCTTGTGATCATACCATTGGTAAGTAGAGTTATATGCATTGGTACTATTACATACACAACCTATACATCCTGCCGATCCACCACCGCCAGAACGTCCAAATAAATGCCCTATATCATATTTTGCATCGCCGATCCCGTAGGTTGTCCCCATCAAAACAGCTTTTAATTCATCATTCCAAGCACCAGAAGCTCCAGTAGAGGCTGGTGAATATGGGTCTGTACTAGAATTAGTAAAGATAATATTTTCTTCCTCGGCAATTAGATTCATATGAATTGCAAACTCATTTTCAAAAACACCGTTTACACGAGTCATTGTTGTATTCATTCTAGCTAATGCGTTAGCTACTGATCCAGCCCAAGCGCCATATTCTCCTGTACAAGAAAGTGCTAGTCTATAAGTTCTCAATAATCCATCATCCGCACTTTTGCTATCTGCATTTTGAGAATTGCCTTTTACCGTATTTGGAAGTTTACATTCAAATTCTTTGGCTATACCTTTATCATCTGTTCTTTTGAAAACAACATATGAGGATAAATCTGTTGCATAAGGTTCTATGATATCCATAGTTTTATCGCTATGCATTTCCATAGTAGACAATCCAAGAGGAGAAACACTGAAATAAATTTTAGAATTTCCAAATACACTTTCTCCAACATACGAACGAATATCCGTATATTTTGCCTGCAAAGCCGGTTCGAAATTCGACTTTTCATAGATTCTGAAATCTTCGAATTCGCCATTAGAGTCTGGGAAACTCACAATAATTTTTGACTTTACATACTCTGTACTTTTTGGAGCACCTTGCAATGTATTTTTCAGTGCCGTATAATCCAAAGCATACAAACTTGGATTCTTAAGAAACTGCTTACTTTCTTCAACAGCAGATTTGTTTGAAATAGTTGTTTTTTTCCACAACTTTCCATTTTGCGCAAATCCAGCCAGGGAAACCGAAATCAGCGCAAATGATAAAACTTTCTTCATATTTTTAAAATTAAGTCGACAAATGTAATGTTTTATTATCAATATATTGTTAATTTTAAAATAACATTATAATTTTAACAAATCAATTCAATTTATCTATAAAAATCTGTTGTTTTGATAAAATTTCTAAATATAATTTTAAGCTTATTTTAAGGTATCATAATTTATTACTAACAAAAAAATCCCTCTTCTTTCGAAAAGGGATTTATATTAAGATGATAAGCCAAAAGGCTCAATTATCACACTTTAATTTCTACGTCAACTCCTGAAGGAAGTTCTAATTTCATTAGAGCATCAACAGTTTTAGAAGAAGAAGAGTAGATATCCATCAATCTCTTGTGAGCTGATAATTGGAACTGCTCTCTAGCTTTCTTGTTTACGTGCGGAGATCTCAACACTGTGAAGATTCTCTTATTCGTTGGCAATGGAATCGGACCGTTTACAACAGCACCAGTAGCCTTTACCGTTTTTACGATTTTCTCAGCAGACTTGTCTACCAAGTTGTAATCGTAAGATTTAAGTTTTATTCTGATTCTTTGTGACATTTCTTGTACTTTAAAAAATTAACCTTTTGCTTTTGCGATGATATCGTCAGCAACGTTTTGAGGAGTAGCTTGGTATTTCTCTAATTCCATAGAAGAAGTAGCTCT
This sequence comes from Epilithonimonas zeae, assembly GCF_900141765.1. Lineage (NCBI taxonomy): Bacteria > Pseudomonadati > Bacteroidota > Flavobacteriia > Flavobacteriales > Weeksellaceae > Epilithonimonas > Epilithonimonas zeae. The sequence continues at coordinate 822,855 of NZ_FSRK01000002.1, read as the reverse complement.
TCCTGATGAAAGTGTTCTTAGAGTAGTAACATATCCAAACATTTCAGAAAGTGGAACTGAACCTTTGATTACAACAGCACCGTTCTTTTCTTCCTGACCACTGATCGTACCTCTTCTCTTGTTAAGGTCACCAATGATGTTACCCATATATTCTTCAGGAGTTACAACCTCCAGTTTCATAATAGGCTCCATAATTACTGGTTTAGCAGCACGCCCCGCTTCTTTGAATCCTAATTTTGCAGCCATTTCGAAAGAAAGAGCATCAGAATCCACCGCGTGGAAAGATCCATCTTTAAGAGTAACTTTAATACCTTCAACTTCGAAACCAGCCAATGGACCGTTCTTCATTGCAGCTTTAAATCCTTTTTCAATTGCAGGAACAAATTCTCTAGGAACGTTACCACCTTTGATCTCATTGATGAATTCTAAACCAACTTTACCTTCGTCTGCAGGTCCTAGTTCAAATACGATATCAGCAAATTTACCTTTACCACCAGACTGCTTTTTGTAAACTTCTCTGTGGCTGGCAACTTTTGTTAAGTTTTCTTTGTACTCTACCTGAGGTTGTCCTTGGTTTACTTCAACCTTGAACTCTCTTTTCATACGGTCTACAATGATATCTAAGTGAAGCTCACCCATACCAGAGATGATCGTTTGTCCAGAAGCCTCGTCAGTTCTCACTGTGAAAGTAGGATCTTCTTCAGCCAATTTAGCTAGAGCGTTACCCATTTTATCTTGGTCAGCCTTAGTTTTAGGCTCAACAGCAATACCAATTACCGGATCAGGGAAAACCATCGATTCAAGAACGATTGGGTTTTTCTCGTCACACATTGTATCACCTGTCTTGATAGATTTGAATCCAACAGCAGCACCAATATCACCAGCTTCAATATATTCTACCGGGTTTTGCTTATTTGCGTGCATCTGATAGATTCTAGAGATTCTTTCTTTATCTCCTGAACGAGTGTTCAAGATATAAGAACCTGCATCTAGTCTTCCAGAGTATGCTCTGAAGAATGCTAATCTTCCCACGAACGGGTCAGTAGCAATTTTAAATGCTAATGCTGCGAAAGGCTCATCTACAGATGGCTTTCTTGTGATTTCAGCATCAGTTCTTGGGTCAGTACCTTTGATATCATCTTTATCCAATGGAGAAGGCAAATATTTACATACTGCATCCAACATAAATTGTACTCCTTTGTTCTTAAATGAAGAACCACAAGTCATTGGGATAATAGATAAGTCGATAGTAGCAGCTCTCAATGCAGCATTGATTTCTTCTTCTGTAATTGAATCCGGATCTTCGAAGAATTTCTCCATCAAAGTTTCGTCATATTCAGAAACAGCTTCTACTAATTTCTCTCTGTATTCAAGAACTTCATCCTTCATATCTTCCGGAATTGGAACTACCTCGAAAGTAGCACCTTGTCCAGCTTCATCCCAGATGATCGCTCTGTTTTTAATTAAGTCAACTACACCTTTGAAATCTTCTTCAGCACCGATTGGTAAAACGATTGGAACTGCGTTAGATCCTAACATTTCTTTAACCTGGTTTACCACGTTAAGGAAGTCAGCACCTTGTCTGTCCATTTTGTTTACGAATCCCATTCTAGCAACTTTGTAGTTGTCAGCAAGTCTCCAGTTTGTTTCAGACTGAGGCTCTACTCCATCTACTGCAGAGAATAAGAATACCAATCCATCCAGTACTCTCAAAGATCTGTTTACTTCTACCGTGAAGTCAACGTGTCCCGGTGTATCGATGATGTTGAAGTGGTAAGGTTTAGTTTCCGGAAGTGGTTTTCCCTGGTCTGTTGGGAAATTCCAAGAACAAGTAGTTGCAGCAGAAGTAATAGTAATACCTCTTTCTGCTTCCTGCTCCATCCAGTCCATTGTAGAAGCACCATCGTGAACTTCTCCAATCTTGTGGTTTACACCTGTATAGAATAAAATTCTTTCTGTAGTGGTAGTTTTACCAGCATCAATGTGTGCGGCAATACCAATATTTCTTGTAAATTTAAGATCTCTACTCATTTCTAATTAGAATTTAAAGTGTGAGAAAGCCTTGTTAGCTTCCGCCATTTTGTGAGTATCAGATTTCTTTTTGAAAGCCGCACCTTCTTCTCTTGAAGCAGCTACAACTTCGTTAGCTAATTTCAAAGCCATAGACTTATCATTTCTAGCTTTAGAATACTTGATTAACCATTTCATTGCCATAGAAATTTTTCTATCCGCTCTGATTGGCATAGGAATCTGGAAGTTAGCTCCACCTACTCTTCTAGAACGTACTTCTACGTGAGGCATAACGTTTGTTAATGCATCTTTCCAGATTTCTAATGAAGTTTTTTCAGTCTCTCCTTTTTTAGTTTCTACGATATCCAATGCATCATAGAATATTTTGAATGCGATAGATTTTTTACCATCTAGCATCAAGTTGTTTACGAATCTAGTTACCAATTGATCATTAAATTTTGGATCTGGTAACAACGGTCTTTTTTTCGCTTTTGTCTTTCTCATTGTTTCTGTACCTTATTTAATGATTACTTTTTCTTACCTTTAGCTGGTGCAGCAGCTGCCTGACCTGGTTTTGGTCTCTTAGCTCCGTACTTAGATCTTCTTTGTGTTCTTCCGTTCACTCCAGCAGTATCCAACGCACCTCTTACGATGTGGTATCTAACTCCTGGTAAATCCTTAACTCTCCCTCCGCGTACCAATACTATCGAGTGCTCTTGAAGATTATGTCCTTCGCCCGGGATATAGGCGTTAACTTCTTTACCGTTTGAAAGTCTTACCCTTGCAACTTTTCTAAGTGCAGAGTTAGGTTTCTTAGGAGTGGTAGTATATACTCTCGTACATACACCTCGTCTTTGTGGACAAGAATCAAGGGCAGCCGATTTACTCTTCTTGGTAAGTGCGACTCTTCCTTTTCTAACTAATTGTTGAATAGTAGGCATTTAATTGCTTTTTATTTTAGGCTGCAAAAATATGAATAATTTTTTAATCCACAAGTAGTTATGAAAATTTAATTTATGATAGAATTTTCCAATATTTATTTTGAATGAAAGCAAAGCTAAAGTTTATTTCAAGATCAATTCTGAAGTGTAAAGCACCTGAGACTTATCTTTTACTGTATCATACTTCAACCATTTAATTTTTGGATTGATGCTTCCAGCAAGGTCTTGCTTCAAATTTCCTTTCTGATTATTAGTATGATTGTAGCGGAAAGTTTTGTTAATAATAGGTATATGATATGTTGTGTAAATTTCAGCTCCTTCTCTTTCATTGTTTATCAAAAATTTTCTATTAGCGAATTTTGGCATTTGAGATTCTATTTGATTTTTATTATCAAGATAATTTGTAGGATTTTTCAAACTATAAATAGTTATAAAAGCCAAAAAGAAACATGCTATTCTAAAAATTCTTTTATCAGAATTTTTTGTTTTGAAATACAATATCAGAAAAGAAAAAAATATGCACACATTAGCTGCAGCCATCATTCTTGTATTCATTTCTTCAATTTGCTGAAACCAACCGGAAGCAATTAAACAACAAGCATAACAAACAGCTGTTACCCATAAAAACATGTGAAAAGAATAAGCATTTGTTTCTTTCGCTTTCTTGAAAAATTTTAAAAAGTGTATTAAAACAAAGATGTCTATCAATAGTATAAAACATTGAAAGGTTAGACTAAGAAAGCTATTAGAGGCTGGCTTAAGACCAATGTAAGGATTGATAGAATTGGCAGTTCCTAACAAGTCTCTTAATACATACACAGGCAGCATCTCAGCCGGTTTACCTCTCAGATTCTCCCCAGTTAAACTTCCAAATTCTGTAATGTTAAACAAGAGATATCCTGTAATTCCCAATCCTGAAATAATAACAATGGTAATAAGACCAAATAGCTTTTGTTTATCCCAATTTTTAAAAAAGAAAATAGCCGTGAAAATCAACAATGACAAATAAATATAAATTCCAGAATATCTTACAGTAAACATTCCGAACAAAATTAATGAAGCGAAAATACAATCTTTATATCGCAACGTTTTTCTGACAAGAATCTGATACAAGAAATAAATCAAGAAATAAAACAGAAATATAAACAGGCTTTCTGAAATTGCCATAAAAAAAACAAACAAAAAAGTCTTTCCTGTAAAAAGCAATATTGTTTCCTTAAAATAAAATTTTCTGATGTATGAAAACAAAAAGATTACAAGAATCATAGAAGTATTCAAAAACTTATAAGCCCAAAAATAATCTTTGAAAAGTTCGTAAAAACCTCTCAAAGCAATAGGATACCCTAAAGGAAACAAATCTGTTTCTGGTTTTGGAAGATCAGAAGCAATCCCAAAGTATGACAAACTATCTACATAAACCCCTCCCGAAGGAAGAAAAAAGCTATGAACGAAATTCAGAATTAAAATGAATACAGCTAAAACTATATACTTTGTCATTTTTTAAATTATAATCACAATAATAAGAATTTTTATTTTTTTTCTAAAAAACAATTATAACTTTATTCAATATTATAAAAAAGTTTCGGCACAGAATTTTCTTTTCAAAAAACTTAATCAACATTTAATAAATTATGAAAAATGCGGCATTAATCGGACTAAAGGAAGCTGATTGCAAAAACATTGCAGAAAAACTAAATACATTATTAGCTAACTATTCTGTCTTCTATCAAAATACCAGAGGATCACACTGGAATATAAAAGGAGAACAATTTTTCACACTTCATCCAAAATTCGAAGAGTTATATAATAGTTTAGTTCTTAAAATAGATGAAATAGCTGAGAGAATCCTAACATTAGGAGCAACTCCGGTGCACAATTATTCTGATTACTTAAAAGTTTCTACTATCAAAGAGAGCCAAGAAGTAAGTGATGGCAATAAAAGTGTCGAAATTATTTTAAATTCTTTTAAAATTGTTATTGATCTTCAAAGAGAACTTCTGGACATTACAGACGAAGCGGGAGACGAAGGAACTAACTCTCAAATGAGCGATTATATTACCGAGCAAGAAAAAGAAGTATGGATGTATAATTCTTATCTAGGAAAATAAATTCGTATAATTATAGTAAAAACCATCAAATTGATGGTTTTACTTTTTATAAATAATATCCTGTTTTACATTTTTATTCAGTTTGAATTTTTTGATATTTTCCCGCAGATTATCTGCTGCATTTCTATCAAAAGCATACCAAACGACTTTGTCTCTCGCGGCTACCATATTGTTTTCTATTTTCCAGGAAGCTACAGGAATCCAATGTTTTGGAGGCTTATCAGGATACCAGTCAGGATAAATAACAGCTATCTTATATTTATTATTCTTTATATATTGAGTTAAAAAGATATGAAAGCTATTGTTGAACTGTACTTCATCCCGGTTTTTATTATTAACAAAGAATCGCGTAACATCTGTAGATCCAAGACCTATAATATCCAGTATTTTAACATTTGAAAAATAAGAAATAGCGCCAATATCATTAGCAACAACCTTTTCTCCTTGGTAGTAATCATTTAAAAATCGAGACATCTCAACTTGTTGTTCCTGGATGTTTTTCGATGCAATAATAGATATAAAATGGAAGTACCAAACCAAATAACATCCTAAACCTCCAAAAGCAGCAAACGACCCTAAGAATAGAATCTGTTGAACCTTCTTTTTTAAAGAATCTTGCAATTTTGGTTTTATGAAATCGTGTGAAACAGAGACTACAATTATAAAAAACATTAGTAAAAGATAATTTTCGTAACGGTGTCTAATCATCCCGAAAAGACTCTGCATCAAAGCTGTAGATACAACGACTATAATAATGGTCTCATTTTTAAATATTTCTTTAATAGATTTATTTTTATAGCGACTAAATAAATAAATTCCTATACAAATAAAAGGAAAAAGAAAAAGTTTATAAAAAGAAATATTAGTAAGAATACCCCTTTTAAATATAACCCAAATGCTTAAAAATATATTCCCTTCAGGATAATTCCCTTTTATAAGAACCGAATTTGGAAAAAAATAGCCACCATTTTCTATCGAAATACAACCAAAAATAAGGATTGGTAGAAAACCTGCTGTTAGAATACTAAAGCCTTCTTTGATTCTCTTATTAATAAATAATAAAACAGAAAAAGTCGTTACAAAAAACATACTCTCAAAACGAATCATTCCTAAAAAAAGAATCACTACAAGTAGTTTTATGAAGTCTTTATTTCGATATCCATGTTTTTCATTTTGTTTTATGAAATATATAGCCAGAACAGATAGCAGCATATGCAGGCTTTGCTCCATCCCAAAAAACACCATTGTGAATAATAGACAGAAAATACTTATCATCATTCCGAATTTTACTTCTCTCAAAGAATAAAAATCGACAAAATAGCGATAAATACAGTAAACTGTGGAGTACCCCGCAACTATGTTTACAAGCATTGGATAATAAACATTATCTCCGAAAATTTTAATTAAAAAACTTAGTATTAAAGTATAAAGAATTGAGGAGGATGCACTATCAAAATGGCCAACATTAGTACCCCAAAATCCTGATTGTACAAAATTTTTAGCAATAGCCAGATGGATATAAACATCATCTAATGGATAGACAAAAACATTACCTTTAACGATATAGAATGAATGAATAAAATAAAAAGCAATAGCTAAAGTGAAGATTAATAAATAATAGAATAATTTTTTCGGCATACATTCTTCTTTACCGCATAAAAATATCATTAATTTTTTAAAAATCAGATTAACTAATTCTATTATCTCTTATATTTGCCCATTAATCTTATACACAATTGAAAAAAATTCTATTCTTTTTACTGATTTCCAATTCCCTGTTCTCACAATGGAGTATTTCCAATGCAGAACGTAGCGCATTGATCAGTATATACAACGCTACAGATGGCGAAAACTGGAACAGAACTTGGGATCTGGAGAAAGATCCACGCAACTGGTTTGGTATTTCTGTGAAAAACGGAGCGGTTACAGAACTTAATCTTACAGGAAATGCGCTTAAGGGTAATTTCCCATCAAATCTAACATCATTTCCAAAGCTCACAAAGCTAGATCTTAGTAATAATCAACTCTCCGGCGATGTAGCTGCAGGAATTTCTTCCCTTAGTTTGTTAACAAAATTGGATATTAGCAATAATAGATTGACTGGAGATCCAACCCAATCCTTAACAGGGCTTTTCAATGTAGATGATTTGGCTTTGGGCGGAAATTTATTTACGATTCCGGATGTTAATGGTTTGTTGCAAAACTTCAATAATATCAAAACGCTGAATATTTCCGATTTGGGATTAATTACCATTCCTGCAAAAATCACAGCTTTCACCAATCTTGAAACTTTGATTCTTGATAATAATCCAATCCCAGCTAATGCTTTTGGAAATATTGCAAATCATCCCAAATTGACAAACCTTTCTTTGTCAGGATTGCAATTAGCTCAAATCCCTATTCAAGTTTCTCAGTTGACACAGCTGGTAAGCCTTAACTTAAGTAATAATAATATTACCGAACAAAATACTTCCGGATTATCAACCTTGCAAAATTTGGCTTGGTTATCTTTAGAAAACAATCAGTTAGCTCAGATTCCGTCTCAAATTCCGCAACTTAAAAAATTGCAAACACTTAATCTTGGAAGAAATAAAATTTCTGGCGGTGTTTCTTTACTTACAGGATTGACAAATCTTCAGCAATTATTCCTGAACAACAATTTACTTTCCGGCAATTTCCCATCAGAATTTCTTGCGATGCCTAAATTATTGATGCTAAATCTTAACAGCAATCAGCTTTCAGGTGATCTCAACGACAGACTTCCTCCAATTACACACCTCAGCAATAACAGATTCAACAAGACACAACTTTCCAATTATGTTGTTGATTATAATGTGCAAACCGATTTGGATTATTCGCCTCAGCGTTATGATGGTTTGAAAGAAGTTTTAGGCGTTATCGGCCAACCTGCGAAGTTAGATCAGTCCTTATCTGGTAGCGATTACACTTTTACTTGGTACAAAAATCTGGATCAAAAAACCAATACAACCACTGCAGATCTCAATTTCGCAAGTGTGGAAGAATCAGATTATGCCACTTACACAGCAGAAGCTTATACATATTCCGTTCTGGACAATTCAGTGGTTTTTGATTTGTCGCTTTTCAGAGAGCCGATTTCTTTGGTTAAAGTCTTGGGCACAGAAGAATCCGCCAAATACTTCAACATCTACCCAAATCCGACTTCAGAATTCTTGAATATTGTAAGCACAAAATATGACATTCAGAAAGTTCATATTTACGATTTGAGTGGAAAACAAATGCTATCTGAATCCAAATCCAGAATCGACGTTTCCAAATTGCCAAGCGGTGTTTATATGCTGATTATCAAAACACAGGAAGGTAATAAAAACTTCAAGTTCATCAAACAATAATTTTTAGGAGCTTAATCCCGCTTTCCGTTCATACTCCTCGCGCAGCCGCAATCCCAAGGCTTGCTGTGGGGTAACCGCTGCAATCGGGGCTATGGGATTTCGTTTTCAATCACCTACAAAAAAAACTCTCGAACCCTCCCATTCTCAACTCTCAATCTCTCATCTTCCAAACATCAATCTTCCCTCCTCATTGCCATTTCCCAAAAAATATTATCTTTGGAAACTATCGATTTAAGAAATGGAAAGCACAAAATATACTCCAACAAACAAAGTAAGAATTGTGACTGCAGCGTCGTTATTCGACGGGCACGATGCGGCCATCAATATTATGCGCCGTGTGATTCAGGGAACGGGATGCGAAGTCATTCACCTTGGCCACGACAAATCTGCTGAAGAAGTGGTAAATACAGCCATTCAGGAAGATGCCAACGCAATTGCATTAACTTCTTATCAAGGCGGTCACAACGAATATTTCAAATACATCTACGACCTTTTAAGAGAAAAAAACTCTCCGCAAATCAAGATTTTCGGTGGCGGTGGCGGTGTAATTCTCCCTGAAGAAATCGAAGATATTATGTCTTACGGAATCGACAGAATTTATTCTCCGGACGACGGCCGTGAGCTTGGTTTACAGGGAATGATTGATGATCTGGTAAAGAGATCAGATTTCGCGACAGGAAAAGAAGTTACTGCTGAAGATTTAGATTCCATCAGTTTTGAAAATTCTACAAGCATTGCAAAAATCATTTCCGCCGTTGAAAACTTCTCAGAAGAAAAACCAGATTTGGTAAAAGCAATTGACGAAAAATCAAAAGACTTAAATATTCCAATCATCGGAATCACAGGTACTGGCGGAGCAGGAAAATCCTCTTTAACAGACGAATTGGTAAGACGTTTCTTACGTTCGAATACAGATAAAAAAATTGCAATCATCTCCATTGACCCATCGAAAAAGAAAACCGGAGGTGCATTGTTGGGAGACAGAATTCGTATGAATGCGATCAATGATCCAAGAGTTTATATGCGTTCGATGGCGACAAGAGAAAACAACGTTTCTGTTTCTCCATTCATCCATTCAGCATTAAATGTGTTGAAATTGGCTCATCCTGATGTAATCATTTTGGAAACTTCGGGTATCGGACAATCAGGTTCGGAAGTTTCAGATTTTGCAGATGTTTCAATGTACGTAATGACTCCTGAATACGGAGCTTCAACGCAGTTGGAAAAAATCGATATGTTGGATTACGCAGATTTGGTTGCTTTAAATAAATCTGACAAACGTGGTGCTTTAGATGCACTTCAAGCAGTAAGAAAACAATTCCAGAGAAACCATTTATTGTGGGAAAGTCCGTTGGATGATATGCCGGTTTATACAACAAAGGCTTCACAGTTCAACGATCACGGAACGACAGAGTTATACAACAGATTGATTTCTAAAGTCAACGATAAATTTGCTGGTTTAAATCTACAAGGTTTTGTTGAGCAGGAAATTACAGACGAAGTAACGATCATTCCTCCAAAAAGAGTCCGTTATCTTTCTGAAATTGTTGAAAACAACAGACAATACGACGCCAATGTTGAAAAGCAGGCAGAATTAGCCAGAAAAATGTATCATATTGAAGGTGTTAAAAAATTCCTTACAAATGAAAATTTAGATACTGAATATCAGAAAGCAGAAAAAGATCTTCAACAGGAAAATATCGACTTCCTGAAAAACTGGGATGATACGAAAGAGGCTTTCAAGGCTGAGTTTTATTCTTATTTCGTTCGTGGAAAAGAAATTAAAGTTGAAACCTCAACAGAATCTTTATCTCATCTTAGAATTCCGAAAATTGCGTTACCAAAATACAATGACTGGGGTGATTTGATTAAATGGAAAGGTCAGGAAAATCTTCCGGGAGGATTCCCTTTCACTGCCGGAATTTATCCTTTCAAAAGAACGGGAGAGGATCCAACGAGAATGTTCGCCGGAGAAGGTGGACCGGAAAGAACCAACAGAAGATTCCACTACGTTTCTGCGGAAATGCCTGCAAAACGTTTGTCTACGGCTTTCGACTCGGTAACATTGTATGGACAAGATCCAGCTTTACCACCTGATATTTACGGAAAAATCGGAAATGCGGGAGTTTCTATTGCAACTTTAGATGATGCTAAAAAACTATACTCAGGATTTGATTTGGTGAATGCATTAACATCCGTTTCAATGACGATTAACGGACCAGCGCCGATGTTGTTGGCTTTCTTTATGAATGCAGCCATTGACCAGAATGTTGAAAAATATATTGCTGAACATAAGCTTGAGGCTAAGGTTGAGGAAGTTTTAAAAGCAAAATTTGACGATAAAGGTTTAGCAAGACCAAAATATAACGGCGAATTACCTCCTTCCAATAATGGTTTAGGTTTAAAATTATTAGGAATTACGGGAGATGAAGTTATTCCGGCAGATGTTTATGCTGAAATTAAAGCTAAAACCATCGCAACCGTTCGCGGAACCGTTCAGGCTGACATTCTAAAAGAAGATCAGGCTCAGAATACTTGTATTTTTTCCACTGAATTTGCCTTAAGATTAATGGGTGACGTTCAGGAATATTTTATCACAGAAAAAGTAAGAAATTTCTACTCGGTTTCTATTTCAGGATATCATATTGCAGAAGCAGGTGCAAATCCGGTTTCTCAGTTGGCATTTACTTTGGCAAATGGTTTCACGTATGTTGAATATTATTTGTCAAGAGGAATGGATATCAATGATTTTGCACCGAACTTATCGTTCTTCTTCTCCAACGGAATCGACCCTGAATATTCTGTGATCGGACGTGTTGCAAGAAGAGTTTGGGCAAAAGCAATGAAACTGAAATACGGCGCAGACGAAAGAAGCCAGATGTTGAAATATCACATTCAAACTTCGGGACGTTCGCTTCACGCTCAGGAAATTGATTTTAATGACATCAGAACAACGCTTCAGGCACTTTATGCGATCTATGATAACTGTAACTCATTGCACACCAATGCTTATGACGAGGCGATTACAACTCCGACTGAGCAGTCTGTAAGAAGAGCAATGGCTATTCAGTTGATTATCAATAAAGAATTAGGATTAGCTAAAAATGAAAATCCGCTTCAAGGTTCATTTATTATTGAAGAATTAACGGATTTAGTTGAAGAAGCTGTTTATGCAGAATTCGACAGAATTACAGAAAGAGGTGGCGTTTTGGGTGCGATGGAAACGATGTACCAACGTTCAAAAATTCAGGAAGAATCGATGCATTACGAATGGTTGAAACATACAGGAGAATATCCAATCATCGGTGTAAATACTTTCCTTGGAAAAGATGGTTCGCCAACGGTCCGTCCGGGAGAAGTGATCCGTTCGACTGAGGAGGAAAAGCAATCCCAGATTGAAATGCTTCATAATTTCCAAAATTCTAATCAGGATAAATCTGCAGAAGCTTTGAAAACTTTACAACACGCAGCAATCAACCAACAAAACTTATTCGAAGTGATGATGGATGCCGTGAAATATTGTTCTCTTGGGCAGATTACCAATGCTTTGTTTGAAGTGGGTGGAAAGTACAGAAGAAATATGTAACTACCTCAATAACAATTTAAAAAAATAACTGTTAAAAACACACTTTTGTAAACCTAAAAGAAATTCTTTTAGGTTTTTTTATTAATTTTGAGAAAAAGATAACTATGAAAAAACTCTATTTTATATTTAGTTTTATATTAGGCTTAAGCGTATTTTCCCAGAATAATAATTCTTTTGAAATTGTAAAAGGTTTTCATGCTAATACCTACGGAGGAGGGATGATTTTCCAAACAATATTTGATTCAAATCTTGACCATATTACAGTCGGTCAAGCGAACGGGCCTTACAAGTTTATGAATGAAACTATTAATTCTACTGGTATCAGCAGTTTGTATATATCAAAAAACTCAAAGGTAGATGGTAGCAAAATTTGGATTAAAACCTTAGATCCGGGACCGATGGGAGAATTAGTCCCCAATGCTGTAACGATGGATTCGCAGGATAACATTTACATCATTGCAGCTTTTGAAGGTGCTATTACACTTAACAATGTCAATAATTCTGCTGATAATAAGGACTTTGATCAAGTACTATTAAAATTTGATTCTAGTGGGAATCTATTGTGGATCAAAGAACTCCCTAAAAAAGCCGGATCATTTCCTCTTACCATTTCAATGAGAATTGATGGAAATAATCTTTATGCATTAATTAATGCAGAAACTATTGTAAAATTTAATATTTTCACTGGAGACAAAATTGCGGAGAAGAAATTTGATAAATTATACATCACTCAATTTGAAGCGAAAGCCAATCAGCTTTATCTAAATTGCCAAGCGCATGATCCAGTCTCTATTTTGGATTATAACTTTGAGGATTTTTCTAGCTTTATCCTAAAAACTGATTCTAATTTAGTTGAAACAAACTATTTAAGAATTTTCAACAATAACAATTATGGAAATTTATCCGGATTTAATGTTCTCATTTCTGAAGATAATTATCTGTATGTTTCTTTTGCTGGCTATTCAACATTTCAAATCATCGCACAAAGCAATAATGGTTTGTTTGCTATGCCTATCGCACAAAATTCTTTGCAAATCGGAAGTGCTCTAATGATTTTAGGAAAGTTTTCTATGGACTTCACCAATTACAAATGGTTTTACAAGTATCCTAGTAGTGGAGGCGCATCACTTCTTATGAATAAAGGACGTAACTACAATATAAATTTGACTTCTTATTTTCCCAATTTTTCTATTGGTATAGATAATCAAATTTTATACTTTAATGCTAGAGGTTTAATTAATATTAGCTCGGAAGGACACCTCTCTTCTTTTTACCATATCCCAAACGGCTACAATTCTGGAGGCTCTTCAAAATCAATTAATGTAGCTTATACAGATACTGAAGATTATATTGCAATACCATCAGATTATCACGCATCACTTACATTTAAGGGAAATGCAAGTGATAGCAATCCTTTGTTAATAAAAAAATATAGTGATGAAAACCTAGGTGGAACAATCTCTAATGGTAATCTTCTTAAAACATTTGAAAATGGTAATACTTATCAAAATGTTAATCATTCGAAGAGTGTTCCTGTTTTTTACGGAACTTCAATGTTCTCTGTATCTGAAACTAACAGGAGTATTTCCAAAATTTCGCCATCAGGAAGTATAATATGGAATATACAATCACATGAATATGAAGATTTTCCATCGGAATCATATGGGAATGATACTGGAATTAATAACAGTGAAGAAATTTCTTACATTGTAAAATGTAGAAATGAAATCATTAATCAATGCCAAGTAACTGCTAGTAATGGAGAGAAATTCTACGGAAATGCAGGTGATTTTTTGGTTTCTAAGATTAATTCGGATGGACATTTTTTGTTTAAAAATAAATTTGTTCCTTTAAACTCTTCCAGCACAATGGAAAATCGGGGAATCTTTGCTACAGAATTCGGTGAAACATTGTTAGTTGGTCTGGTATCTGGCGACTTTCAATATTTGGGATCGAATTACTCGTTTCCGACGAAAAGTATGATGGTCTGTAAATTAAGTACATCTGGAAATATATCATTTTTACGTTCATTTCCATATACTTACGACAACATCCTAATCCAACAGGATCAAGCAAATAATATTTACCTTTTTTTCAATACAACGCATTCAGGAAGCCTAACTTATGATTCTATCACAATTTCTGATAATAATGTTAACTCAAAAGCAATATTTTTAAAAATGAATGCTTCAGGTCAAGTAATCAGTGGGAAAGATTTCAATTCAGGTAGATCAGGTTATCAGCCTTTTTACATCAATAGTATCTGTAAATTATCAACGGGATTTGCAATTTATGGAAATACGCAAGGAAACACCACTGCAGACAATATTCAGTTTACGAACCCTTACATTAGTAGCAATACTTTTATCCATACGACAGATATCATTACAAGGTTAGATACCATCGGAAATATTCTCTGGTCTTATCCATTATATTCTCCCGAAACAGCACAAACATCTTACGGTTATCAAGCTAAATATATGATTGCTAAAGATCAAGAAGACAATCTTTATATCACTCCTACATTTAAACGGAAATTGACTTACCGTAATTCTGAAATACTTTTGAATGAAGATTATAAACAAAGTATTTTGCTAAAATTAGATGGAAGTGGTAATCTATTATCGCAAAAACCACTAGGTCTCTTTTTGTCATCACCTATTGTAGATGTATACGGGATTAATAAAATATCAATATTAGCTCAAGTGGTTGCTAAACCTTTAGATAATTTTGATTACGGATATATTGGAGGTTACAATGCTGTTACAATATTTTTAGAAAAAGAAGAATTGGCTACTCAAGACTTTCCAAAAGACATTTTTAGCATTTATCCCAACCCAACATCCGATATCCTAAACATTACCACAAAAGAAAAAATAAACAATATTGAGATTTACGATTCCATCGGAAGAAAAGTGACTGCAGAATTCAATTCAAACAACCAAATAGATGTCCAAAAACTCATCAGTGGTGTTTACTACATAAGGATAACAACAGATAAAAACAATCTTACTTCAAAATTCATTAAGAAATAAAATCAAACCGCAGAAATTTCTGCGGTTTTTTATTCTCAAAAATCCAACGGTTTACTTTTTGATTAGTACAACAATCAAATCAAAGAGAAACTATGAAATTAAAATCTCCAGAACCATTCTGGCTAGTCAAAGACGGCATCAAACATTCTTATCCATCACTAAGAGAAAATATTGAAGCAGAAATCCTCATCATCGGAGGTGGAATTACAGGTTCTCTTCTTGCCCATCAAATGATAAAAGACGGTTTCAAAACTGTTTTGGTTGACCGTCGTGAAATCGGGAATGGAAGTACGAGCGCCACAACTTCTATGTTGCAATACGAAATCGATGTTCCGCTTTATGAACTTTCAGAAATGATAGGAAAAGAAGGTGCAGAAAAATCTTATTGGGCGTGTTATGATTCGATTGATGATTTGCAGAAAATCTCGAAAGAAGTCAAATCTGATTGTGGTTTCAAGAAAAAACAATCGCTTTATTTTGCTGCCTTCAAAAAAGATGTTGATGATTTGAAAAAAGAATTCGAGGCGAGAAAAGCGGCTGGATTTCCTGTGAAATGGCTTTCGGAAGAAGAGATTAAAAAGCAATTCAAAATCGAAAATACGTTTGGCGGAATTCTTTCCGAACAAGGCGGAAGCATAGATGCGTTTTGTTTGGCTCACGATATTCTGAATTACAACCACAAGAAAGGATTGCAGGTTTTTGATAAAACCGACATCATTAATTTCGATTATAAGAAAAATGGCGTTACTGCAACAACAGATTACGGAAACATTATTAAAGCAAAAAAAGTCATTTTCTGCAATGGTTTCGAAAGTACAGAAATCATTAAAGACAAATTTGTAAACCTGTTATCAACTTTCGCAATTGTTGGCGAACAAAATGAGAAAAAACATCAGGAACTGAATGACCTTTTGGTTTGGAATACAGCAGAACCTTACATTTATATGCGGACAACAGATGATAACAGAGTTTTGATTGGTGGTGAAGATGAGGAATTTGTCAATGCCAAAAAAAGAGATTCTCTTCTTCACGCAAAAGAACAAAAGCTGGTCAAAAAATTAGACAAACATCTTCCTAATAATGATTTTCGAACCGATTTCGTCTGGGCTGGAACGTTTGGCGAAACCAAAGATGGATTGCCTTACATTGGCCAACATCCGGATTTTCCGAGTGCTTATTTTGTTTTAGGTTTTGGCGGAAATGGAATCACATTCTCGGTCATCGGGATGGCAATGGCTTCAGATTTTCTTAAAGGTAAAAAGCACGAATTGACAGAATATTTCAGGTTCAGAAGATAATTATCTTATGCGCATATTTGAGATTTTATTTTTTGTTCTAAATTTGAAATAAAACTTCAGAAGATGAAATCACTATTTACCATTCTTTCCTTAATATTATTTTCGTCATTCATCAATGCTCAAAATAAAGGATTTGACCAAAAATTAGCAGATTCTCTTGGTGCCGACCAGTATGGAATGAAATCGTATTATTTGGTAATTCTCAAAAAAGGAAAAGCTGAAATCACGGATAAGTCCAAAAAATCAGAATTGATGAAAGGTCATATGGAAAACATCAACAAATTGGCAAAAGATGGAAAACTGATCGTAGCCGGACCAATGTTGGAGAAAAATCCAAATGATTATAATGGGATTTTCATTTTGGATGCGAAAACTAAAGAAGAAGCCGAAAGTTTAGTTTTAACCGACCCATCTGTAAAGTCAGGAATCTTTGATGTTGAAATTTACAAATGGTACGGTTCCGCAGCGCTTCCGCTGTATCTGAAATCTCACGACAAGGTAACCAAAGTTCATTTCTAAAAATGAAAACCTACAAAAACTTTGAGGATTACTTTTCTGATTTTAATTTAGAAATGATTGAGAAATTAGAGCGAATCAGAATTGAAATTAAAAATGAAATTCCGGAAGTTGAAGAATGCATCAAATATGCAATGCCGACTTTTACACTTAACAATAAGAACTTAGTTCATTTTGCGGCTTACAAAAATCACATTGGAATTTATCCAGGCCCGGAAGCGATTGTTGTTTTTGAAAAAGAATTGGAAAATTATAAGACTTCAAAAGGTGCTATTCAGATTCCTTTATCTTCGGAGCTTCCATTAGAATTAATTAGTAAAATTGCAGTTTATAGAAAATTCAAGATTCTACAAAACACAAAAACCACTACAAAATAGTGGTTAATTGAAAATTTAGTTTCTATGAATTTTGATTTGATTTTTTTCTGTTGCGTTGATGATTTTTGAGATGTCATCCGGCGAAAATTTTCCTTTTACATCAACAAAAATACTTTCGTCATTATCATCATTAACGGTGATTATCATTCTCTTGATTAAGTCTTTTGACTGTTGTGCATTGATGCTAATAAGTTGACCTTGTTGCTTTACAGACATCCATTCTTCATAATTATTCTTGGTGAGATATTTCTGGAATTCTGCTTTCACAGGTGTTGTGGAGCTTTCTACAATCAGAACTTTCACATCACTGATTTTCTTTACCAAGTCTATAACTTCCTGACTTTCGCCATCTTCTCTCAAAGCATTCTTCACATAAGACTTAGCCAAAAAGGTAGGAACATTGATGCTGACAAAAGTCGAATTTTCTTTGAATCCAGGATTGTCAAAAAAATCGGTGTGAACTTTATTTTGAGAAAGCATACACGACTGAAGAAAAAAACCGACAATCGTCAAAATAATGATGTATAAGAATCTTAGCATAATTTTAGTTTTTAGTTGATTGAGTTAATTGTTGAACCTGTTCTTTCATTGGCAGATTTTGTCACTTTAGAAGGATTTCCTCTGTATTGTACAGACGCTGCGGATGTTGCACTTGCTGTTAAACTCTCTGTTGTATTGATTTTTACGCTTGACCCGGAAGAAGCATCTACAACGGCTGACTTGGTTACGAAATCCCCTGCTGAGATAGAACTTCCACTGCTTGCGCTGTAAACTCCCGAATCCGCTTTTCCTGTTAATTTGATTGAGCTTCCGCTACTAGCTTCCAAAGCCAGAGACTTAGTTTCAAGATTGAATTTTACACTTACTCCAGAAGAAACATCTAATGCTGTATTTGTAGAGATTTTAAAGTCTCCTGAAACCTGTGATCCAGATGAACAGCTTGCTGCAAAAGTAGTTTCATTAACTGGTGTAACCGCTTTGAAAATAGAACCGGATTTAGTAATCAATTTTGATAATTTAGGTCCGGAAACAATCACTTTAAGACTGTTGAAATTCAGATTCTTAACACCTTTATTTCTTACAAAGATTTTCAAAACGCCATTTTCAACTTCCGTGATAACGTATTGTTGTTTTTCAGGTTCTACTTTTACGACAACACTTTGCTTTGGGCTTTGACTAAATTCTACATCAACACCCGAAGAAGTTTCTATTCCGTTAAAGGCAGGAACATTTCTCTCGCTTCCAACATTTGTTGACGTACCAGATTTATCTGTAGTTGTAAAAGTTGTTGTACCTGAACCGTCAGTTATCGAATGAGTGGATGTACTGGTCTGAGAAAATGTAGATGAATTAATCGTTTTTGCAGGATTAATAGAAGTTACATTTTGGCTCTCCTCCATCATTTTGCTCACATCATCCATAGAGATTTTTCCATCCAGCATCATCAGAACAGAACTGTCTTCTGACATAATGTTAAGAATCAAATTATCCATAACATTAGCTGTGATATCCTGAGCCATAAATTTGATTTTAGCATCGCGGTTGTTCACGGTCACCAGTTCTTCATACTTCATATTTTTAAGAGAATTAGAAATTTCTTTCTCTATTTTCTTCTCATCTATAAGAGAATTTTTTGATGTTTCCGGTTTTTCCAGAATCAGCATTTTCAGTCCATTAACCTTGGCAAGCAAAGGCTGTATTTTACCTAATTCTTCGTTATCGATTTTAAGATTATTCAATAACTTGAACATAGGTTTTGCAATCTTGATAGAGGTCACACCTTCTGTGTCCTGATACTTATCAAAGAGCTTATTAAGTTCTTCTGTTTGTCCGAAAATATTAGTAGACAGAAGAAATAATACAATGAATATTGATATTTTTTTCATAAGTAATTTTATAAATTGTTGTCTAAGGTCTTATGCAATCGCCATTTCGTTAGTACTATTTCAGAAGATTCGTAGATAGCGATTTCATTTTGATTGATATTAAAAATTAAGAATCCTGTAAAAATCCAATGATTGATTTTGGGCAGATTCTGCGTGATTTATGGTTTGGGTAACGTTACTTGCAAAATAATTAAAAGTATCCTCTGTTATAGCAATAGCCTCCTGCTCGTTGTAGATTGGTTTTCCATTGATGATAACATAATTTGGGTTGTAGTCCGAATCTGAGTTTACTTGATTTTGGGGTTGATTATTGGTTTTATTAATTTCTTTCGGTTGATGAGAAGCAAATTGTGTTATTGAATGTTGATTATTAACTATATTTTTCTTCTCAATTGTTTGCTTTTCTGGCTGTGTATTTTCTTGAGCTAAAACCGGCTGTCGAGTCTGAGTTTCTTCAACTGGAAATGCTTTTGGTGTTTCAACTTTCTTAGGCTTTACAGTATGATTAGCCACTTGAGGTGCTATGTTCTCGGGATTATTGAACATCCAAAATCCACTGATTCCCATTAGCATAACCAAACTTGCAGCCATCCAATATTGTGTGTAAGATTTTCTTTTTACAACCGGAAGTGCAACTATTTTTGGCTTTTCGGTTTTCTTCAAGAAATCCTCGAAGCTTATATCTAATTTATCCTGTTTCTCTTCATTCAGAAAAGAAAAATAAGGATTATCACTTTCGTTTTTGAGAAACAGATGCTCTTCCGGCGTCAACTCTTCGCCTTCGAAGAATCTAGATTCCCAATCCTTGTATCTGTCTGTTTTCATATTCATAAAGTTTGTTAATTGAATCTTTCACTTTTTGTCTGGCTCTCATCAGGTTCACGCGGACTGCGTTTTCCTCCATCTCCATAATTTCCGAAATCTCTGAAATCTCATATTCCTCGACATCTTTTAAGTGAATGACCATTTTTTGTTTCTCGGGCAGTTGGTTAATGAATCCCAAAATCTGCTCTCTCATATTATTGGTTTCTATCTGATAAAGTTCTGATTTATGTCTTGTTTGACTTGCAAATCCGAGTTTAACTTCGTGATGTTTCAGACGGTTCAGGCATTCATTTTTTACACTTCTCAGGGCAAAACTTTTCAAATTTTCCACAACCATTAATTCATCTTTTTTTTGCCAAAATTTCATCATTAAATCCATTACGACATCTTCGGCTTCATCTGCGCTCATCAAAAACTTTTTCGCAAAACGATACATCTCATCCTTGAGAATATAAACCGTTTGTTTAAAGTTGTCTTGAGTCATAGATTCAGTTTAATGTTTGAGGTTAAAAGCTTTTAATCTTGAAACCTTATAATTTCTTGGTTGTTTAAAAGTAAGACATCTGTCAATCATAATTTATTACATCAAAAATAAAAAAAGAACTTTAATAATCATTAAAGTTCTGATAATCAATTTATTTAAAATAAAATATTTTATGAAAGGGCTGTGAAAATTTGTGATAAAGTATTCAAATTTTGCGTATCAATTTTATCCGTTTTAATTGTTTTTTCAATCTTATCTTTTTTATCCGGGAATATTTCAATTAATTTTTTCTTTCTATTTGGCATTTCTAAAATTTCTCCGTTGCTTTTTTGTATATAAAATATATCCGGCAAATCTTCATAACTATTCTCTTTATCAATATCAAAAGAATCTTGTGCATATCTACCTTTTTCATAATCCTTAGAAATTTTCATGAAAATTGCAAAATCAGCAAATTTTTTAACCTCAAATAAGTAACCTGTTAGATTTTTTCCTTTGAATGGATATTCTAATAAGTATAAATATTCATCACTATCAATAATATGGATTGGAGAATACTCTGTCCTTTTATAAATTGTCATATTTTGCCCATTATTTACAATATCAATTTCATCTTTATATGCATTGTAACGCATATCAACTAAAACTTTGTTATTAGCGATTCTTGCTTTTTTGTATTCCTTATATAAATATGGGGAACCTTTTGTTTCGATAGTACTTTTGTACCCAGACCTCATAACAAGTGTTTCTCTATTGGTATTACCATTAGTAATATTAGAATTCCCATTTTGAGCGGAAAATTTATTTGTTAAAAAAGTCAATAAAGTGAGAGTGAGTATCAGACTAAGCTTATTCATCGAGTTATTATTTTTTAGTAAATATATAAAATATTTTAATCTCCAACATTTGCGGAATCACTTTCCGCCGAGGTGCCTTTAGGATTCATTGTCTTATTGAATTTTTCCATTTCAAAAGGGAAATTTTCAAACAATCCAGATAACGACAATGCGGAATAAACTCTTTGTGAATACTTGTTTCCAATAGCAATAATCGTCACTTTCGATTTAAGAAGATGCGCAAAAACCGAATTGGTTCCGTGCCACCAACCATTGTGATAAGTCAATTTTTCGCCATTATCGAACTCCTTCATTCGGAAACCAAGACCATAATTGTTAATGCCTTTTTTCTCGTTGCTGTAAGGTTCGAAGATTTTGTTCGCCAATTCAGGTTTCAAAAAATCTTTTGAAAAGAGAGCGACTGAAAAATTCAATAAATCTTTTGGCGTTGTGTAAACATTTTTGTCGCCATAAATCAAATCCAGTTTGTCCAAAGGATATAATCTGTAACCGCTAAAGAAGGATTGTGAAGCTGTCGGAATATCTTTTTTCTGGAATATAAAGGTATGATTCATTTTCAATGGTTTGAAAACAATCTCCTGCATCGCTTCCGGAAAGGGTGTTGCAGTCACTTTCTCTACAATCAGCGCTAGCAAAGCAAAGTTGGTGTTGCAATACATAAAGCCAGTATTAGAAAGTCGCGCCAATTCCGGCTTGTATTTAATCAACATATCCAAAACATCCTGATTCGTAATGAAGTCTTTTTTTAATTCTTCCGGAGCAGGTTTGATGCCTTGGTCAAAATGTTCATATTTTGGAAGTCCGCTTCTCTGTGACAACAAACTGAAAACCGTAATATCTTTATAAGGAAACTTTGGAAAAAACTTAGTCAAATCATCTTCTAATCTTAGCTTTCCTCCTTCAACCAGTTTCAAAACAGCCATTGCTGTCATTGTTTTGCTAACTGAAGCTACGTGAAGCGGCGTATTCTCATCAATTGGCATTTGTTTATTTTCTCTGCCAAAACCTCTGTATTTTTCGAAGATAATTTTATCACCTTTAGCAACAAGAATTCCACCACTTAGGTCACCTTGCTCCCAGACCTTCTGATAATAATTATTGATGACAGGAAGGATTGTGGATTCGTTTTCTAAAGTAGATTCTGCTGGCGTAAATACTTTGGATAAATCGACGTTGCTGTAATTGGGAAGTTTGGATTGGTAAATTTCTGCTGTTTCTTCTTTTTGTTTTTTGCAGGAAATGATGGTTGCGACTGCTAGACCGACTGTAATTATTTTTCTAAAATTCATTGTTCTCCAAACTTCGTTAAGGCTCGCAAGTTAACATAAAATGAGTTTTTAGAAGACATCAATTTTCTTAAGAATTGTTAAATGTGGAGAAATGTTTCGAGATTTAATTTTTAAAATCTCCAAGAATTTTATCAACGATAACTTGAGCAAGTTTTTCTTTACTTTGATGTGTCCATCCTCCAATATGCGGCGTAACAATCACTTTTTCAGAATCTAATAAATACTTCAAATCCTGATTTTCGGTTTCCAGATTTTCAAAAGATGACTTTTCGTATTCCAAAACATCCAGACAAGCACCTAAAACTTTGCCTGATTCAATGGCTTGTACTAAAGCTTTAGTTTTTAAATTTTTTCCACGAGCCGTATTGACGAAATAAAAATTATTTTCCATTTTTGAAATAAATTCTTCATCAATCAAATAATGAGTTTGTTCTGTCAAAGGAATATGAAGACTCAGAATATCTGCTCTTTTTTGAAGTTCTTCCAAAGAAACCTGCGTTGCAAATTCATCATAAAGATTAGGTAAAATATCGTAAAAAATAACCTCAACACCAAAACCTGAAAGTCTTTTTGCCGTTGCTTTTCCCATATTTCCGTAACCAATGATCCCGAAAGTTTTTCCCAACAATTCATCACCACGATTTTCTTCTCGTTTCCAGATTCCGTTTTTCACTTCATTAGACGCAATGAATAATCGGTTCATCAGAATCAACAACATTCCAACAACGTGTTCCGCAACAGAATCTCGGTTTCCTTCCGGCGAATTAATTAATTTGATTCCTAAATTCCCAGCTGTTTCAGTATCGATATTTTCCATTCCTGCTCCTACTCTCGCAATGAACTTGAGATGAGAAGCTTTGGTCAAAAAATTCTTATCCAATGGTATTCGGCTTCGGATGATGATTCCTTCATAATCTTCAATCTTTTCCAAAACCTCATCGTAAGTTGAAGAATGGTCTTCTTCCACTACAAAACCTTTTGCAGTCAATTGTTCAGAAATTAATGGATGATTTTTATCGAGTTGAATGATTTTCATTGGGAAGGTTTTAGAAATAAGGTCGAAGGTTTTAGTTTAAATATCACAAAAAACGAGCTAATAAAAGCTCGTATATTTATTCTTCTGTGCCTAAAAACAATTTTTTGAGTTCCACAGAATCTGCAGGTTTCATTCTTCCGGAAAGGATTAACGATAATTCTTTTCTTCGTAAAGCAGCATCGAAACGAATGATTTCTAATTCTGTTTCTGGCTCCAACTGAGGAATTGGAATCGGGCGATTGAACTCGTCAACTGCCACGAAAGTATAAATCCCTTCATTGGTTTGAATTTTTGTCTGATTAATCGGGTCATCCAACCAAACATCCACATAGATTTCCATAGAAGTTCCAAATGCTCTGGAAACTTTGGATTCCAAAACGACAATTCCACCTTCTGGAATCGGATGATTGAAAGAAACGTGATTAACAGACGCCGTTACAACTCTTCTTTCGCAATGTCTTGTTGCTGAGATAGAAGCCGCTCTGTCCATTCTTGACAACAGTTCGCCTCCGAAAAGATTTCTTAATGAATTGGTTTCGTTGGGTAAGACAATATTCGTCATTACCGTAAGGCTATCTATTGGTTTTTTGGATTTTTGCATTAGTTGTAGGTTTTATACTATCTGTTTTTATAGAATCTTGTTTGGGAGCGACCGAAACTTTTAATTTCTCAACTGTTTTGACAATTTGTTTTTTCGGGATATTTGATGATTTTCCGAATATTAATTCTTGGTCTCCAAAAAGAAATAACGCTGCTACTCCAACAACAATTACACTTAGAAAAGTCCAGATTACACTTTTATTAAAGCTGTAATCTTCTGTAAAATTATTTTTTGATTTTAAAGTTTTAAGATGTTGCAAATCCACTTTTTCAAAACCAAAGACATCATCATCATTATCTGTTACTTTAACAACCTTGTTATCTTCGTTTAATTGATATTGTCCTAGATTCTCAAGATTAAGAACATTTTCAGTCTGTAATTTCTGAAACCACTTTGCCACTTCATTTTTCAAATTCATCTGAACAATGAAAAGATTGGAATTGGTTTCATCAGCAATATATTTTGCTAGCTGATTGTCGTAACCAGACGGATTATACTCGAAAGTAACGGTTTCTTTCGGAGGAATAATAATAGAGTTTTCTGCATCAATTTTGGCAGATTCCTTGGTAAGTTCGAAAACACCAAATTCCGGAACTTCTGCCCTATTATGCTTCAGAAGATATTGATATAAAAGATATTCAAAATTCATCGCCACAAAACTACATAATTTTTGATGTTAAAGAAAATATAAAAGGTTGCTTTTACAGCAACCTTTTTGATTTGATATGAATTAATTAAAGTTAGTATGCAAATTTCACAACTTCTGAGATGTTGTTGCCAGAAATCGTTGCCAAGAACATTCCTTTTTGAGAAAGGTTCAGATCAATTGGATTTCCATTTGCGTTTACTTTTAAGGTCTTGATTACTTTTCCTCCGAAATCATAAACTGTAATATCCAGATTTCCTTTTACAGAAGTAAATAATTTTCCGGCTGCAACCTGAGATTTTGACTTTCCATTAGATTCTGAAACTGCCATTGTAGCAAGCGTTGTTGGTCCAACAACGGAAGAATCGGCAGATTGTTTACTTGCACCATTTTGCTGATCTTTGAAAACAATCCCCACTTTCTGAACTGTTGTACCGCCAGAGACAATATTATTAGTATTGGTGAATGTTTTTGTATTCAAATCAATTATACCGACGTAAGCATTATCAGCTGCGCTCCAGTTCATTGTAACATTAGAGTTGTTCCAAGAATCATCATAAGATATGTTTGCAGAATTATCAGCTTGTGTAATCCAAGTATGGACATAGAATGTTGGAACTTCAAACCCTGGATCATAAAATGAATAATCATTAGCTGCACCATAAGTTAGTTTGAAAACGCCAGCGCTTACTACTTGGGTTGTTAATTGCGCCGATACAGCCACACCTGCAAGCATAGCAAGTGCTAAAGAATAAAATTTTCTCATAAATGTTAATTTTTAAGGTCTATATAAATCATTCAAACCATTCCTCACAAAAATGTTTTGAACTATCTGTAAATCTAATATTAATTTTAAGTTAATAGCAAAAAATTTACAATCAGACCTTAAAAACAACATAACTAATTAATAATCAACATTAAAATTTTATTTAAACTTCAAAGAAACCCCAAAAAGGAAGTTAATTCCGGCTTGTGAGAAGTAATATGGTCCACTAAAACCGTTGTTGACATACTTAGTATTAGTGAAATTATTTAATAAAAATCTAAAAGTCACTTCTTGTTTCTGTAATGGTAACTTGTAAGACATATTGAAATCTGGAACCAAGTAATCTTTCAATTGATTATCAGCAGTTTCTAGATTATCCAAATATTGTTTGCCCACATATTGCGCTGTAACACCAAGATTGAAATTTTTGAATGGCGAATAAACCACATTTCCATTCGCAATGATATTAGGCGAAAAAGAAATATCAGAATCTTTCAAAACAACATCTGCATCATTTTGAACCGAATTGATTTCTTTAATCTTATTCTGACTCAAAGATAAATTGGCTCCTAACTGAATTTTTTCTGAAAGTCTACTCTGAGCGGATAATTCGATACCTAATCTATAACTTTTGTCCACATTCTCACGAATAAACTCGCCTATATTGTTGATTCTACCAGACAAAACCAACTGATTTTGGTAATCCATATAATAGGCATTAGCCGTCAACACAACCTTTCCAAATTGCTGTTCCCAACCTGCCTCAAAATCGTGTAGGGTTTCTTCTTTTGTGCTCGGATTTGCAAAAAGATCGTCTCGGTTTGGCTCACGATGTGCATTGGCATATGACAAAAACACTTTTCCGTTTTCAATATTATAATTAATCCCGACTTTCGGATTAAAGAACGTCCATTTTCTATCTAAATCCAAACCTTCCTTATCACCTTGGGTAATCACTTTTGTATCATAATCAATGTTTCTCAATTGCAAATCTCCAAAGAATTCGAATTGATTGAGTTTATAAATTGCTTTTGCAAATCCGGAAATTTCATTTTTCAAAGACCGGTTTCTGTAATACTCAAACTCATTGATTTCTGGTATAAAAACGCCTGTTACATTGCCAAAGTGTTTTCCATAATATTGATTGGCAACCGCCCCAATATTCAAATCAAGATTGCCCAACTTTCCATACAAAGTAGAAATCATACCATAAAAATTGTTGTCCAACCATTTCTTTCTGATAAAATCGCCGTACTCTTCTTCAGCTCCATTCACCAATTGATTAGGTAAATTATATCGTGCAAAAGGATCGCCTTGCTTGTAATTTTCGTAATACCCTTTTCCTTTGGTATAATGCGCTGTAGTTTCTAATTTCCAATTGTCAGAAAATCTTTGATTCCATAATAATTGATAATGATTTTGTCTGTAATTATCCGTCTCATTATCATAAAAATCTACGATATTTTCCCAGTTTGCATCATAGATTGCTCCTGAATAATTGAACTTTGGATTAGTCTCCCAAGTTGCTCTATCAACACCATTCCAAGCTTGATAAGTTTTTTCTTTTCCTCCAAAAGCTAAAAACCTTAACTCCGTATTTTTCTCCTGAAACAAAGCAGAAAAATTATAAGAATAAAGATTGGAAGAAGCTCTGTCAATATAACCATCAGAATGGATATGCGTATATCGTCCCATCACAGACAAACGGTTTTTCCAAAATTTCCCCGAATTGATTTCTGCAGAATATTTGTAAGTATTGAATGAGCCATAAGAGTCATCCGTTTTTACAGAAAAAGCCTCTTCTGGATCTTTGGAAATTACATTAACACTAGCACCAAAAGCCGCAACGCCACTCGTTGAAGTTCCAACACCCCTCTGAATCACAATTTGCGATGCTGAGCTTGTCAAATCCGGAACGTTAACGAAGAAAGTCCCTTGAGATTCTGAATCGTTATAAGGCACACCATTCATCATCACATTGATGCTGGTTCCGGCCGTTCCTCTGATTCTAAAACCTGTGTAACCAACACCATTTCCTGCATCGGAAGTTGAAATGACAGACATTTGATTTTTTAGAAGAATCGGCAAATCCTGGCCCAAATTTTTATCTGCTAAATCTTTTTGAACATTAATAATTGCTTTCGCAGTTGGTGTTCTTTTGGTAAATTCTACAGCCTGAATACTTGTAACTTGTGTAGAATCTGTAGTTTGAGAAAAATAAAATGGAGCAATGAACACTCCTAAAAAAATAAATCCTTTCATTCTTTTAAATTTAATTGTTAAAATTTATGAGAATAAAAGGGGCGATTATGGTTATAAATGATTTTTGATGATTGATAAATGATTTTTTATAACGTTATTATTAATCATTCATCTTTTATCATTCATCATCTATAATGAATGTTTCCCTAAACAGCATTATCTGTTCTAGGTTCATTGGGTATAATCTCAGCTTGTTACAGCACCCCTTAAATTTCTGACTGCGAAATTAGAAAAATTTTAATTAATATGCGTGATTATTTTTATTGATGTAAAAATATTGATTCCCATCTTTGGAAACTTCAAATAGATTAGCCGTTTTCCAGCTTAGATTAGTTTTGATATCATCATAAACAAATGGGATAACCACTTGATTATTTTTATTAATCACACCAAATTTATTATCCAAAACTGCAACAATCATTGGGTTTTCTTTATCACTATCTAATACATACAACATCTGATACTGTGGATAGATTTCAAAATCTTTATAGTTTTTATAATCTACATTCTCTTTGCTAACCAAACCGTAAAAACCATTCATTACAAAAGCTTTATACTTTGGAGACTCGTATGGAAAAGTACATTTACCCAGATCTTCATTTTTATACTGGTAAACCCGTGTACCTTTTCTATCTATTCTGTAGGAAACTTGATTTTTCTCAACTGTTGCATAATCCGCAGAACCATAAATTCTAATTTTTTCATTGGGAGAATTAAGTAAGTTACAGTCTTCGGAAAAGAACATTGCAATATGATATTCGGCTGGGATAACAACTTTACCTGATTGATTGACGTAACCCGTTTTTTGATTGATAGTCTGAGGAATAAGTGCAGGAACAGCCGTATCCTTCATTTGAGAATATGTCGCAAGAAAGAAGCCTGTGAGACATAAGCTTAGTAATTTTTTCATCGTCAGTTTGTGTGTTAGAAATTCAGAAAAGACTTTTGTAATAATCCGTATTTCTGAAAAGCGAAAATAATAAAACTATTATTAAAACGACTAAAAAAAACAGTTTACTTTTCAAAAAATTATAAAACCAGCATGTTTTAGTATAAGCTTTAGAAGACTTTAACACAAAGAATAACAATAAGAAAGGAATTGCTATAACAAATAATGGATTATATTGGAAAGCTCTTGAAAATCTGAAATGGAGCAATTCATGAAAAGCCCTTTGCACACCACAACCTGCACAATCATAACCCGTTAATTCTTTTAGTGGACACTTTAGGAAATATGAATTTTTCGAAGGATCAAAGAAAAAATAAATGGAAATCAAAATCAGGAAAAAGACAAAAACGCCTATCTCTTTTTTATTATTTTTAATTAATTTACTGATTTCCAAAATGATATATTTCTATCTGATTTCCGATTCTCAAAATATAAATTATTATGATAAAAATATAAAATATAGATAAAAGACATCTAATTTATTTTTAATCTAAATTATTCTATTCTTAAAAAAGCTCAGAATTTCGTAAATTTGGGCGAATTTAATAAGAAATTAAATTTCATCGATAGAATCAGGCACTTATTTAAATAAAAATCTGAAAACTATCTCACTACACATAGATTTTGTTTCTATCTGAGTCTTTCAATAGTAACAAATCTTCTAAATTAAAGAATGAAAAGACTTCTATTATTATGAATTATCAGGATTACATCCAAGAGATTGAAGAAAGAAAAAGCCAAGGGCTTCATCCAAAGCCGATTGATAGCGCTGATTTATTGAGCGAGATCATTTTACAAATCAAAGACACAAATAATGAATACAGAGCTGATTCTCTTAAATTTTTTATTTATAACACTTTACCGGGTACAACAAGTGCTGCAGGGGTAAAGGCTAAGTTTTTAAAAGAAATTATTCTTGGCGAATCTGTGGTTGAAGAAATCACACCAACTTTCGCTTTCGAATTACTATCTCATATGAAAGGAGGACCTTCAATTGGGGTTTTACTTGATTTAGCTTTAGGAAATGACGATGCAACTGCAAAACCAGCTGCTGAAGTTCTTAAAACTCAGGTTTACTTATATGATGCTGATACAGCACGTTTAAAAGAAGCTTTCGAATCTGGTAATGTAATCGCTAAAGATATTTTAGAAAGCTATGCAAAAGCAGAATTTTTCACTAAACTTCCTGAAGTTGCAGAAGAAATTAAAGTAGTTACTTTCATCGCTGGTGAAGGTGATATTTCTACAGATTTATTGTCTCCGGGAAATCAGGCTCACTCTCGTTCAGACAGAGAACTTCACGGGAAATGTATGATTACACCTGAAGCGCAGGACGAAATCAAAATGCTTCAAGCTCAACACCCTGATGCAAGTGTAATGCTTATTGCTGAAAAGGGAACAATGGGAGTTGGTTCTTCTCGTATGTCTGGGGTGAACAACGTTGCACTTTGGACTGGGAAACAAGCAAGCCCTTACGTACCTTTCGTAAACATCGCTCCCATTGTAGCAGGAACAAACGGTATTTCTCCAATTTTCTTAACGACAGTTGATGTAACCGGAGGTATCGGAATTGACCTACAAAACTGGGTTAAAAAAACAGATGAAAATGGAAACCCTGTTCGTAATGAAAATGGTGATATTGTTTTAGAAGAAAAATATTCTGTTGCTACAGGAACTGTTCTTACAATCAATACCAAAGAAAAGAAATTATACAACGGAGATACTGAATTGAAAGATATTTCAAAATCATTTACTCCTCAAAAATTAGAATTCATCAAAGCCGGTGGTTCTTACGCTATCGTTTTCGGTAAAAAAATCCAGACTTTTGCTGCAAAAACATTAGGAATTACAGCTCCTACAGTTTTCGCACCTTCTAAAGAAATTTCTATCGAAGGACAAGGTTTGACTGCTGTTGAAAAAATCTTCAACAGAAATGCAGTGGGTGTTACGGAAGGTAAATTATTACATGCAGGTTCAGACGTTCGTGTAGAAGTAAACATTGTTGGTTCTCAGGATACGACAGGCTTGATGACTTCTCAGGAATTAGAATCTATGGCAGCAACCGTGATTTCTCCAATTGTAGACGGAGCTTATCAGTCTGGATGTCACACGGCTTCTGTTTGGGATAAAAAAGCGCAGGCTAATATTCCTAAATTAATGAAATTTATGAACGATTTCGGAGTGATCACAGCACGTGACCCGAAAGGTGAATACCACGCAATGACAGACGTTATTCACAAAGTTCTTAACGATATTACGGTTGACGAATGGGCAATCATCATCGGAGGTGACTCTCACACAAGAATGTCTAAAGGTGTTGCTTTCGGAGCTGATTCTGGAACTGTAGCTCTTGCTTTGGCAACAGGCGAAGCATCAATGCCGATTCCTGAATCTGTAAAAGTGACTTTCAAAGGTGATATGAAAGAGCATATGGATTTCCGTGATGTAGTTCACGCAACTCAGGCTCAGATGTTAAAGCAATTTGACGGAGAAAATGTTTTCCAAGGAAGAATTATCGAAGTTCACATCGGAACACTTCCGGCTGACCAGGCATTTACATTTACAGACTGGACTGCAGAAATGAAAGCAAAAGCTTCTATCTGTATTTCTGAAGATGATACTTTGATTGAATCATTGGAAATTGCGAAAAGCAGAATCCAGATTATGATCAACAAAGGAATGGATAACCATAATCACGTTCTTCAAGGTCTAATTAACAAAGCAAACAAGAGAATCGAGGAAATCAGAACGGGTGATAAACCAGCTTTGACTCCGGATGCAAATGCAAAATATTATGCTGAAGTGGTTGTTGACCTAGACATTATTGTTGAGCCAATGATTGCTGACCCGGATGTAAACAATGACGATGTTTCTAAAAGATATACACACGATACAATCAGAGACCTTACTTTCTACGGTGGTGAGAAAAAAGTTGACCTTGGTTTCGTAGGTTCTTGTATGGTTCACAAAGGCGATTTGAAAATCGTTTCTCAAATGTTGAGAAATCTTGAACAGAAAAATGGTAAAGTAGAATTCAATGCACCATTGGTTGTTGCAGCTCCTACTTATAATATCATTGACGAACTAAAAGCTGAAGGCGACTGGGAATTGTTAGAAAAATATTCAGGTTTTGAATTTAATGATAATGCTCCAAAAGGTGAAGCTCGTACTCAGTATGAAAATATGATGTATCTTGAGCGTCCAGGTTGTAACCTTTGTATGGGTAACCAGGAGAAAGCTGAAAAAGGAGATACTGTTTTGGCAACTTCTACAAGACTTTTCCAAGGAAGAGTGGTTGAAGATTCAGAACGTAAAAAAGGGGAATCTTTATTGGCTTCTACTCCGGTAGTTGTATTGTCTGCGATTATTGGAAGAATTCCAAATATCGACGAATACAAAGAAGCTGTTGAGGGAATTGACTTAACTACTTTCGTGCCATCTATCAAAGAATTGGTTACCGTTGGTCACTAATAGATTTTAAATTGTAGTCGAAAAACTATTTCAAATAATTAAAATGGAAGATTTCTTTTTGAAGTCTTCCATTTTTTGTTTAGAATCTTTCCATTTAAGAGCGACTGGAATTATTTTAACCTATGTCAATGATAAAATTTTCATTTTTTGCTTAACTTGATAGACATAAAACATTGTGATTATTCAACTTATTAATCCTCTTTTAAAAGCTATAGGAATAGTATTTGATAAATCATTACAGTAAAATTCTCAACTTCAGCCCTTGAATTTTGGGAATTAATTTAACAATAAAAATAAAATCGAGATATGACTTTTGACTTGGATATGATCAAAAAAGTTTATTCTGATTTCGAAACCAGAGTAAACGAAGCAAGAGCTTTTATGGGAAGACCTCTTACTTATTCAGAAAAAATTCTTTGCGCTCACCTTTTTTCTTCACAGACAAAAGAAGCATTCAAACGAGGAGAATCTTATGTAGACTTTGCTCCGGATAGAGTGGCAATGCAGGATGCGACGGCGCAAATGGCGCTTTTACAATTTATGCAGGCTGGAAAGAAAAAAGTAGCAGTTCCTTCCACAGTTCATCTAGACCATTTGATTCAAGCAAGAGTTGGATCTGCAACTGATTTGGTAGATGCAAATAACAAAAACAACGAAGTATATCAGTTTTTAGAATCCGTTTCCAACAAATATGGCATTGGTTTCTGGAAAGCTGGTGCTGGTATCATCCATCAAGTTGTTTTAGAAAATTATGCTTTCCCTGGTGGAATGATGATTGGAACTGATTCTCATACTGTAAATGCTGGTGGACTTGGAATGGTCGCTATTGGAGTTGGCGGCGCTGATGCTGTGGATGTAATGGCAGGAATGGCTTGGGAACTGAAATTCCCGAAAATGATAGGTGTTAAACTAACAGGAAAACTTAACGGTTGGACAGCTCCAAAAGATATTATTCTAAAAGTTGCAGGAATCCTTACTGTAAAAGGCGGAACTGGTGCTATTGTAGAATATTTTGGAGAAGGTGCTAATTCGCTTTCTTGTACCGGAAAAGGAACAATTTGTAATATGGGAGCGGAAATCGGAGCAACAACTTCTATTTTTGAGTACGACCAAAATATGAGCAAATATCTACGTTCAACAGACAGAGAAGATTTGGCTGATGCAGCTGATGCGATTGCTCACGTTTTGAAAGCTGATCCAGAAGTTCACGCAGAGCCTGAAAAATATTATGATCAAGTTATCGAAATCAATCTTGATACTTTAGAACCATATCTTAACGGACCTTTCACTCCGGATTTGGCAACGCCAATTTCTCAGATGAAAGAAATTGCTGAGAAAAACGGCTGGCCAACAAAAATTGAAGTTGGATTGATTGGTTCCTGCACCAACTCTTCTTATGAAGACATTGCAAGAGCTGCTTCTGTTGCTAAACAAG
The DNA here is from genome assembly GCF_900141765.1 of Epilithonimonas zeae. Taxonomy (NCBI): domain Bacteria; kingdom Pseudomonadati; phylum Bacteroidota; class Flavobacteriia; order Flavobacteriales; family Weeksellaceae; genus Epilithonimonas; species Epilithonimonas zeae. The sequence goes on along the minus strand of NZ_FSRK01000002.1, from coordinate 789,106 downwards.
CTAAAGAAAAAAATCTTGAAGTAAAAGCTGAATATACCATCACTCCAGGTTCAGAGCAAGTAAGATTTACTGTCGAAAGAGACGGTTTCCTAAAAACCTTTGATGAAATCGGTGGTAAAGTTTTTGCCAATGCTTGTGGACCTTGTATCGGGCAATGGGCTCGTGAAGGGGCTGAAAAACAGGAAAAAAATACGATTGTTCATTCATTCAATAGAAATTTTTCCAAAAGAGCGGACGGCAATCCAAACACATATGCTTTCGTTGGTTCGCCGGAACTCGTAACTGCGATGGCAATTGCAGGAGATTTGAGATTCAATCCTTTGACTGATAAATTAAAAAATAAAGATGGTGTTGAGGTAATGCTGGACGAACCAAGCGGAGACGATCTTCCAAAATTAGGTTTTGATGTCGATGATCCCGGTTATATTGCACCTGCTGAAGATGGTTCTAATGTAGAGGTAATTGTATCTCCAACCTCAGACAGGCTTCAGTTATTAGAAGAATTCCCAGCTTGGGATGGACAAAATATCACAGGCGCAAGATTACTCATCAAAGCTTATGGAAAATGTACTACCGATCACATTTCTATGGCCGGACCTTGGTTGAAATACAGAGGTCATCTTGACAACATTTCCAACAATATGTTGATCGGAGCTGTGAATGCCTTCAATATGGAAACCAACAATGTTAAGAACGAATTGGATGGCCAGTATAAGCCAGTCCCAGATTCTGCAAGACAATATAAAGCTGCAGAAATTCCAACGATTGTTGTCGGTGATGAGAATTATGGAGAAGGTTCTTCCAGAGAACACGCAGCAATGGAGCCAAGACATCTTGGTGTGAGAGCCGTTTTGGTAAAATCTTTTGCCAGAATCCACGAAACCAATCTTAAGAAACAAGGAATGCTTGGATTAACCTTTGCAGACAAAGAAGATTATGATAAAATCCAGGAAGATGATACAATTAATTTCTTAGACTTAGACCAATTTGCACCAGGTAAACAATTGACTTTGGAATTTGTTCACGCTGATGGAACTAAGGATATTGTTAAAACGAACCATACTTATAATGCCGGACAAATTGCCTGGTTCAAAGCTGGCTCTGCCCTTAATCTTATCAAAGCAATGGAAAAAGAAAGTTAAAAAACTTACTTTACAGATATAAAAAAGTCTCACAAATTGTGAGACTTTTCTTTTTATGCTTTACTTTCTTCTGTCCGAGGCTCTTCTGGTCTGCAGAACTTAGATTCGAATCGTTGTTTCCACATTTCTTTGAACTTTTCACGCTCTTCTTCGCTGCCACAGAATTGGGTTTCGAACTTCTGCTTCCAGCTTTCTTTCATAGCATCTTGTCCTTCAAAATGATGTCGTCTCCCGAATTTTTTCTTCCCATTAAACCCTCCAAATAAAATCTTTGATAAGACCAAAATCCCCAGAGATTGCCAATAATTAATCGCTTTCACACCTAAAATGTCAGGCAAAAGGATGTTCCAAAGCCATTGGAAAAACCATACAAATAAACCTATCGCTGCAATAATGCAAGGAATAGCTAACCAAAATTTCTTTTTATTTCTTTTCATTTTATTCTAAATATTAATCGTTCAAATCATCATAAAGACTTTGCAATCTTTTGCGCAGATGTTTTACGGCGTATGATTTTCTACTAATGATTGTTTTTATGTTTTCGCCTTCTTCGTCAGCAATTTCTTGTAGCGTTTTATCTTCCAATTCGTTTTGGATATAAACCCGTTTTTGTTTTTCCGGCAATTCGTCCAAAGCTTTCATCAGCTCATTCCAGAACATCTCTTTGAAAACACCGAGTTCCGGACTATTGCTATCATCAGCCAAAAGAATATCTTTCACATTCAGTTCACCGTCTTCATCCTGATAAACAAAATCTTCCAGAGATTCGCTTTTCTTTTTTCTGTAACTGTCGATGATTTTGTTTCTGGTAACCGAATACAACCAGGCACCGACATTTTCCAACTCGTTCAAGTTAGTCAATCGGCTGGTTTGAAACCAAACTTCCTGCAGAATATCCTCTGCATCTTCTGTCTTTGCCACTTTAGAATTAATAAAGCGCAAGAGCTGAGAGCCGTAATTTTTTACGACTTCCGTAATCGATGCAGATTTTTTTTCGGCCATTTGCTGTAAAGATAGCGACTCCATATGAATATGACGACGCTGATTTTTTTTTACTTTAAAAATTTTTATTTTTTTCTAAAGTATCATTAAAATATTGAATTACACGCAGCCCGGCTTGAGCGGAAATCCTTTTTATTTTTTTGCAAAAAAATAAAAAGATTGGAAGTGGAAGACGGAAATAGCTGCCCAAATAAATTACATCAACGGCAACCTCATCAATTCGTGTTTTCCGAAGATGATGGAATTGGCTGGAACGTTTCTGGAAATAACGCAATTTGCACCAATAATACAGTTATCGCCAATTGTTACGCCTTTGAGAACAGTAACATTACTATAGATTTTCACATTTTTCCCGATGATGATTGGTGCTGTGTTGAATTTGTTTTTATGCCAAATGTATTCTGGTTTTGTATCGAAAGCGTGGTCATGATCATAGAATTTGCAGCCTTCAGCAATGCATGTATCATCGCCCAATTCTATTTTATCAAGACAATTGATGGAAATATAATGACTGAGATCTACATTATTTCCGAAAATTAATGTTCCTCCGTTTCTTATTCTAATGGCATTATGATCTCTCCAAATAACATTTGTTCCAATCTTGAATTTGGCATTATCATCCAGCTCAAAAGTAGTCGCCTTTCCTATTTTAAGATCCGAATGAAGCGTGACTCCGGAATGCGAATTGAGAATACTGTAGGAATATAGCTTCTCGATTTTCGCAATCGTTTTCGGAATGATATTCAATGCTTTATATATTAGATTGATCATAGTTTGTGTTTTATAATGTTCCGGAATCTACAAAAATTTCTTGTCCAGTAATCGATTTTGCTTTTTCACTTGCTAGAAACAAAACGGTTTCTGCCACAGACTGCATATCGGTTTCTTTTTTCAATGCGGTTCTTTTGAAGATTCTGTTTTTGTGATCCTGAGTCAGTTTTGCATTCATTGCGGTTTCCATATAACCAGGAACGACGATGTTGGAACGTATTCCGCGTTCTCCCCATTCTCTGGAAATATTCTTGGAAAAAGATTGCAAAGCGCCTTTGGAGGCGGCATACATGGAAAGTCCTTTGTAACCCGTGTGTGCGCTAATCGAAGAAATATGAATGATGCTTCCGGAAACTCGGTTATAAATCATATTTCTGATGGCATATTTCGTCAAAAACATTGGCGAATACAGATTGACATCGAACATTGTTTTCAAATCTTCGTAATTAAGATTCGTAACAATATCATCATAAGCCATCGCCGCATTGTTGATCAATACGTGTATCGGAATTTGATTTTTGACAAAGTCTTTGAAAACTTCTTGTTGGATATTTTCCGGATTGGACAAATCGAATGTCTTGAAGAAAAAATTTTCTGGATATTGCTTTTCAAGATCCTTTAATTTTTCAGATTCGGTTCTGCTGATTCCATAAACATTATGCCCGTTTTCCAGAAACAATCTGCTGATTTCTAAACCGACACCTCTGGAAACTCCCGTTATCAATGCATTCATACTATTTTCTTTTTTCCGGTTCTGGTTAATTCTATTTTATCAACAAAAGTTATTTTTCTGGGAATTTTGAAGTTTTGAATCTTTCCGTTCAAGAAAAATCTGACTTCTTCTTCTCTCAATTCTGTATCTGGATGCAGTTCTATTTCGCAACAAATGATATTTCCTAAAACAGCATTGGATTTCCCATAGACTCTTACATTTCGGATGTTTTGGTGCTGAGTTAATTCGTCTTCCACTTCATAAGGATTCACTTTGTAACCGCCGACATTGATCAATTCATTTTTCCTTGATGTGAATCGGAATCTTCTTTGTTCATCATCAATCCACTCAATCAAATCGCCAGTTGCGTAGAAATCATCAATCAAATTCAGTTGCGTTGTTTTTCCAAATAAATCTTTATGGATATACAATTCGTCATCGATCACTTTTATCAAACCAATATGCTTTTCCTGAACAAAGAACTCGTCATTCTGAGAAGAAAACAGAGGTCCTGTTTCCGTAGAACCATAAACATTGTTGATTCTAGCATTAGGAAAAGCTTTTTCTATTTCCGAAATCAAATAAGCGTCAGATTTTTCGCCACCAACAGTAATTTTTTTCACCGAATCAAAAGACTCTTTCAATGGCAAAAGCAATCGATAAAAAGTTGGAGTGGAAGAAAGATTTGTGATTCTGTATTTTTTGATAGAATCAATTATAAAATCTTTCGGCGCCAAAAAGACGTTGACTAAAAGATTTTGATTCAATATTGCCTGAAAGAAAACCTGAACGCCGGCAACGTGAGTCGGATTAAAAGCAAAACCCCAAACATCATTTTTTCTCTCATCAGAAACATTAATCTTTCTAATCAGATTTTTCAAAGGATGCGTGAATTTTCTTGTAAAACCAGTTGTTCCGGAAGTAAATAATGTAATCTCCGACTGAGAATTTTTAATTGAATTGATCAATTCTTCTACTGAAGAAAACTTTTTCGGATTTTCAATTTTGATTAATTGATTGATCTTTAAATCGTTTGACAGAATCTCTTTTTCAGAAATATCAGAATCCATCAACGCAATATTTTGCTCATTGACCAATGCAAAAATCCAGTTGAGAAAAAAAGATTTCAAATCTGGGTAAATGTAGCAATCTGTATATGAATCAGATGTATTGACTTCTGTCAGAATTTCTTCGTAAGACAAAGAAAAATTCTGATCTATTAAGAAAAACATTGAAGTTTTGTATAGATTTCGTTGATTGTATTGACTAAACCATCTTCGAAGATGTCGATTCCGAATTCTTCTTCAATTTTAACGGTAAGTTCAGCCAGATCGAAAGAATCGAAATTAAGATTTTCTCTAAGGGTCTGTTCCGGAGTGATTTCCAAAACGGGTTCTTCGAATTTATTCTTTTTGATGGAGTTGATAATCGTCAATAATTTTTCTTGCATCTTTATGTGTTTCTTGCAAAATTAACAATATTTCTGTTTTGTTTACAATTAGAAGTGAAGAAATTTAGAATATTATGGATATAAACTATTATTTTTTAATTTTCAGAAAGAATTCGGACTTATAAGTTTCTCCGATTGGGATTTCTATATCAGAATTTATAGAGACATTCTTAACATCCATTTTCTCGATTTTATCAATGTTGATGATGAATGATTTATGAACTCTGGCAAAATTTTCCGGTAATTGATTTTCCAAAGATTTCAAAGTATCAAGAACAATGTATTCCTGATTTTCAGTTTTGATATTGACATAGTCTTTGATACTTTCTATAAAAAGAATATCATTGAAATTGACTTTATGCTGCTGTCCGGAAGATTTGACAAAAAAATAAGAATCCTGAGAATCTTGATTTACTGCAAACCGTTCCTGCGCTTTTAATGCACTTTTTTCAAAACGAGCAAACGAAATCGGCTTCAGAAGATAATCCACAACGTTATGTTCATAGCCTTCCAAAGCATATTCTGCATAAGCTGTTGTGAGAATATATTTCATCTTATTGCCAACGATTTTCATAAAATTGATTCCCGTGAGTTCCGGCATTTGAATATCCAAAAAAATCAAATCGACTTCGTTTTTCTGAATATATTCTAAAGCTTCAATTGGGTTTTCCGTTGAAAAAACCAGCTCAAAAAACGGAATTTTCTCAACGTAACTTCCCAACAAAGAAACTGCAAGTGGTTCGTCATCTACAACAATGCATTTTATCCTTTTCATTTTATTTCAAATCAATTTTCAAATCTACAGAAAATTCGGTTTCCGTTTCACTGATGTTCAGTTCGTGTCTTTTGGGATAAAGGATTTCCAGTCGTTTTTTCACATTCCCAATTCCAATTCCGGAAAGTGAATCTTTTGACCTTTGTTTTTTGAAGTTTTGAAGGTGGAAATTCAAAGTTTGATTGTCATCCGAAATCTTCATAGTGAAACCTTTCCCACTGAAATCGCCGTGTTTAAATGCATTTTCTACAAATGGGACCAAAAGCATTGGCGAAATATTAAGGTTGGAATGATTGATTTTTTTTTCAATCATTAATAATTCCGGATTTTTGATTCTGAGTTTTTCCAATTCTATCAGACTTTCCAGATAACCGATTTCCTTTTCCAATGGAATGAAATTTTTCTCCAAATCCTTCGTGCTATATCTTAACAATTGACTCAATTCCTCAATCGCAGGCAACGCTTTTTCGGAGTTCTGATATACCAAAGAATAGATATTATTTAGGGTATTAAAAATAAAATGCGGATTGATCTGCGTCTTCAAAGCCTGAATTTTCGCTTCGTTTCTTTCCTGTTCCAGTTTTTGTCTCTCGGTTTCAATCACTCCAAATTTTTCCAACAACCACATTATTCCAGCAATGAAGACATTGATACAGCCGTAATAAATATTATCAAAAAAGTAATAAAGCAATCCTGTTTCCTGATTGTAATTTCTAAATCCAAAAGTAGCCGGCAGCAAAACTTCCTCCATCAAATATCGGACTGTCGCAAAGCAGAGAATCGACAGGAAAAATGAAAGAATAACCGTGTAAACTTTCTCCTGTCTGAAAACTTTTGGAATGATGACCAAATAACAAATATAGAACGTAATAATCCCCGCGAGAAAAAAGGTAATTCTCAAAACCGTACTCTGCAAATTGTTCTCTCTGTCAAAGAAATACAAAGGCGTAATCACAGTTCCAAAAAAATTGAGACTCCAATAGATGATTTGAAGCCAAATGATTTGTTTCTTTTTCATCGTAGTTCTTTGTTATTAATGATAATTGGTTTATTAGAAGAATAGTGCAAATGTATAGAAACTGGTTCTGCGTTTGCGTTCACTAAAATCAAATTGCTCTTTTTTGGCAATCTGTAATTAAATTCGGATTGCGCTTCTATACTTTTTTGCATAGTCAATTTAGAAACCAATTCTACCTCTTTATCTGATAGGTTTTTAATTGATAAAGTTGCGGGCGATTTTACTTTATTGATAATAATGCTGTCGCCAGAGGCAATCATCATCGTTTTCCAGACGTCTACTCTATGTTTACCAATACAGGAAACCGTAGATATTAAAATTAGAATGAGTATTAATTTTTTCATAGCTCAAAAGTAGTAACAACAAAAGGGTTTTGACTGGCAATTTCTATGAACGCCTGTTTTTTACCGATGAAAATATTTTGGTCGACTTAAAACCTCATCAAATCTAAACGCTATTTCATAAGGAAAGTCTTGAAAATACATTTGCATCAAGATTTTACAACGATTAAAATAAACTTATGAAACTGAAATACCTATTCATCGCAACTCTACTTTCAACAGCAACTTTTGCGCAGACTCAAAAAGACAGTCTTAAAGAAATCGAACAAGTCAATATTCTTGTGAAGAAAAAACTTTTGGAGAGAAAAGCTGACAGATTGATTTTCAATGTCGACGCATCAATCGCTTCTCAAGGAATGGATGCCGGCGAAACGCTTGCCAATGTCCCAATGCTGAAAGTAGATGAAAATCTCGGAACGATTTCTATCACAGGAAAAAGCAGCGTGAATGTGATGATTAATGGGAAAATGCTGAATCTCACAGGAACTGCACTTTTGAATTATTTGAAATCGATTCGTTCAGAAAATATCTCGAAAATAGAAGTGATTACAACGCCACCTTCGAAATATGAAGCACAAGGAAATAGCGGACTCATCAATATTATTCTAAAGAAAAACCCGAATCTTGGTTTCAGCGGCAATATCAGCACTGGTTTGACACAACGAACTTACTTCAACGGAAGCACGAATGGAACTTTGAATTATCAAACCGAGAAACTTAGTTTAAGTTTAAAAACAAGTTATATAGAAGGTGCAAAACGTGCTAATGAAAAATATAACATCCTTGGAGCATCTCAGAATTACAGTGAATCTACACGAAAAGATATGTGGCAAGATTTGACACCAAGTTTGAACGCATCTTACAAAATCAACAAGAACTCAGAAGTTGGGATTGAGTATATTTTCGGACACGAAAAATCAGGAATGGATATTCTCAACACCACAAGAAACATCGCTTCTGATTTGACAGAAAAAAACTTGTTAACCAATACTTTTCACAGAGAAAAATCTCCGACGCAAACTTTCAGCACTTATTATGATTTGAAGTTGGATTCGCTTGGAAAAAAATTGAGTTTTGCTAGTAATTTTTACAGAAATAATAATGATACAGAAGTTAATTTTTCAACGTTAACGCTTCCTGAAAATACCATTCAAGATGTGAAAACGTTGTCAAAAATCAAGCCTCAGATTTTCTCCGTTCAAGGTGATTTGGAATTACCTTTTTCATTTGGAACGATTGAAACAGGCGTGAAATTCAATCAATTCAGAAATTCGGCAGATTTAAAATATCTGGATTTAAAAGAAAATCAATATGTCATTGATGATAAAAAAAGCAGCACTTTTAATTATCGCGAGGAAAATTATGCTGTTTACGGAAGTTTTGCGAAAAATTTCGGAGAACATTGGGAAACGAAAGCGGGAATCCGTTATGAAAATACAGTTGTAAAAAGCTCTGTGAATAATTTCTCTTACGGGCAATGGTTTCCTTCGGCTTTTGTTTCTTATAAAGAGGATAAAAATGTTTTCAGCTTGTCCTATTCCAGAAGAATCAACAGACCTAGTATGAGCAATCTGAATCCGTTCCGTTGGTATGAAAATCCATATTCTTATTCATCAGGAAATCCTTTGCTGAAGCCTTCCTACATCAACAATTATGAACTAAGTTATACGTATAACAACAAGTTTTCGACAAGCATTTATTATCTTAGATTGACTAATGCTTTTGGACAAATCGGATACTTGGATGGTATTTCTCAAAATGGAGATTATCAGAACTACTATAACAATAATTTTTATGGAGCTAATGTTTCTTATACAGATACTTTCTTCAAATTTTGGGAGGCTACCATTTCTGCGAATGCATCTTATCAGAACTCGGAAGTTTTCAACATCGAGGCAGAAACCTCAAAAGGAACTTCGGTAAGTTATTCTATCAACAATACATTCACTTTAAATAAAGCAAAAACGGTTGCTCTGTTCCTAAACTACGACCAAAGTTTACCTTACAAAAACGTGAATTCTTACTTCCACAATTTCTCTAATCTGAATTCCGGAATCAAGGTCTCTCTAATGGAAAAGCAACTTCAAATCAATGCAACGGTAACAAACATTTTTGCACAAAGATTCCGTGGAGATAAATATTTCACTGATAACAGTCAGCATTTTAATAACTATTGGGACGGAAGAAGCCTGCGTCTGAGCGTGAATTACACTTTCGGAAACAAAAAGCAGATCAATAAAAAGAATATCAATTTCGAAGAAAAAGATAGAGCTCAATAGTTCATCGATGTAACAAATCGAGGTTTTGGAAGTCTAATCAATTACAAACTAAACTATGAAAGTAAAATCTATTCTTCCAATCTCTGCATTATTTCTAAGTCAAATCTACTTCGCACAGGAAACTTCTAAAAAAGATGACAACAAAGAAAAAGAAATAGAAGCAGTCACCATTACCAAAACTAAAAAAGCAATTGAACAAAAAGCAGACAGAACGATCTACGATTTCTCGGAGCAACCACATCTTAACTCCGGAAATACATTAGAAGGATTGCAAAAAATTCCTGGGTTAGTGGTTTCCGAAATGGCTGGGATGATTTACCAAGGAAAATCGTTAGATGTTTATATGGACGGAAGACCATTGAATATCTACAGCACGCAACTAACCGCTTATCTGGAAGGACTTCCTGCAAACAGCATCGAAAAAATCGAAATCATTACACAACCTGGAGCAGAGTTTCCTGCAACTTCTGGTGGCGCGATTATCAATATCATCACGAGCAAAAATGCAAAATCGTATTTGTCTGCAACTTATGCCGGAGGTTATCGCTTCAGTAATTATGATCATTTTAGAAGCAAATTCAATAATAGTTTAACACTTAATTCGAAAAATAAATGGTTTGGCTGGCAGCTCAATGTCGGACAAAATTATAACGAAAGCGAAACCAAATCCACGATTGACGAAATTTCAAGACTTTACAATGATAATGTCAACAGAAATCAATATTTGCGAAGTGCCTTCACTTTTGATATCGGACAAGATAGATTGCTTTTGAATTACAATCTTTCTTTAGGTTCTTCTGACCGTTATGTAGATGCCTATTCGTTGAGGAATGGACAAGAATCTATTGATAAGGACAAAATTGACCAAGGCAATACGAGAAATGAAGTGACTGCGACTTATCAGAAAAAATTTGTTGATAAAAACAAAAAATTAGAATTTAAAGGTTCTTATACTAATTTCAGTAATGATTTTGAGCAAGCTAATCAGAAGATTTCACCAGCATTTTCAGATATGAAAAACATTGGTAAAAATGGTTCCAATCAAGATGTTTATAATTTCAGAGTTGATTATGCACAACCGATTAATGTTTTGGATGAAGGAAAATTAAGTTTAGGTGCTTACTACGATCAACTGGAATTTTCAGCAGATAGTTATGGAATAGAAAATTTGGATTACAAAAGTAAAACAACCGCATTTTATTCAGAAGCTAGTGCCACCAAAGGAAAAATGGATTTTGCTTTGGGACTTCGCGGAGAATATTATAATATTAATGGAATTAGTTTAAATCCTGAAGAAGGAATCTATAAAGATCTGGTACCTTTTGAAAAATTCAAAGTGTTCCCGAATGCGAGCATTCAGTACAACATTATTCCAAAAATCGCTTTCTTTAATGTCAATTATAATAAGAAAATCACGCTACCAAATGTTGCCAACCTAAATCCAAATAACACCAGATACGGAGGCAATAACATCGATTTCTTTGGAAACCCCAATCTTCAGCCAACGATTTTTGATAATTTTGAGATTAAGTTAAGCGCTTTGAATTATGCATTTATCGGATACAACTTTACTAATACCAAAAATCAAATCGTGCAGATTGTAGAGAGAAAAGGCGATGTGATTTTACAAACCAGTAACAATCTTGACCGCCTGAAAACACATAATTTCAACATCGGATTCCCAATTCCTTTGGCCATTTTCAACACCCCTTTCAAAGACATTATGAAAATGGATATGAATCCAGATCAGGTAAGTTTTATCTTCCTTTACGGTTCATATCAATTCCAACAAATAGATCAAATCATTAATCCGAAAGGTTACTGGACTTATAACATATCAGGACAATTTATTTTACCTTACAAAGTAAAGTTCAATGCGAATTACACTTACCTTACAAAAGGAAATGAGTTCTTTTTCTATCCAAACAAATCATTCTACAACACACTGAATTTATCTTTATCAAGAAAATTTAATAAAGATAGAATGACACTTACCTTATTTGCTAATGATGTTTTCAACACCAACGAAACGAATCTGAGAACAACAAATGCATTTCCAAATGTTTACATTAGAAACAAGAATGACACAAGAAACTTTGGACTTTCTTTCAATTATAAAATCCCAACGAAAAACAAGTTGGCGAAAGAAGCTCCGAATATGCTGAACCAAGAGAAGAAAGAAGAAACCTCTACTTTATAAAACTAAAAAAACCGAAAGAAATTCTTTCGGTTTTTTTTATTAATTTATTCTTCACAAGCTTTCCAGACTGCATCGTTCTGCGGAACTGGCGCTATGATTTGTATATTCTCTTTCGTAACAGGATGAACAAATTCCAGTTTCCTGGCGTGAAGTGAGATCCCTCCATCAGCATTGGAACGAGGCGCACCGTATTTCAAATCGCCTTTGATAGGAACTCCGATTTTTGACAATTGAGCACGGATCTGATGATGTCTTCCTGTTTCCAAATCGACTTCCAATAGAAGATAATTGTCTAAGGTCTTGATCAAATTGTAGGTAAGTATCGATTCTTTTGCGCCTGCAGTCGGCTTGGTATAAACGATTGCTTTATTATTTTTCTCGTTTTTCTGGAGATAATGAACCAATTTCTGCGAACTCGGAATCATTTCTTTTCCAACAACTGCCCAATACGTTTTTTTAACTTCACGATTCTTTACCATCTGAGTTAATCGGGAAAGTGCCTTGGAAGTTTTGGCGTAAATAACCAAACCGGAAGTTGGCCTGTCAATCCTATGAACCAAGCCCAGAAAAACATTGCCTGGTTTATCGTCTCTTTTTTTGATGAAATCTTTAATCAGTTCCAGCAAAGACAAATCACCAGTTTTATCACCCTGGACGAGTTGTCCGGCTTTTTTGTTGATGATCATCATATGATTGTCTTCGTAAACGATTTGAGAAGATTCCATTAGTTGTTATAATTATATTAAAAAATAAATGGTCCAGCCCATTCACTGCTTTTATTTCCACAGTTAGATTTTACATAAAACCCTTTCCAATTACAATACATATTGCTTATTGCAATAGATTTGTTAGAGGTTGTAAAAGTTTGAGCGGTTGGAGCACTGTTCACATCCTGGATCAGAGAGATTGTATAACTCTGCGGACTTCCATAAGAATCCCAACTAAAACCTCTTGTAGCTCCTAACCCAACATTACAACTTCCAGATATGACATAGCTATTTAGATTAAATGGTTTTGGACAAGAAGTTCCTGTTGTATAGCTAAACTTTTTGAATTGATTTGGGTCACCTTCTGAGCAAAACGTTCTGACATAGAAATCATACGCAGTTTCATAAGTAAGATTTTTTATAGATAAAGAACTGCTCCAACTTTCCGTTTTTTGTCTTATCCCTTTTCCTAATTTGAATCCCGTTGGTCCATATTCTACTTCATATTGATATACGCTTCCTCCCGAGTAAGAAAATTGTAATGCCACTTCATTAGGATCATATTGATAAAACTGTACCGATGTACTTCCTTTGCACTGACTTTGTTGGGTAGTGACACTCGATAGTTTATATGGCACACTATTTTCCGTACTGCTGCAGATTCCTGTAATATAAAAATCATAAGTAGTGGATGAAGCCAGATCACCTATCTCTGCATAAGTATTTGAAGTTGTGAAAGAAGTTCCCGAGCCTTGCGAAAAACCTGTAAGTCCATACTCTATTTTATAAGAATTGGTACCGTCTCCGGAAGAGTAATTGATTGTTATAGTAGAGCTACTAGCACTAAAAGAAACATTGCTCACTTTTCCGCAACTGCTTCCCTGTTCATCTGTATGTTCTTCTCTTGAACATCCTAACAGACATACAATTAATAGTAAATAAAAGAAATTAGTCATTTTCATCATTGTTGTGTTTAATTGCTGTAAAAATATTATTTTTTATAATTCCAGCAATAACAACCTGTTTTTTATCTGATATTTTTTATTGATGTTGTTGCAGAAGCCATTTCGGGATTTCGTCCACTAGTTCTGCAGAAAGGATATTGTTGTGGTATTTGTCTTTATATTCCCAAAGAAAAACTTGGCCTTTAGATTTCATTTCATCAAAAAATTTGAAATTGCTTTGAGGGAAATTATCCGTATCCAAACTTCCGTGAACAATCCAAATCGGCATTGTGAGAAGTTCATTCATTTTATCAAATTGAGAAATTCCGGAAACATTAATTGCAGCTGCAAACAAATCCGGTCTTTTGGAAATTGCATTAGAAGTCGTCGCACCTCCCATAGAAAATCCCATGACGTAGATTCTGTCGGGGTCAATATTTTCATTAATAACTAAAGAATCAATGGACTTTAGAACTAAATCGAGATGCTCATTAGATTCAGAAACTTTGACATTTCTGCTTTCATCGAAATGGTAATTGGATGAACGAATTGGAAATTGAGGAGACAAAACATAAACAGGATATTTTTCTCTGTTATCCGGAAGAAGCCACATTTTGGACAAAATACCCATTTGTGAAGTATTGTTTGTTCCAATTGCACCAGAACCGTGAAACACCAAAATTAAAGGATATTTCTTATTTTGTTCAATTGTTTTTGGTTTCAGAAAACGGTAATTCACAGCGACTTTTCCATTATCAAATTTCCCAGCTTTGAAAGCAGAATAATCCAGACTTTTAATGTATTTGATTCTGGATAAAGATTGTAAAGAGTCGGCTTTGTCGTGAATTTCAGTCTTAGTTCCATATTTCATTTTCTGCGACGTGCAAGAGAATAGAAATATGACAGAAAATAGAATTGTAAGAATTTTAGAAATCATTCTTTATTATTTTAACCACAAAAGTCACAAAAGATTTAATGAATATTTCTTTTGTGACTTTTGTGGTTTATTATTAAAGTTTAATAGCTTTCTTTTTCATTCGGAAAATCAGAACTTTTCACATCCTTTACATACTGAGAAACCGCACCTGTAATTTCTGAATAAAGGTCAAGATATCTTCTCAAGAATTTCGGAGAAAAACCTTGATTCATCCCAACCATATCGTGATAAACCAAAACTTGTCCGTCACAATCCGGTCCGGCTCCAATTCCAATTGTAGGAATAGAAATACTTTCCGAAGCTTTTTTTGCAAGTGCTGCAGGAATTTTTTCCAAAACAACTGCAAAACATCCTAATTCTTCCAACAATTTGCAGTCAGAAATCAATTTTTCAGCTTCCGCATCTTCCTTTGCTCTTACTTTATAAGTCCCGAATTGGTAGATACTTTGTGGTGTCAATCCAAGATGTCCACAAACAGGAATTCCTGCATTCACAATTTTTCTGATGGAATCTTCAATCTCTTTTCCACCTTCGATTTTCACAGCGTGAGCACCACCTTCTTTCATCATTCTCACAGCCGATTCTAAAGCTTTCTCAGGATTACTTTGATAAGTTCCAAACGGTAAATCTGCTACAACCAAAGCTCTTTCCACACCACGAACAACGCATTGTGTGTGGTAAATCATTTGGTCAAGTGTGATTGGCAAAGTTGTTTCGTGACCAGCCATTACATTTGCCGCAGAATCTCCAATTAATATAGAATCTACACCACCTGCGTCTACCATTTTCGCTGTTGTAAAATCGTAAGCCGTCAGCATTGTAATCTTTTCCTTATCGAATTTCATTTTTCGTAAGGTCTCAGTCGTGATTTTTTTAATTTCAGAATGTACAGACATAGGGATTATTAATGATAAATTATAGTTGATAAATGATTTAAAATAAGAATGATAAATGTACGATGAATTGAAAATCAATTATCATTTATCGATTATCACTTATATCACCACGTGACCAAGCTTGATCAATTTTTCTCTGTTGAGGATTTTGATATTTCTCCCTTCCACAGAAATCAAATCATCTTGTTTGAATTCGGAAATTAATCTAATGGCACTTTCTGTTGCAGTTCCAATCAGGTTAGCGATTTCTTCTCTGGTCAAGGAAATTTTGATAAAACCTTCCGGGTCTGTTCCCAACTTTTGTTCCAGCAAAACTAAGATTTCTGCCAATCTTTCTCTTACCGTTTTTTGTGCAAGGAAGGTTACAGTGTTTGCAGATTCACCCAATTCGTAAGCAATTTTTTGAAGCATTGCGTAAGATAGTTTTGGGTCAACTTCTAACAGTTTCAAGAAAATATCAGATGGTAAAAACTGAACTTTCATTGGGGTCATTGCTTCTGCTTTAGCCTGAAAATTCTCACCACAAAGCAAAGAGCGGTAACCTATCAAATCGTTTTCCTTGCAGAATCTAAGAATCTGGTCTTTACCATAAACACCTGATTTCGATAATTTTGCAGTTCCTTTTTCGATAAAATAAACACCCTTCGGCGACTCACCATCGTCGAAAACGACATCACCTTTTGAAAATTCCAGAACTTTAAGTGCATTGCTGTAAACTTCAAAATCTTCGGGATTAAGACTTTTGCGCAAAGATTCTTTGTTAAATGCTTTTGAGAAATTTTCTTCTATAACCAATTGTTGTTCAAGAGACATACCTATGACATTTGTCAGCAAAAATAAGACTTTTTAACACTACATACCAAGATTTTTGATGTAATTTTGCAATCCAAATATCTGAGTATTTTTTAATGGCAGAACAATGCTTTCACTGTGGTCAGAAAATCGACAAAGAAAGACTTCTTTTCGATGAGAAAATCTTTTGCTGCAACGGTTGTCAATCGGTTTATGAAATTCTGAATTTTCACAATCTCGACAATTTTTACAATATCAATAAAAATTCCGGAATCAGACCGAGCAACGAGAACAACGCTCAGTTTGATTATCTAGACACGCCCGAAATTTTCACAAAAGTTGTTGATTTCTCCGAAGGCGGAACAACGCTTGTGACTTTCAAAATCCCTGTTATCCATTGTTCTTCTTGTATTTGGCTATTGGAAAGTCTTCACACCATTAATAATAAAATCAAATATTCTCAGGTTAATTTCACAAGAAAAACAGTTCAGATTTCTTTCAAAGAAGACGAAATAAAACTGAGTGAAGTTGCAAAATTCCTGACTAATCTTGGTTACAAACCCGTGATTAATCTGGAAACAGCAGAAAAAAAGCAAGACAAACTTGACAAAAGCCTATTAATCAAATTAGCTGTTGCCGGTTTTGCTTTCGGAAATGGAATGTTTTTCAGCTTTCCCGAATATGTTTCTGGAGATGACGTTTGGTTCCATTCATTCAAACACTTATTCAGAATTATTTTATTCTGTTTAGCAACTGCAGTTGTATTTTACTCTGCTTCGGATTATTACAAATCCGCTTGGTATGGTTTGAAAAACAAAATCATCAACATCGATGTTCCGATTGTTCTGGGAATTTTTGTACTTTATGGAAGAAGTATTTATGAAGCTGTAACAGATTATGGTCCAGGTTATTTCGATACACTTTGCGGATTACTGTTCTTTATGTTGCTTGGAAAAACCTTTCAGAAAAGAACTTACAACTCATTATCCTACGACAGAGATTACAAATCTTTCTATCCGATTGCCGTTACCAAAGTCGATTTTGATGGAAAACAGGAAAATATTTTGTTATCCGATTTGGCTGTTGGCGACAGAATTATGGTTAGAAATCAGGAAATCATTCCCGTAGATTCTATTTTAATTAAAGGCGAAGGCAACATAGATAACAGTTTTATCACTGGAGAATCTGCTCATATTTCTAAAAAACCGGGCGACAAAATTTTTGCCGGCGGAAAACAATCAGGTTCGATTTTGGAACTTGAAGTGATTAAAAGTGTTGACCAAAGTTACTTAACCCAGCTTTGGAATAAAGAAGCGTTCAAAAAGTTCGAAACTGGTCTTGATACAATGACCAATACGATTAGTAAATATTTCACATTCATTATTTTAGGAATCACTTTAGTTGCAGGAATCTATTGGTCAACTATTGATTTTGAAAAAATGTTCCAAGTAGTTTCTGCGATTCTGATTGTTGCCTGTCCTTGTGCATTAGCATTGTCTGCGCCGTTTACTTTTGGTCACATTATGAGAATTTTGGGTCGAAATAAATTCTATGTTAAAGACACCTTAACTATCGAGAGACTGGCAAAAGTTGACACTTTGGTTTTCGATAAAACTGGAACGATTACTGAGAATAAAAAAACGAATATCAATTATATTGGAACAGAAATCGAGGAATTTGATTTGAGAAATATCAAATCTTTGCTTAAAAACTCGAATCACCCACTTTCCAAATCGCTTTATGACTTCATTGATGTGAATGATGATTATTTTGAAATTGAAGATTTTGAGGAAATCTCAGGTAAAGGTTATAAGGGAAAAGTAAGAGGAATTATTTACAAAATTGGCTCAGCTAATTTCACAGCACAAGAATCTCAAAATATGGAAACTGCGGTTTACATTAGCAAAAATGGAGAATTCATCGGTAAATTTATTTTCAAAAATGAATATCGAAATAATCTGGCTCAACTTTTCCAAAATTTAAAAAATTACGGAATCAATATTTTGAGTGGCGACAACTCTTCTGAAAAACCAATTTTAGAAAAACTGATTCCATCAATTTCTGAAATGAAATTCAATCAAAATCCTGAAAACAAACTGGATTTCATCAAAAAACTACAGGATGAGGGTAAAAAAGTAGCTATGCTTGGCGACGGATTGAATGACGCTGGTGCTTTAAAACAAAGTAATGTCGGAATCGCCATTGCAGACGACAGCAACTCTTTCACACCATCATCCGATGTGATTATGAACGGCGAAAAAATTCCTGAATTGGATAAATTCCTGAAGCTTTCCAAAGATGCTATCAAAATTGTAAAATTCACATTCATAATTAGTTTGTGTTACAATGTTGTTGGAGTCGGGTTTGCGGTTTCGGGACATATGCACCCACTTTTTGCTGCTATTTTTATGCCTCTGAGTTCTGTAACCGTGGTTACATTCACAACACTTTCCACTTGGCTCAGAAGTTCTAAATATTTTAAGATAAACATTTAGAACGCCTTTATTTAGAGTGATTATAAATTATCCATATTTCGGCCATTCTGACCAAAGTCAGTAATTTTCACTAAATTTGACGACTGTTTTATCTTAAATTTGCGAGCAGATATGGAGATTCTCTATTTAATGATTATTTGCAGCGTTTCTTTAGCTGCTATCTTCTTGGTTATCTTTATAATTGGAGCAAAAAAAGGACAGTTTGAAGATGATGAATCACCTGCCGTTAGAATTTTATTTGACGATGAGGTGAAGACAGATAAGGAGACGGAAACTCCTAAAAATGAAAATGAATAATTGCTATTTGTAGATATGGAAACACAAAAATTTAGTTATGACAACGGGATTGTTCGCGCCTTTCTTATTGCGACAGTCGTTTTCGGTTTAGTAGGTTTTTTATTGGGACTTACGGCTGCGTTGTTACTATTTTATCCTGAATTACCGGAATTTTTCTTGGGAACAGATGACCCGACAATCAGAACGCTTAGAAGTGAAGGATTGCAGGGATTAGTTCATTCTCAGGGTGCCTTTGGATTTGGTCGTATTAGAATGATGCACACCAGTATGGTGATTTTTGCATTTGTGGGGAACAGCTTTTTCTCAGGATTCTACTACTCTATCCAAAGATTATTAAAAACAAGAATGTGGAGTGACACGCTGTCTTGGATGCATTTCTGGGGATGGCAATTGATGTTGGTGACAACAATTATCACATTCTTTATGGGTCTTAACACCTCCAAAGAATACGCAGAACACGAATGGCCGATTGATCTTTTGATTTTGGTTGTTTGGCTTATTTTCGGAATCAATATGTTCGCAACGGTTGCGATTAGAAGAGTAAGACACTTGTATGTTGCGATTTGGTTCTACATCGGAACTTGGGTTGCCGTAGCAATGCTTCACATCTTCAATAACTTAGAAGTTCCATTATCTTTCTCTACTTGGAAATCATACTCAGCTTACGCAGGTGTTAAAGATGCATTGGTACAATGGTGGTATGGTCACAATGCGGTTGCATTCTTCCTGACAACTCCGGTTCTTGGAATGATGTATTACTTCGTACCAAAAGCAGCTGACAGACCAGTTTTCTCATACAAATTATCAATTATCCACTTCTGGTCATTAATCTTCGTATATATCTGGGCTGGTCCACACCACTTACAATATACTTCTCTACCAGCTTGGGCTCAGGCAGTAGGAACAGGTTTCTCTATTATGTTGATTGCACCATCTTGGGGAGGAATGTTGAACGGACTTCTTACACTAAGAGGAGCTTGGGATAAAGTAAGAGAAAATCCGGTTCTTAAATTCTTTGTTGTGGCTGTAACTTGTTATGGTATGGCAACTTTTGAAGGTCCACTTTTAGCAACAAAAACAGTGAACAAAGTAGGTCACTTTACCGATTGGGTTATTGGTCACGTTCACTTAGGAGCATTGGGATGGAATGGATTTATGGCATTTGGTGTTATTTATTATTTAGTTCCAATTTTGTGGAGAACCAAGTTGTGGTCTGTAAAATTAGCTAACTGGCATTTCTGGTTAGGAACTTTCGGGATTATTTTCTACGCCGTTCCATTGTATATCTCAGGATTTACACAAGGTTTAATGTGGAAGCAATTCAATCCGGACGGGACTTTGGTTTATAAAAACTGGTTGGATACTGTAACAGCAATCCTTCCATACTTCAAAATGAGATTTGTTGGAGGTTTCTTATATTTCTCCGGAGCCATTCTTATGGTTGTAAACTTAATTGCAACAGCTAGAAAAGGTTCTTTCCAAAAAGATGTTTCTGCAGAAGCACCAGCTTTGGCAAAGGTGAAAAAAGGAAGAAAAGAAGGCGAAACTTTCCACCTTTGGTTAGAAAGAACGCCGCTTTATTTATCGATATTATCTTTTGTTGTATTAGCAATTGGAGGTTCTTTGGAAATCCTTCCTACGATATTTGTAAAAGATAACGTCCCTACAATTTCTGCGGTTAAACCTTATTCTCCGTTGGAATTAGAAGGTAGAGATATCTATATCAGAGAAGGCTGTAATGCTTGTCACTCTCAGATGATCCGTCCTTTCCGTGATGAAGTTGTAAGATTCAACGGTAAAAACGGGCAATACTCTAAAGCTGGGGAATTCATCTATGACAGACCATTCCTTTGGGGTTCTAAGAGAACAGGCCCGGATTTGCAGAGAGAAGGTGGCGCAAGACCAGATTCTTGGCACTTCAAACATATGTACAATCCAAGGTCTACATCTGCAGGTTCTATTATGCCTAGATATCCTTGGTTAATTGAAAATACCCTTGACAGAAGCAAATCTAAAGCTAAGTTGGAATTGATGAAAAATACTTTCGATGTTCCTTATACAAAAGCTCAAATCGATACAATGGATTCTTGGATGAACAACCAAGCCAGTGCAATTGTGAAGAATGTTTTCTCAGAAGCTGCCGATGTTAAAAAATCTTTTGCTGAAGCTAAAGATGCTAAAACAAAAGCTGGCGAGCAATTTGTACCACTTGAGAAGAGAGAAATCGTAGCATTGATATCTTATCTGCAAAGATTAGGAACGGATATCAAAACAACTGAAGTAAAAACAGCTAGTAATTAAAATATAAAACAAAATGATTCCGCAAAGTTTTAAAGACATCGTCTCCAATGTGGAAAACGCTGGTTTTTTCCAAACTTTAGCAATGATAATCTTCATCTTGTTCTTTGTAGTTGTGGTTTATATCGTAATCAACAGACCAAAGAAATATTATAGCGAAGAAGAAAATGCACCTTTGGAAAAAGACCACGACGATGACAAGTTTACTTTGTAACTCTATTAAAGATAATTAACTATGAAAAGAAGAACACCTGTTTATATTAATATTCTAATTGTTTTAGGATTATTACTGGTAGTGTTTTATATGTTCTCGCAGTCATCTGACTTTTTAACGTCCAGATATTTCTTGGGGACAGCTTTAATCAGTATTATAGTTGTATTCATTCAAACTGCAATTGGTGATTTGATTGAAAACGAAAAATTCAAAAAATTAACTGACGCTGAAAAAGCAGCTTATCTTAACGAAACCAAAGTTCCATATTTCCAATATTTGTGGAATGGTGCCTTCAAAAGCCAAGGTGAGAAAGAAGAAAAAGACATTCTTATCGACCACGGATTCGATGGAATTATGGAGCTTGACAATCAGCTTCCAAAATGGTGGTTAGGTCTTTTCTATTTTGGTACAGCTTACTGTATTTTATATATCTCATCTTATTTCTTGACAGATTTTGCACATCCATACAAAGAGTACGAGCAAGAATACAGAGAGCAAACTGCTGCAATTAGTGAGTATATGGCTACTGTTACTCAACCAACTTTGGAAACTGCTGTTTTCTCAGAAGACAATGTAGAAGCTGGAAAAGCTGTTTTCGAAACGAACTGTGTTTCTTGTCACGGTGAAGGTGGAAAAGGAGGAATTGGACCTAACTTAACTGATAATTTCTGGATTAATCAACCTGAGAAAACTTTGTTCAAAAATGTTTTCTATATGGTAGATAACGGTAGTAAAAACAACCCAACAATGCAGGCTTGGGGTAAAAATGGTGTTGTTAATGGTTTTGAAATGCAGGCGGTAGCAGCTTATGTTTATCACATCAACCAAGAACAGGCACCTATTACTGAAGCACAAGGTGGCGCTGCTCCTCAGGGAACAGAAGCACACTGGGAAAAATAAGCAGTAAAACAACTTAACATACAAAGAGATTGTCACAAGGATATCGTTCTATTCGGAATGATATTTGGAAAATGAATTAATTACAATTCGTTTTTCGGACAATCTCTTTTTTTATCTAAATATTATGAGTGGGACAGAAAAAAAATACAACGAGGCTGAAAGCTGGGTGGTAGAAGCTGAGACATTCAGAGACTCTGTTGGGACAATGGATAATACCGGAAAAAGAAGATGGGTATTTCCAAGAAAACCAAAGGGTAAATATACCAATTACAGATATTTGGTTAGTATTGTATTATTAGCAATCTATTTTGTAATTCCTTTTTTAAAAATCAACGGCAATCCGGTTCTTTTATTCAATATTATAGAACGCCAATTCTTCATTTTTGGTCAGCCATTTTATCCACAGGATTTCTTTATTTTAGCTTTAGGCGCCATTGCGTCACTAATATTTATTATTCTTTTCACAGTAGCCTTCGGAAGGATATTTTGTGGCTGGATTTGTCCGCAAACCATCTTTTTGGAAATGATTTTCCGTAAAATAGAATACGCAATAGAAGGCGACAGAAATAAGCAGATAAGATTAGACAGTCAAGCTTGGGATTCTGAAAAAATCTGGAAACGTGCTCTTAAATGGACAATATTCATCATCATCTCATTAGTAATAACCCACATTATGTTTATGTACATCGTAGGTTATGAAGAGGTGTTGAGAATAATGCAGGAAGGTCCGTTTGCAAAACCAACCAATTTCTTGGTGATGATTATGTTCACAGCAGCATTCTACTTTGTATTTGCTTGGTTCAGAGAGCAGGTTTGTACAATGGTTTGTCCTTATGGTAGATTGCAAGGTGTTTTGATAGACAAAGAAACCATCAATGTTTTTTACGATTATAAAAGAGGAGAAAACCGTTCCAAATGGAAAAAAGGAGAAGACAGAAGAGCCCAAGGAAAAGGCGATTGTATCGATTGTAAGCAGTGTGTTGTAGTTTGTCCAACAGGAATCGACATCCGTGATGGTTTACAGATGGAATGCGTGAATTGTACAGCATGTATCGATGCCTGTGATGAAGTGATGGTAAAAGTGGGTCTTCCACCAGGATTGATTCGTTATGCTTCTGAAAAAGAAATTGAAGAACAGCAACAGTTCAAATTCTCCGGCAAAATGAAAATTTACTCTGTGATATTGACTTTGTTAGTTGGATTCCTTGGATTTCTGCTTTACAACAGAGGGCAAATGGAAGCTAAATTCCTGAAACCTCCCGGGTCAACTTTCTTTGTAAGAGATGGAAAAATTACTAATACTTATAATTATACTTTCCTCAATAAATCGAACGAAACAAAAACCGTTATCATCAAAATCATCGAACCTAAAAACGGAGAAATATCTTCTAGTGCAACCAACAAAATTGTTCTGAAGAGAGATGCGATGATAAAAGGAACCATCAATGTAAGTTTCCCAGAAAGTCAAATCAAATTGTCCAAACAAAATCTCGAATTGGGTGTTTATGATATGAACGGAGAATTATTAGATTCTTATAACACTTACTTTGAGGGACCTTTCAAATTTCAATTTTAAATCTAATTAGAAAATGAAAAAATTACATTGGGGACACGGTTTGGCGATAGCTTTAGGATGTTTTATACTGTTCATCTTATTTTTGATTTTCGTCTTTCCGATGGGGAAACAAAATGCAGAAATGATTTCCAATAATTACTACGAAGAGGAATTACAATATCAGAATATCATTGATGCGAAGAAAAATGCAGCTCAACTAAAAGAACAACCAGTTTATAAAGCAACCAGTGAAGGAATGATGATTACTTTTCCGGAGAGTATCAAAGTGGATGATGATAAAGTAAATTTTGTATTATTCAGAACTGAAGATTCTAATTTGGATGTAAAAAAGGAAGTCGGTTTACAGCACAACGTTTTCTTAATTCCTAAAAAAGTTTTATCTCCAGGCTCATACACTTTGAAGCTAAAATGGACAGAAAATAAAAAATCATATCAGATAGATTACGATATTCTATGGAAATGACCTTCATCATATCAGCGATTGGATTAGGCTTTGCCTCCGGCTTCCATTGTATTGGGATGTGCGGTCCTATCGCTTTATCTATGGGTCTTACCAAAAATCAGAAAGCTAATTTCTACTTACAAAATATTACTTATCAGTTCGGTAGAATTCTGACTTACTCTTTTCTGGGAGCAGTTCTTGGAATCATTGGTCAAAGCTTTGAGTTGGCCGGTTTTCAAAAATACTTAACAGTTTCGGTCGGAGTTTTATTAATTATAATGGCGATTTCTTCTTTCGGAGGAAAAGATTTTGCTGCTAAAATTCCTTTTGTGTCAAAGGCTTTGTTGAAAGTCAAAATGCAATTGGGAAAAATCCTCCAAAGACCAGATTATAAATCCCGTTTCGCCACAGGAATCCTGAACGGCTTTTTACCTTGCGGAATGGTTTATATGGCGTTAACCGCATCATTAGCAGCAGGCGGAATCTGGCAAAGCTCAGTTTTTATGCTGTTATTTGGGTTAGGGACTTTTCCGTTTATGTTTGCCGTAGTTTTCTTGGGAAACTTCATTACGACCACTTTTCGGGTCAAAATATTGAGAGTGATTCCTGTGATGATGATTGTCTTGGGCGGATTATTCGTTCTGAGAGGTTTGGAGTTAGGAATTCCTTACGTTTCACCACATTCCGAAGCTTTGCACGTTCAGCATTCTAAAGAAGGTTTCCATCTGGATCACACGAATTGTCATTAATTGAAGTTTATCTCAAATTTTTAATTAATTTTAAATCGACAAATTGAAATTAATGAAAACCCAAACTACCATCTGGAAAGCAATCATAATATTTTGCGGATTATTCCTGCTCCACTCGTGTTCTATTTCTACAACCAATCATTATCATGCTGATAAAAAAGTGAGTTTTGCGACAGACATCGATATGTCTCAGGCAGTGGAAATGATGAAATCTTTTATGCCGGATTCTCTCAATCAAAGTTCAGATTTGATGAAAATGGAAAAGTACCCTCGTGACTGGCAGAATTTGTACGAGATGCAGAAAATGGAAGGCAAAGCAGCCACCAATCCGGATTCTATAAAACTGATGAAAAAGATATTCTTCAAAGGTAATTTTGATGCAGACAACTTCAAAGGTTTCTCTGTAAAATCTGACCCTTTGACTAATGCTGAATTAGCAGGAGTTGGTTCACTTTTAGGTAAAGAAGGCTCTATGATGAACAATACCGCTTTCGATGACTGGGATGGGAAATCTTTGAAAATAGATATGTCAAAACTTCAAATGTCTCCAAGTGATTTTGAAGCGCTCTTGAAAGGTGGCGAAACCGACGGGCAAACAACAAAAGAAGATATAGATGGTTTCCTGAATATGATGGAAATGGATTTGAAAAACAAATTAGTCTTCGATAAGAAAATAAAATCAATCACAGGAAAACATGATTGGATTAAGAAAGTTGACAATAAAACTATCGAAGTGAATTTCAATCTCAAGGAAATGATGGATAAGAATCATCAGTTCAAGGACAAAGACAATGTCATTATTATAGAAACAGAATAAATAAAAAAGTCGGCTAATTGCCGACTTTAATTTTATCTAGAAAGTAACTTCTGAACTTTCTTTTCCTTTCTGGAAATTGAGCGTTTTCAGAGTACCTTTGTAAGTAATATTCATAATATTGACTTGCTTTGGAAACTGTCCAATCAGGATACTGTTTTTGATTTTCAAGCTGGATATATCAGAAACATTTCCCACTTCATAATAAACCCAAACAGATTCGCCGTTCACTTGACTACCTGTAAAAGTCAATGTTTTTGCAGCGCCATTTATAGCAACATCTACATTGTTATTTACATATTTTTTCACTTCTGCTTCAAAACCTGCAGTAGATGGATCAATCTTTACAGCTTGTGAAATATGGTTGGTGTTCAATTTTGTTGTAAACTTCAGCGTCTTGCTTCCATCAATATAATCAACTTTGGTCATAGACGAGAAGAAGTCAAAATCTTTAAAACTGAAAAAACTGATTAACAAAATTCCCAGAGATAATATAAATATTGATTTTTTCATTTTTTGTAATGTTTTAATAAATTTAATATAATATTTGGTCAAATTATATGCCACAGATTAGAAATTCACACTTACAGAATATTTGTCATAGAAAGATTTGATATGCTCAACCGCATCTTCCGCAGTATCAACTACACGGAAAAGCGACAAGTCTTTCTCTGCAATCAAACCTTCTTTCAACAAAGTTCCTTTGAACCAATCCAACAATCCGCTCCAGAACTCACTTCCCACCAAAACGATGGGGAATTTGCCTATTTTATTGGTTTGAATTAAAGTCAAAGCTTCTGACAGTTCATCCAATGTTCCGAAACCTCCGGGCATCACTACAAAACCTTGAGAATATTTCACGAACATCACTTTTCTAACGAAAAAATAATCAAAATTGATATTATACCCTTTGTCAACATAAGGGTTAAAGTGCTGTTCAAAAGGTAATTCGATATTTAGACCAATTGATTTTCCTTGTCCGCTAGCACCTCTGTTTCCGGCTTCCATTATTCCAGGTCCGCCACCAGTGATGACACCGAATCCAATTTCTGTGATTTTCTGTGCAATGTCAGAAGCCATTTTATAGTAAAAGTTGTCTTCTTTCAACCTTGCAGAACCAAAAATCGAAACACAAGGTCCAATTTTCGCCATTTTCTCATAGCCATCTACAAATTCCGACATTACCCGGAAAACCATCCAGCTGTCCTTCGTAATCGTCTCGTCCCAGGTTTTCTGCCTCAGGCTTTCCTGTAATCTTTTATCTTCGTCTTGTTGTGTCATTTGAATAGTCTTTCTGCTTCGGTAATTGATTCTGGTTTTCCAACATCTATAAGGTTTGCAGTGTGTTGATAACCGATGATGATATCTTCTTTCATCAGATCCATATATTCGTCCATAATAGAGAATTTCCCGGTTCTGGTCATTTTCTCAAATATCTCAGAATTTACACAATGAACGCCACTGAACGCCAATTCTCTTAATTTGAAAATACCGCCAACTACAGTTTTTTTATTTGTAGTCAAGTTTTTCCAGCCTTTAAGATACATTTTATCATTGAACATCAGCTTTCTGGAACTGTCTCTGTCAGAAACCGCCAAAGTTATCATTCCACCTTTTATTTCGTGAAGCTTGATGAAGTTTGTGATATTAAGGTCAGTCAGGATATCAACATTCATTATCAGGAATGTCTTTTCGTTTTCCAAAAATCTTTTGGCGAACAAAAGTCCACCACCGGTTTCCAGAAGTTCTTCTGACTCGTTGGAGATTTCTATATTAGCACCGAAGTTATCATTCTCTGCTAAAAATGCCAAAATCTGTCCTCCAAAATGATGAATATTAATGACAAAATCATTAATCCCGTAGCTCTGGAGATATTTTATATTTCTTTCTAAAAGCGCAACGCCGTTAACTTGCGCCAAAGCTTTCGGATGGTTGTCTGTGAAAGGTTTTAGTCGGGTTCCCATTCCCGCAGCAAATAGTAATGCTTTCATATTATGTAAATGATAATTGATAAAAGATTGATGATCTAATAATGAAAAAAATCAACAATTAATTATCACTTATCGATGATAGATTAAGTTGTAATTGTTCATCGTGGTGGATTCTCACTTCTGCTTCAGGATATTTTTCCTTGATGAATTCCGAAGTTTTAATCGCAGAATAAACCGAACGATGCTGTCCGCCTGTGCAGCCAAAATTAATTTGCAGATTCTCAAAACCTCTTTCCAGATAATTCTCTATAGTGATGGAAAGAAGACTATGAACTGATTTTAAAAACTGAGGCATTTCTGTTTGTTGTTCCAGAAACTCCTGTACGCCAATATCATTTCCTGTTTGTGATTTATATTCTTCAATTCTTCCAGGATTCAGGATTCCTCTGCAATCGAAAACGAAACCGCCGCCGTTTCCGGAATCATCTTTAGGAATTCCTTTCTTTTTATAAGAAAAACTGTGAATATCAATAACCAATTTGTTCTGCATTAACTTTAATTTTCCGTAAAGTTACCCTTTTTAATTTTCTTTGAAAAAATTTGATTGATTTAAGTCTTAATTTTGACTAAAAATTAGAATTAAACGAATGTGAAAAATTTTCACTTGCCTTTGTTCGTCCTTTCTATATCCTATGTTCGTCCTTCGTTCGTCCTAAGCATATCGGACACCAATTAATTAAAATTTAATTTTTAAAGAAATATTTAAAGATAATTTAACTCTTTTTGTTTATTTTATTCCAATTTTCATTCTTGATATTTTACTAAAACTTAAACTTGGAAAAAATCAAATCAAATAGAGATTTTATGGATTTTAAATTTAATTTTGCATATTAATTGATATAAAGGTTTGCGAATCAAACATATTCCTTACTTTTAAAAATAAATCACACAAAATGAAATTTATAAAATACTGTCTCTTAGCAACTTTATTATTCTTTATGGTAGGTTGCAAAAAAACAAGTGTTGATGGGAGCAGCCGCAAAAGCTTCCAGGAAAGTATCAATGATATGGCTTCCAGCTTACCAACATTGAAACAAGTAAAATTCAACGAGGCCTTGTATATCTTGAAAACTTTTGGTGTAGAAGCTGAAGGCGACATTGCAGAAATCACGGCACTTGGAAAACTTCTGGATGGTAAAAAAACGGCTGAGATTTTCGCAATGGCAGACCAAGTGGCTCAGAAAAACGGAATCGCATGGAGCAGTACAGCACCGCCAAGTCTTGGAGAGATGAACATTTTCGGTAATGTTGCAGCTTCAGAAAAAGATCCTAATGATATTGACGCAGCGAGTCTTAGCATCAATGTAAGAAATATTGCCGGTGATAGTTTAACCGGTTCGAAAGGTTTGATCATTATCCCACAATTATTAGATAACAACGGAAGAAAAGTGGACTTTGAAGGTGCAGCCTTGGAAACTGTAATGGAAATTTCCAGCGGAGGAAACAAGATTTCTACTTCCAAAAACCTGATGCAAGATCCAGCTTTCAGAGGATTCACAGTTCTTTATGCTAAGCTTCCGAAAGAGAAAATCTTTGAAGAAAAAATTGATATTAAGTTGACTGTAAAAACAACCAAGAAGTTATTACAGATGATAAAAATGGGCGTTCCTGTGAATGGACAAGCACTTTACACGCCTCCGCCGCCAGTTGTAGCAGACTCACTTCAAGTTCCTACCTCTACAGTTGACCCGCAAACAGGCGAAACCATTGTAACGCCGCCACCAGCTCCAAAGCCAGCCGCTTCTGATCCAAAAGCAACGGTTACAAAATTTTTGAACAACCTTTCTTCTCAGAACTTCAAAGCAGCTTACGAAGTTGCTGACAATCCAAATTGGGGTTCTTACGACAAATTCTCTAATCCGAATTCAGGTTTTGGTTCGGTTAAGAATATCAGTGTAAAAAATATTGCAGTACCTTACAACAAAGATAATTCTGCAAACGTGAACGTAACTTATGACGTAACCGACAAAAACGGAAAAACCACTTCTCTGAATGTGACCTACGGACTAAAATCTGTGAACAACAATTGGAAAATCACCACTTATAAAATCAATCCTTAAAAATAAAAAATGGCATCTGCGGAATTAATCAAGAAATTAGAAGAAACAATAGATAACATTCCGGACTTTCCAATTCCGGGAATCCAATTCAAGGATATCTGCCCTATTTTTCTTCAACCAAAATTATATGAAGAGGTCATCGCAGATTTAGCCCATTTCAGCCGAGGCAAGATTGATGCAGTTTGTGGAATAGAAAGCAGAGGTTATCTTTTCGGCATTGCCATTGCAGTAGCCTTGGATGTTCCATTTGTATTAATCAGAAAAGCCGGCAAATTACCACCGCCTTTCATTGGAGAAAAATATGATTTGGAATACGGCTCAGCTGAAATCGAAATGAAAACCGGGCATTTGAAAGAAGGACAACGCGTTTTGATTCACGATGACCTTCTGGCAACAGGCGGAACTACGGAAGCCGCAGCAAAATTGGTTG
Organism: Epilithonimonas zeae; assembly: GCF_900141765.1. Taxonomy (NCBI): domain Bacteria; kingdom Pseudomonadati; phylum Bacteroidota; class Flavobacteriia; order Flavobacteriales; family Weeksellaceae; genus Epilithonimonas; species Epilithonimonas zeae. Next base: position 758,874 of record NZ_FSRK01000002.1, on the reverse strand, counting down.
TAAAGCAAGGCGCCATTCCTACGCAATTCAGTTTTTTAATTGATTTAAAAGATTTGAATGGTGTTGAAAGACTAAAGAAATTTAACTCAGAAGTCTATTCGATACTTCAATATTAAAATATTTTCTCTCATCAGAAAAATAAGTTTTTGCAAATCAAAAGGAAAGCATTAAATTTGCACTTCATTTACTAAAAAATTATGGCAGATCTACATAACAAAAAGAACGAACAAGAAGGAAAAGAAACTGTAGAATTCTTCAGAGACCTAGATAAAGAGGCATTGAACATAGAATCTTTCCTTGAAAAAAATGCAAGAACACTGAGTATCGGTTTCGGTATTTTGATTGTTGCAGTTCTTGGATGGTTTGGTTACCAACAGTTCATTTTGGGTCCTAAAAACGAAGAAGCTACAAGAAGCTACTTAGCTGCTCAGAAAAATTTGACCGATGGTAAAGAAGACTTGGCTTTAGGTGGAAAATCTGTTGCAAACCCAGGTTTCATAGGAACTTATGAAGAATACGGAAGCACAAAAGCCGGTAAATTATCTGCTTACAACGCTGGTCTTATAGAATTCAAAAAAGGAAATTATCAGAAAGCTTACGACTTGTTAGACAAATTCAGCTCTGGCAACAAAGTATTGGTAGCTCTTAAATATGGTGCGATGGCAGACTGTCTATCCAACCTCAACAAAGCTGATGATGCTTTGGCAATGGCAGACAAAGCTTCTTCTGCATCAGATGACGCTTACACGTCTTATTATTTCACAAAAAAAGCAGGAATGCTAGCTTTGGCACTTAAGAAAAATGCTGATGCTAAAAAATATTTCTCTGTGATTGATGAGAAATACCAGGATTATGACAATGGTCAATCTGACGCTTTTATAGAAATGACAAAATATTATTAAACAATGGCAACAACTAATCTTTCAGATTATAAGCCACTCAATATAACCAATGCCGATGAATATTCTATCGGCATTGTTGTTTCTGAGTGGAACGACTTCGTAACCTACAACCTTCGCAACGGCGCTCTCGAAACGCTCAAAGCAGAAGGCATCAAAGAAGAAAACATCCATATTTATTACGTTCCAGGCGCATTCGAATTGAGCTTTGCAACAATGAAACTTTGCCGTTCCAATAAATTCGCAGCAGTCATTGCCATTGGTAATGTGATACGTGGCGAGACGCCTCATTTCGAGTTTGTTTGTTCAGGTGTAACACAAGGCATCAAAGATTGCAATATCTTAACTGACACACCAGCCATTTTCTGCGTTTTGACAGATGATACCAAAGAACAATCTATCGCAAGAAGTGGCGGAAATCTTGGTAACAAAGGTGTCGAAGCTGCGGTTACTGCATTGAAAATGATAGATTTCAATACCAAGTTTTCTCTCTAAGTATTAAATTTTAGGAGCTTAATCCCGCTATCCGCTATATCTTTTTTGTTTTTCAGAACATTTTACCATCAAAACAAACGATGACTATAAAAACAAAAAAAGATGCCGCTACTATCGGGGCTATTGACAAACAACGGCATAATTTTTAGCTCTAGCTACAAAAGAATTTCTTAATTTTAAAAACACAAAATATTAATTATGAAATGGACAAACGACAGAAGTGACAATGTAGATGACAGACGCGGCTCTGGCGGTGGCGGAATGTTGGTTGGTGGTGGCTTAGGAACCATCATTATTGCAGCCATCGTATTCTTCCTCGGAGGCGACCCCTCTGCAATTTTACAAAATAGTGCAACTTCTTCCCCACAACAAAGCGAACAGAGACAACTTTCTAAAGAAGAGCTCAACATTAGAGAATTTGTAAAAATGTTGACTGCTGAAAATGAACAAACCTGGAACAAAGTTTTCCAAGAAAACGGAATCCAGTTCACACCAGCCAAAGTGGTTCTTTTTGAAAGCGGAACACAATCTGGTTGTGGTGCAGCACGTTCAGAGATGGGACCTTTCTATTGTCCTGCAGACCAAACTATTTATATGGATATGAGCTTCTTCAATGAACTGCAGCAGAAGTTTGGGGCTCAGGTTGGACAATTTACAGTGGCTTATGTTCTGGGGCACGAATATGGCCATCATATCCAAAACTTACTGGGAACGCTGGATAAAGTCCATCAATTAAGTCAAAGAGGAAGCGAAACCCAAGCCAATCAAATCTCTGTTGCCAACGAATTACAAGCTGACTTCTATGCCGGATTATGGGCAAAACAAACCGATAGCAGAGAAAAGTTTTTAGAGCCAGGTGATATTCAGGAGGCAATGAGTGCAGCCGCGGCTGTTGGTGATGATAATATCCAAAAGAGAGGTCAAGGTTATGTGAACCAAGAAAGCTTTACCCACGGTTCTTCTGCGCAAAGAGAAGAATGGTTTATGAAAGGTTATAATACCGGAGATATCAGAGAAGGTGACACTTTCAGCGCTCTACTTAGATAGTATCAATTATTTATAAAAAAATAAAGCCTCGGATATCCGAGGTTTTTATATTTACACTATCAGCATATTATTATAATTATCTAGTTCTGTTTTCAGCTGTTCTATAAAACTGGAAGGCGTGAGCCCTGTTTCTTTTTTGAAAACTACTACGAAAACCTGTGGTGAGGTATAACCACATTCATCTGCTAAATAGCTAATCTTGTATTCTCTATATTTAGGTTCATCATATAATTTCTGGATAATATAGTTCATTCTCAATTTATTGATGTAACCAGTAAATGTTTGATTTCTATGTGTATGGATAATCTTCGAAAGGTATTTTGGATTGGTTCCTTTTTGACTCGCTAAAGCAGTAAGTGTAAGTTCTTTTTTCAAAAATCTTTCCGAAGCTTCAAAAGCAGCCAGCTTTTTCAAAAGTTTTTTCTCTGTATCTTCGGATATATTGATTCTATCTTTTATAATATTATTTGTCTCTGTATAATTACTCCTTAATGCAGCATCAGTATTTTTTTTAACATAGGATGGAGCCGGCTTATCCTTCAATGCTTCAAGCGCCAAATGGTAATTATCTTTAATCTTTTTATCTCTTTCACTAAAAAACAACCACATCAATACGACTACCAAAACGGTAAGTGATGAGGACAAACCTATTATTTTGATTAAGCTTTTGTTATGCTCATCTTTCAGTATTTTCGTGTATTTTTTAATCTGGTCTTTTGTAGAAATCTTTTTCTTTGGATCAGAAGACTCTAAAGTTTTTGAATACAAAGATGGGGTAATTGAATTTCCAACCCAATTATATTTACTGAGAATTTGTGTTCCACTAAGATGAATTGACTGAGATTTTACAGAGCCAAACACTGCAAAAAGACACAACAGGATTAACATTTTGCCCAAGTCCATACTATTATTGTGTTTTTTGTTTTTAGAGAAATTAATAACACCAAACAAGCAACATTCCTCCATTAACAGTGATTATACTTAAATTTTTGATAATATTAATTCATTATTATTAGCATTTCTAAAATTACAAAAAAAATATAATAATGTATGTCAATTTCTAAAAACATTTTTTCGGGTATAAAAAACATTTTAAAATCATCTTAAAATACTAACAATCAATATTGTTTATTTGTAAATAAAAATGTTAAAATTCCGAATCTTTTCTGGAAATCAAACAACATTAATTCTGTCATTCTTCTACAAAAGAGTTGCATTATTTGTTTGCTTCTGACTAATATTGGAGTATACTATTAATCTGATAATATGGAACAAACAATAAATAAAAATGGTTTGCTAAACCGATTTATTTTACAAAAAAAAAGATTGCTTTATTTTATAATGTTCCTTTTGAATTTCGGAAGCATAAATGCTGCCTCTATTTTCAACAATACGGGATTTTTGGAAGAAGAGTTTAAGCAAAACGAAACAAACATCGACAAAAAGGATGTCATAGTACAGATTAACAAAGACACTTTATTGATTTTTACTAAAGATATGGTCATTGTAAGCCAGATTGATCCAGAAAAATCAAAATTACTTCAATCTGACAAGCATTTAAATAGTCAAATCAAAGAATTTGCAGACAGTAAACACCCGAAATCCGGATACAAGGTGGTTTATGCGGACATCAAAGACAATCTGAACGTTATCAATGAACTTGGAAGCAACGTTTCTATAGCAGAAATCATTCACGATCATCAAGATCATTCCGCCGTTTATATTAACAAGAGTATATTATTCATCATTATTCTTCTACCATTTCTATTATTAGGCTATTATTATAAAAAGGGCAAAAACACATCAGAACAGAATTATGAAGACATTATGGAGAATCTCAAGACTTCTGCTCCTGAGATTTCTCCAGACCTTGAGGCCGAGACATTGTACACTCCAGAATGTACAGAGCACAAGACAAAAACAATATCCATTAATGACGACACGGTTAAACACATTCTTGCAAGACTGGCAAAATTTGAAAAATCACAAAAGTACCTGCGACAGGATATGAGCTTATCTGGACTGGCAACCTATCTTGACACCAACAACAAATATCTTTCAGAAATCTTAAAGCAATACAAAGGAAAAAAATTCAGTGACTATATTAATGGATTGAGAATTGTTTACATCACGGAAGTACTTTATAAAAATCCTATCTATCGGGAATACAAAATCAGTTACCTCGCGGAAAGCTGTGGCTTTGGCTCAAGAGAAGTTTTTGCGGTTGTTTTCAAAAAAGAAACAGGCATATCGCCGTCTTACTTTATAAATAACTTAAAAAAGGATATAAGAGAGGAGCAGCCACCCACCAATCTGATTGCATTAAATCAACTATAATAAAATAAAATGACCTTAATGAGGTCATTTTATTTTTTTTTTGTAAAGTATATAAAAAAAGTATTAACTTGCACCACTGAAAGTTACAATTGTAATTTTAAAAATAAACACAACAAAAAACAAACACAAATGATAAACAATGTTAGATCTAAGGCTATTCTGCAGTTAGAATTTCATGAAAAATACACAGCACTTATTATTACAGGTTACTAAATCTGTATTTCTTTGTGCGCTTTTGTTTTTGACAGACTCCCTCAATGAATCAATTGAGAACATTAGCAATTAATAAAACACAACAAAAAAACACACAAATGATTAATCACTATTTTTTCCTCGAAAATTTATTCGAGCGCGTTATCTAAAAACCGCTTAATTGTCTATATCTTACTCTGTCTGAGTGAGATAAATCTTACGATTATTTTTTTGGGATATTATATCCCTTATTGCAAAACCTAAAATTATTTTACATTAAGTATAATAATTTCAGTTGGTAATATCTAAACAATAAATGATGACAAACAATAACACTATGATGATAAAACATTTAAAAAGCACAAATAAAGGGTTGGAAAATCTCTTTTTTCTGGCGCTTGACTTATTCCGATGGTTTCATCGAAAAGATCGTGACATCCCGAAATTGAAATTGCTATTATTCTCGACACTGCTCTTTGCGGGTATGCCCATTTTTAAAGCACAGTGTAACACAGTGTGCAACAGTAACTATGGACTCAATTCTAACAATGATGCTGCCACTATTGAGTATGATAATATAATATCGGCTTCTGTTACTAATGCAATCCGAGAAGCTGATGGTACTTTTAAGATATGGGGATACGGAACTGCTGCCAACGGTTCATCTAATTTACTCAGTCCCACTGTTATAAATAGCACCAACTATCCGGGCTTGCAGGGTACTGTCCTGAAAGTCGCCTTAGGGGGAACATCTGGTCCTAATAACCAATCCGTTTTACTAACTACTGAAGGTTTATATGCTTGGGGAACTCCTGGCAACTTTATACCATCTGCGATTCAACCTAATGCAGCTTTTGGCAGAGTGAACACATCTGGCAGCACTTATGGTCTGCCTCCGGGTGTACAACCACAACAGGTTAAAAGCCTTATGGGTACACAATCGTCTTTAGCATTATTGACTTGTAGCGGAGAAGCATGGGTATTGACGAAAAATGCAGCTTCAGCAGGAACAGGGCTGACAACCGCAAATAATAATTGGAATCGTGTTACAACCTCAGCACCAGGTAATCCTACGCTGGATAATGTGGTTGTCTTGAGAGGGTCAGGAAATTCTTTGATGGCTTTGTGTGCCGATGGTACCTTATGGACCTGGGGAACCGGGGCTTATTTAGGAAATGGCTCTGCCAGCGCCAATCAAACCAGAGCAGTGCAAATGACCTTACCCAATCCTTCAGGTACCATCAAAATGATTGGTATGGCAAGTACGGGTTCTTATTATGTCTTGTATACCGACGGTAATCTATATTCAATGGGAAATAATTCTTCCAAGGAATTGGGTGACTGGACTGCCACTAATCGATTAAACTGGATACAGCCCAGATACACTTCTGCATCAGGTCCTGTGATGAATAACATTAAATGGATCTCACCTACTGAACATCAGGACAGTGATCCATCAATCAATGTACTTACAACTACTGGACAAATTTTTAACTGGGGGCAAAATTATCAAAGCAAGCTTAGGTCTGGCGGTGGTACTACTTCCACTATTGATCCTGGCAGTCCTACTACAGACCGGATGCTTGCAGTAGAGTCAGGAGGGGCGCAAACTATTGTTATCAAATCCTGTACACAGAATTTTGGCTTTGCAGGAAATCAATATTATGGCAATGCAGGAGATGGTTCTGCTACTATCAATGCAACAAGAGCTCCTTATTATTACACCACTGCCCCTGTGGATGTTTGTGGTGCTAATGCTTTGGCCTCTGCAGGAACACCTGTCTTTGATACAGGTTTGCCTACCAATAGATGTCAGGGCGCAGGAACAGTAACATACACCGCTACAGTAACATCTTCCGGTGGAACTGTTTCTTATAGCCTTACACCTGCAGCAGCAGGAACCATTAATAGCGCTACAGGTGCTGTTACTTATAATGCGTCATGGTCAGGAACAGCAACCATTACAGCAACTGCCAATGGTGGTTGTGGTACACCAGGAACAGCAACGTTTACAGTAACGGTAGCTCCTACACCTGCTGCTCCAGTATTTAATAGTGCTTTGTCAGCTCAAAGATGTACAAGTGCAGGTACGATAACTTATACAGCTACATCTGCCAATGCAGATAGTATGGCATACAGTATTACAAATACCGGTACAGGAACGCAACCAACAATCAACCCTACAACAGGTGAGGTAACCTATGCCGCCAACTGGAGTGGAACGTCAACAATTACTGCCACCGCAAGCGGATGTAGCACAACAGCATCTTCTACCTTCACGGTAAGCACGGCAGTAATTCAGGCAGTAGCAGATGCTGCTACAGGACCGTCTGCTACACCATTAGCAATCAATATTCTGGCCAATGATCTTTGCAGCCCAGACTCTAGTACGTTAACCATTGCTACACAACCTGCAAATGGTAGTGTACAAATTGGTACTGGCGGTATTGTAACCTATTTACCCAATGGTGATTTTTCAGGAACAGATACATTTGTCTATAGGGTGTGTACTGGTCCTTCAGGCGCATGCAGCCAGGCTACGGTAACGGTTACTATTGAGCCCAACCTGACTGACGTATGCAGTACCGCTGGTTTACCAAAAACATTTTATCTGCCTTTCCCGGAAAATGCGGAACTTAAAAAAGCACTAATGAGTGCGGGAAGTGATGCAATAAGTAATAGTACTGCCAACGCTAGGAGGATTATTGGTATCAGAGCCAATTACTCTAATACGCTTATCTATTATGACCATTGGGAAGATGGTTATGAGCCTAACTCAGGAACCCGTACACAAACTACTACGGAAATCTGGGGAGACGGGAACACCTCTAATGGTGTTGCTCCGGGATACCCGACAGACATTTTACCGGAAGGGGCTATCATTACATTAGATAATAACAACCCTTACAGAACAGGGGATGGCAGAACCTCTACCGAAACCACGATACAATATGATGGTAGAGACAAAATATATTCTACCAAGTTATTGACCCTTACCAAGGTTACAGGTAGTGATGCAACTTTCTCAGTACAAAATACCAAAGGTAATGTGATCGATACCAACAAATTCGGGCGATTGTTTGTAGTTCCTTTTGGAGAGAATATTAGCTCTCTACTGAATCCTAATATTGCGACTACAGTTTTCGACTATACTTCTCTATTTGTAAGAGCGTCGGAGAACGGTACTATAGTACAGCTGGATTATAATGGAGATGGCGTGGTAGATGTTACATCGCCAACACTTGCAGAAGGAATGGTATGGTTCTATGAAGGAACAGCTGGCCCACCCCCAGGTAATAAAACCAGAGATACAAACAAGTCAAATGATATAAAATCCGGTGCTGTGATCACCAGTAACAAACCGGTGGGTGTAGATCTTGTTTTTGGAGGGATAGATAACTATGGAACCAGAAATATTCCATTGCTGCCAGGTAACTTTTATGGAAGCACCTACTACTCTCCTGTTTACACAACCTTGGCTACTGCTCCTGTATACGCAGTATTCACAAACAGTTTGAATGAAGATATAACAGTGAATTGGAAAAATGGACTTGGAGGCAATGGCAGCATCATAATTCCAGCCAAGGGTTATACATCTTTGGAGATGAATCAAGCCACTGCTTATAAGTTTGAGAGCGCCAACGGGAAAAGCTATACAGCTGTCACAATCGTAGATGCTGATGCTAATGGTTTAGCTTATGACTGGGCATTTAATATGATTCCTGGAGAACAACTGACGAACTTTACAACGACAGCTTGGGCACCAGGCATGGCTTCTGCCGGAGCTGCTAATCCGGTATGGATCACTCCTACCAAGAGTACCACAGTATATGTTAAATATACTGGCAGTGTCATAAGTACAGCACCGGGATCGACAAGTCCTTGCGGTTTGAAGTATGATGTGGCCTATACGCTCTCTGAGCTACAAGCACAAAAAGTTTTCACCAGCACAGGAAACGGAGGTATGTCCTTCTTTACTTGTGACGGAACACCAATCTCCGCTGTTTATGGCCAGGATTCATCTGTTGCTGCAGTAAGTGGAGCTACTACATTGGATGCAGGATTTACATTGGATCCTCAGTGTGTAGATTTTGTAATATTTGCAAACGATGACCAGTCTCAAACCTATCCTAACATCCCAGTAACTATAGATATCCTGAACAATGATGTAGGAAGAGTATCTCCAACTACTGTTACTATAGTGTCTCAACCAACAAATGGAACAGTAGTAGTCAACCCGGACGGAACGGTAACTTATACACCAAACCCTGGATTCTCTGGTACCGATACTTTTAACTACCAGGTTTGTAATTCTGACAGATCATTATGCAGCACCGCTGTTGTGACTGTAAACGTAGGCTGTCTTGATGCTGAGATGAAGCATATCCTGACAGGTAAAATATTTGACGATGTCAACAGGAATGGTGCTAATGACAACGGAGAAGGAGGCATTGCCCATACAGTTAATCTGTATCTTGATGCTAATGGAAATGGTGTTTTAGATACTTCTGAGAACACTCCGGTAGAATCTGTAACCACCAATAATACCGGTGCATACGTTTTTGATCGTGCTACTCCTGTACCAACCACTCAGGCTTCCCATGATTTTGCTACAGCCAGCTATAGCGCAGGAACAGGATGGTCTACTAACTGGATAGAAGAAGGTGAAGCAACAGCTGCAACTACTGGGAACATTCAGATAGTGTCAGGTGAGCTTCGTATTACAGGTAATACTGCCGTAGCTGTCAGAAGATCTGTTAGTGCACCAACTACTAATGCCTTGTTGTCATTTGATTACAGAACTGCCAACCTGGATGGTCTTCCATATAAAACACTGTTAGTAGAGGTAGCACCAAGCGCTACAGGACCTTGGACAACTCTTGGGTATTTATATAGTACTACAGGGTATACAAACGGGAAAAAGGTTTATAATATCCCGGCTTCGGTTGTAAATATAGGTACAACCATTCGTTTCAGAACAACAGGAGCTGGCAATCACTTCTTTTATATCGATAATGTAGCAATACAGTCTATACCAACTGTTAATTACATTGTACAGCTTGCAGAACCTTTGCCTGCTAACAGTTACCAGACTTTGCCTGTATCACCGCAGAAAGGTTATGCAGTAGCATTTAGCGGTTATAAAACCAGCTGTTCAAATAACTTTGGACTTGCGATTTGTTCCGCAGCAGGCACAACGCCAGCTGTTAACCCTTCTGTGACGGCAAATTGTTCTTCTGGCACAGTTAACCTTAATACACAAGCACATACGGGTACAGTACCTTCAGGTAGTACTTTATTGTGGTATACAGATCCTACACATACTACTGCGGTAGCAGATCCTACATCGGTAGGAGCAGGTACATATTACGCTTTCTATTATAGCTCGGGTGGCAATTGCTATTCTGCGCCATCTCAACCTGTGAATGTAACGATAGACACAACAACCATTACTGCACAACCAGATAGCACGCCGCAAACCATTTGTGTGAATGGTACGGCTACACAATTAAGCGTTACAGCTAATAATGCAATAAGTTATCAATGGTATTACAGTAATGCAGCAACAGGCGGATCTGTAACAACAGTTACCGGTGCTACATCATTCACTTACACACCGCCTACTGTAGCAGCTTTTGCAACAAGATATTATTTCGTAATCGTAACAGGAACTTGTGGTTCTGTAACCTCATCGCCTCGTACCCCAGTTACAGTTAATGCTTATCCTACTTCTGTATCGATAAGCCCGACAACACAGACAGTAACCATTAATAGTACACCTACCAATCTTACAGCTACAGCAACAGGCGCTACTACTTACCAATGGTATAGCAATACGACCAATAGTAATACCGGAGGAGCTCTGATAGCCGGAGCTACTTCCTCTACCTACACACCACCAACTAATGCCTTAGGCACAATATATTACTATTATGTGGCAAGCAGCGGTTCAGGATGTGGTACAGCATCGGCAGCAGTCCAAGTTAATGTAACAGCAGCTTGTACAGTAGGTAGCATAGCTCCTGCAGTAAGTTCGCCTCTGTTCACATCTTGTCCTAGTGGAGTAGCCAATCTAAACGATGCCCATACAGGAACTATACCTGCCAATGCAAGTCTGGTATGGTTCAGAGATACAGCCCATACAGATCCTGTATCCAATCCTACCGCTGTAGGTGCCGGAGTCTACTACGCTTTCTATTACAGTACTGCGGGTAATTGCTATTCTCCAGCTTCCAGCGAGGTTAACGTTATAGCTGCTGTATGTTCAACATGTACAGCACCAGCCGATCCGCAGCCAAGGGATTTGAGCTTAGTATTTGATGTTAATGCAGCACCATCAGGTTCTGTGATCCAATGGCATACTTCAGCAACCCCTTCTTCAACAAGTTTGTTGAGCAGTACTACTATATCTGTAAGCTCTACCCCTACAGAGTATTGGGTGTATTATTACAACACCTCTACCAACTGCTACAGCCCTGGAAGCAAATTGATTACGGTCACTAATATTTGTTGTAATATCCCTACGGTTAATCTTAATACGACACAATATGTTGCGCCACCAGATGGTTCTACATTGGTATGGTACAGCACAAGAAACCATTTGAATGGAACTCTTGTCAATAATTCTGCGGCTGTAGGTGAAGGCGTTTATTGGCCTTACTTCTTTAATGCTTCTACCAACACGTACACTATGGCAGGTGCACCTGTATTAGTTGCGATTGACGATCTGTGTGCTTGTTATAAGCCAGGAGCAACAACCGGAGGCACAGTGTTAGACACCAAAGTAGGTATCTCAGCTTTGGGAAGAGCTGGCGCAACAGATGCTGATAACTGGCCAATGACCCGTAAAGGCGGACACATCGCATTGGAATCTAAAACCAAAGCTTTTGTACCAAACCGTGTAGCATTCTCGGATGCGGATAATGATCCTTTTACACCGGACGTTCCAGTGGGTATAGCTGCAGCTAATTTTGTAGAAGGTATGATGGTGTATGATACCACCAACAAATGTATGAAGCTCTATACAACTATGGATAATGGTTTCAGCTATGCATGGTATTGTATCTCTACTCCAACTTGTCCGGATTAATAGAAATCCTTAATTAAAGAAATAACCGTTTATTTTATTATTAAAACACAACACAATGAAATTTTTTAATACATATATTTTATTCTTCGTATTTCTGTTAGTAGGATCGTCTATGACATCAGCACAGAACTGTAGTGTAAATGCTGGCGGTACTGCAACAATATGCGGTACCAGCTATACGCTGCAAGGCACCCGTACAGGTTCCCCTGTAGGTAACCCAACTTGGTCTGTTGTATCCAAACCATCTGGCGCTCCAGATCCTGTTATCAGTAATGTGAATGCCCTTACACCTACTGTGACGGGTATGACCTATCCCGGAAATTATGTGTTCCAAATCTCACAGGTCTGTAATTTAGGGACAAGCACTTCTCAGGTAACCATTCTGGCACCGGGTGATGCTTCAACATTTACAGCCGGTCCGGATATTACTAATGTTAATGCAACAGTGGGTACCGTAAACCTAAATGGTGTGGTACCCGCAGGTTATACAGCACAATGGTCTGCTTATAATATCTATACTTACGAAAGAACCTCGGGAACCAAAGTTAATAACAATGCAACATTTGGATCGCCAACCTCTGGAGCCACCACATTCTCATTGACAAAAAAGGCAGACCATAATGAAGATCCAGCCTATATTGTTACCTTACGTATCACTTCGAATACTAATCCTAATTGTTTTTACGAGGATACGGCAGTGGTAAGATTTATCCCCAATCCTCAACTTATCATCCCTTCAAGAAGTGAATGTCTGAGCGCAACGGGGGCTACTTTTATTAATCTTAGCAGCACCTCTCCTATTTTCAATACAACTACAGCAGGTGCAGCTGGTAATCCTACCTATGGTACAAGCATCGCTATGACGGTAAACAGCCAGCCGTCAGGAGGTAATATTACTTATTGGAGAATTTTTGATGGCGCATTATACTTCACGGGAGCCACCACACCGGGAGTGTATAAATTCTACCTGACAATTACTAATGCTTCGGGTACTTATGTTACCCCAGAGATTACCTACACTATCACAGGTATTACGCCAAAACCTGTTTCTTTTCTTGTAGCTTCTGAACCCGATCAGATGACTTCATATTTTAATGCTAATAGTGGCGGAGAAGTACAGTGTGGTATGGCAGGCAGCACCACACCTATCACTTTCGGTTACAGATTAGATTCTTCTGATCCTGTAACCAATATTTCAACCGTATTAGTATCGGGTGTTATCCCGCCAGGAGGTGCTCCAGGATTTACTACAAGCGGTGCTGGCACCGCTAACCGAAGTGTGACAGTGACGCCTCCATCAGGCGGATGGCGTGTAGGAACTTACAGATTTACAGTCTATACAAGCAATGGAAGTTGTATTGGTGCTACTCAGTATTATTATATTCACATATCTGATGGTGCACGTCCTAATGTTAGCGTTAACAATACAGTGGTATGTTATCCGGGTTCAGGCGTTGTAACAGCAACCGTTCAATTGCCTACCGTATATAAAGGTGTGGTTAACAGCAGCTATTTTCAGGATTTTGGGGGAAAATATGATTTTACAACCGTTTCAGTACCAAACGGAGCTGCGTCCCCTACATTTGAAGCTTCCAATCTACGATCTTTTACCTCCACTTCTACAGTAATTGGTAACCTAACGAAAGCCGGTGTGTACACCTTCAAAATAAAGCTAGTTCCCAGTGTTGGGGGCATAGGAGCATTTTTAGATAAAGAATACGCATGCTCCGGAACATCATTAGAGGGAACATTTACCATTACGGTAGCTCCGCAGATTAATTCCAATGCGGGAAGTGATCAGGATGTGATCTGCAATACTGCCGTATCATTGGTGGGCAACGATCCCAGCTCAGGAACAGGAACATGGTCAGTTATATCCTCACCTGCAGGAACGTCGCCTGTCTTTTCTAACGCATCATCACCTGAGACATCGGTATCCGCTTTGAGTGCTGCAGGAACATATACCTTCCGATGGACTATTACCACTGGCGACTGTGTAAGTACAGATGATGTCAACGTTACCATTCAGGCTTGTCTTACAATTTCCGGTACGGTCTTTAACGATGCGAATGGCAATACTGTAATCGACAGTGGTGAAGCTGGTACTTCTGCAGGAGGAAGTTATATCTATCTGGTAGACAGCAGCGGTATCATCGCTAACAGCACACCCGTTAATTCCAATGGAACTTACACCATCAACGTAGGTGCTAATAGCAATTACACCCTGCAGTTGTCTCCTAACGTTTATCCAATAGGAACTAATACTGCAACAACCCCAATTAACCATAACATCGCGGGATGGGTAACGACTGGTGAAAACAAAAACAATAATACAGGAAGTGGAGACGGAACTCCTGACGGAACATTATCTGCTACGGTAACCAATGCTAGTTTTACCAATTATAATTTTGGTCTCAAAGCGTGTGCGGCAGGTACTACTCCTCCTATTTTTGATCAAAGAACAAATTAATTATCTCACATAAAAAACACACAATGAAAACAAATATTTTAACCTGTTTATTAATAGTAGCGGCTATTACTATTAAATCCCAGGTGGCTATTGGAAAAACCAGTGTCAGCAACAATTCCGTTTCTTTGGAATTCTCAGATTCAGAAAACAAAGGAATGATACTACCCTATATAGAAAACAAATCTGCTATTACAGAAAACGGATCTGTAATCTTTGACAACTCAGATCATAAAGTAAAGTATCTAAAAGATAACAGCTGGTTTGATCTCTCTGTGGATACCACGGGTAAATCTGATATCGCTATCCAGACCTCCAAACCGGAACTTAGTACTGCTAAAACAACCATAGGAAACAATACAGCAATGGATAGCAACGGCATTTTGGTTCTGTCTGATGCCAACAAAGCGATGATCCTTCCAAGAGTAGCCAGCCCGCACCTTAATATCATCAATCCGGCACCAGGAATGATGGTTTATGACACCACAAAGAAGCAACTTGCCGTTTACAACGGGACAGTTTGGTCTTTTTGGAAGCCATAACCTGACACTACAAAACAGAATACTGTTATTATAGATAGACCTTTTCCCTAACAGAGCTTTCGGCCATTAGTTTGTTGAAAATCTGTTAGGGATTTTTTCTTTAACCACTACTCTAATGAATAAGCCTACTTTACGTAAAAACGAAATCGCTGAAAAGTACCTTACCTTTCTGGATAGGCACATTGATGATGTCATCAAAGGCAAGGAACAGGAATTCTTCCGTATCAAGCATATTGCCTCTACCCTAGCCGCATCGCATACCCATTTTACAGATACTATAAAGAAAGTTTTGGGTAAGTACCCTTGCTTTTTCTACGATGAAAAAATTATTAAAAAGCTAAAGATATGCTTGGGGAAAAAGATATGCAACCAAGTGCTGTTACCAAAAAACTAACTTATGATCCGGATGGTGAATAGTGGTCAGACTATTTTCGCTAACGACGGATACACGACGAGGTAATAGAGTATTCATAAGCTCTTTCAAAATCAGGAATTGGAAAAGCTTCAATTCCCGATTTTTGTTACTTGCTGCTATGTAACAGTTTGCGCTCAGAATAAAAATAAAGATAAAATGTCTGGCAATAAAAACTCAACAATTAAAAAAACACAACAAACTATGGACTTATCAAAAATCACTAATTCAACAGTAAAAAGTGCCGTTGAAGCGTTACAATCCGGAGATAAAAGCTGGTATTCTTTCTTTACAGAAAACCCGACGATGACGGATGATGGTAATAAGGTTGATTTCAAATCTTTCTTTTCAAAAGCTTTGGGTGAAGAAAAATTTCTCACAATTGACAAGGTGGAAAACGATGGGAAAGATATCACAGAAAATTTCAAAGCCGGAAGTTGGGGAACTTTTAAAGTATTCTTCAAATTTCATCTAAATACTGATGGCAAATTCGACCGTCTGGATATCGGGCAGGCTCATTAAATTCTTAATCAATATTTTAATATTCAAGGATATTTTGCTTACCAAGAAAATGAATTACCTGACTGCATTTTTAATATAACTCACAATCACTTTAGTTTTCTAATCAAATAG
Organism: Epilithonimonas zeae; assembly: GCF_900141765.1. Lineage (NCBI taxonomy): Bacteria > Pseudomonadati > Bacteroidota > Flavobacteriia > Flavobacteriales > Weeksellaceae > Epilithonimonas > Epilithonimonas zeae. Next base: position 742,760 of record NZ_FSRK01000002.1, on the reverse strand, counting down.
TTTTATATATATAAAATATCTCTGAGAGAATTTTCTTTTAGAATTTGTTTTTGTTTTTAAGTAATGATGTCTTAGATGTCATTACTTTTTTATGCTCTAATGGTGTAAGAAAAAAAAGAATTGATGAAACATTATTATAGATTATTATTTTAATCATATTCTCAAAATAATTAGATAAAATTAAAACATCCGCAAAGAATAGATACTTATCATTAAAAAATCGAGAATTTAACAAGTAGTTTAATTTAGTGATAACGGTATCATTTTTCAGAAATCCTCACATGCTTATTTAACAATATTTTAACACATTTGGTAAATTGCTTAGGAAATCGCAAAGATCCTTAAAGCTTAATAAACCTTTCAAAGATAGACTATTACAACAGCGGCACGTTTGCAGGCTTAGCAAGATTGATAAATAATTCAAGTAATTTTAAAATATTGAAGATGAGTACAGCACTATTGGTGAAAATTCTTCTTTTTACAGGATTTTTTACACATGCTCAGGTTGGCGTCAATACTACTACGGCCAAAACCATTTTAGGTGTTACCTTAAAACCAGCAAACGACACTATTTTATACGGCATCATCCTTCCAATAATAACTGGAGATCAATTACGTACCAAAAACTATACTGTAAACATTCCCTCTCCTACGGAAAACCTGGATGTTGATAGTGTTTTAAGAATAAGGAATCTTACTGAGAATCTCAGCACAAACGTAATCAACCTTTGACCATTACTATTAAAAATACATATTATGATTAAATTCTATTCTAAACACTTATTTGCGTTGCTAAAATTAATAGTATCTGGTCGTGACATAACGCAAAATGTGACGAAAAATATAATTTTAAAAAGAAATCAAATCAAGAACCATATCTTGAGAAACAATCTTATAAGGTTTTGTTTAATATTAATAGGTTGTTATATTGGTGCGCAAAACATCAGTAATCCGGATTTTGAGAATTTCTCACAATGCCCTAATGCCCAAAGCCAGCTAACCAGAGCTACAGGATGGACACAGCCTACAACTGCAGGTACTCCGGATTATATGAATGTCTGTACTCCAACTAGCGGGTCTAGCCTTACACTTAGCCCACAGACACTTACAGCCCAAAGCGGAACTGGTTTTGTAGGAGGTTATGCGGAAGTAAATAACTCTCCACTTAACAATTACAAAGAATATCTTACCAATAGGTTATCATCTCCCCTGATAGCAGGTATTACTTATAGTTTTTCTTTTTATGTAGCTCACATGTTCGGCGGGTCGCCTTCCGCATTTTTACCTGTTTTAACATATGTCGATCTTCCAGCATCAGAACAAGGCTTTATCGGTGCAGTATTTTCGACAACATCTCCTTCAAATAGCAATACAGTGGGTGGAGGAAGCTTTGCACCACTACTTAATTCCTTTGGTAGTGGCAGAGTTTTAATCCCCGCAAGCAATACCGATGTTTATGGAGCAACATCCCGTAATAATTGGGTAAAGGTAACATTGCAATATACTGCGGTAGGAGGTGAAGAGTATATGACAGTAGGTCAGCTTAGACAAGGTGGAGCTACTACTTTGGCCAATGCACAGGGAGTATATTATCTGTATGATAATTTTTCGCCATCTCTCGCTCCAGTTACAGTGCTTACTAAAAGTGTATCTCCTTCTACTATTGTTTCTAATGGTACAGCAACATATACTTTTACTCTTAACAATACGGCTGCCGGTAGTGTTGCACAGACTAATCTTTCATTTACAGACAACCTTCCAAGTGGACTTAGGCTTGCCGCAAATCCTAATGTTACAGTTACAGGATTGACAGCTGGAACCGTAACTGCAAATCCAGGCGGAACATCCATAGCAGTTGCCGGTTATAATCAAGCAGCTAATACAACTGCCACCATCACTGTTAATGTTACCAATATGCCCGGTCAAGGCAATCCGAGTTGCGAAAGTAACCCAACTGCCTTTACTAATACATCAGCAAACATATCAAACCTTAGTGGCAATATCACAAACAGTATAGGTAATGTATGTCTAATTGTATCGCCCACACCTTTTCCATGCGACTCTAAAATGTATCTGGTTCAAAATGCCAACAGTGCAATATACAATATCATCTCTTCTACCAATCCATTTACTTATCCTATTATTGGTTCACCGGCAGGCTATCAATATAATGCAACCGGGCTTAATCCAATAGATGGATATATCTATGCGATGCGAACCTTTAGTAATAATCTTCTTAGGATTGATTCCAGTGGAGCCATTACAGATTTAGGAGCCATCTCCGGGTTACCCGCTGCAACCGGAACCACTAATTATAACAGTGGAGAGATAGATCATCTCGGGAATTACTACATTAAGCACTCCGGCTCCAATAGTACAATATACAGAGTTAATATAGCATCTTTGACGGCTGTACCAATTACTTTATCACAAGCTACTGATCCTTCTGACTTAGCATACAACGTGGTTACAAATCTCTTATATGGCGTTGCTTTAGATGGCAGGCTATTTTCTATTAACCCATCGACCGGAACAGTAAGTTTTATAGGTACCTCTCCCGGAGCGGCAACCTTTGGAGCCCTTTTTGGTTCAAGTACCGGCGAAATCTACGGGGTTAATAATGCCGGTGGTTTTTTTCAATTTAATTTGACAAACGGAAACAGAGTGCAGGTTTCCTCTGCACCAGCAAGTGGAAATAACGACGGTGCCCATTGCGTTACTGCTCCAATTACATTTGATGCAGATCTATCTGTTACCAAAACAGATGGAACAAGCACTTATTCAGCTGGAACAAATACCGTTTATACTATTGTAGCAAGAAATAATGGTCCTTTTGGGGTACAAAATGCTACCGTATCCGATCTGTTACCGGCCGGAATTCCAGCTGCAAACATGTCATACACGGCTGTGGCTTCTGCCGGAAGTACAACTTCTGTAACAGGCACACAAACGGGTGCAATTAATGATTTGATATCGCTCCCTGTAAATGGAACAGTCACCTACACTGTGACAGTAAATATCCCTTCAACATTTACAGGAAATCTTGCAAATACAGTAACAATAACAGCCCCAGCCAATATTAATGATGCCAATACAGCAAATAGTACTTCGACAGATACAAATACACTTTATTGCATTGGTGTAGATTCTGATGGAGATGGCATCCCAGATATGTGTGATTATGATGATGATAATGATGGTATCTTAGATATCACAGAAGATTGTACTCCTTATCTCTCCCAAAATACTTCCGGGGCATGGACGGGGCAGACTACATCAACTGTAACTGTTACAACTAATGGTACTCTTGTAACTACTACAAATAGTTTGAACGATTCTCAAAACAGATTTTTTGTAAATCAATCGGGAGGAGGACAGCAAATAGAAAGAGTAGGAGGAATTAGTTATACAATTACATTTAGCCCTGCTATTCCTGCAAGTGAAATTGCATTTTACCTGAATGATTTAGATGTTGTTTCAAGTTCTCCTTCGTTTGTTGATTATACTTTTAGTGTAAATGGAGGAACTGCAAATAACGCTTTTTATTCAGCCAATATTACCACAGCCTTTCCTCGTATGATTTATAATGTATCTAGCGGAAAAATAACGAGTTCTGGTAACGTGGATAATCAAATGATTATGTTAAAAGGAATTGGTAATACGCTTGTTTCTTCTATTGAATTAACAAACTCCGGAGTTGGAGCAGGAGAGCGCACTCAGTATTCTATTTTTTCTAAAAAAATATGTGACACGGATACTGATGGAATTCCTAACCAGTCAGATCTAGATTCTGATGGTGATGGATGCTCTGATGCGATAGAAGGTGCAGCAAATATCTCAACAGGTCAGCTTGTAACAGCTGGAGGAACTGTAACAGGAGGCAGTACGCCTGTTAATCAAAATTTATGTGCTACGGGAACTTGTGTTAATGCGAATGGTGTTCCTCAGTTTTTAACTCTACCAACAGGATATAGTAATACTACGGGACAAGGCATAGGAGATTCGCAAAATGCGCTGATAAATAGCTGTCCTACATTTTGTTACAAACCAGGACTCACAACCGGCGGAACTATTTTGGACACCAAAGTTGGAATTACTTCTCTGGCAAGAGCAGGTGAAACAGATGCCGACAATTGGCCAATGGTAAGAAAAGGAGGATGGATTGCATTAGAATCCAAAACAAAAGGATTGGTTGTAAACAGAGTCGCTTTCAGTGATGCTGACAGCAACCCCTCAACGCCGGATGTTCCTGTAGAAATACCGTCAGGGAACTTTGTAGAGGGAATGGTAGTTTATGATGCCACTAATCATTGTTTGAAAATGTACACCTCTACAGATAATGGTGTCAACTATCATTGGTATTGTATTTCTACACAGACATGCCCGGACTAAGAACACAATTCATTAATATAAAAAAACATTTGTGATGAGAATAACAGATTCTAAAGACAGTACAATGAAAAAAAATTTAGGAGTAGTATTGATTTTTGTAACAATTGTTATTAAATCTCAAGTCGCTATTGGCAAAACCAACGTTACCAACACATCGGTTTCGTTGGAGTTCGCCAATACAGAAAACAAAGGAATGATCGTCCCTTATGTTGAAAGCACAGCCAGCAGTACTGAAAACGGAACTATTATTTATGATGTGACCGATCACAAGATGAAATACCTGAAACAAGGAAGTTGGTTTGATTTGAGTATTGATACTACCGGCCAGGCTAACATTGCTATACAGCAATCCAAAACCGAGCTTACCACAGCTAAAACTATGATTGGAACAAATACATCAGACCCAGCTAACGGGATTTTAGTACTTTCTGATACCAACAAAGCGATGATTTTACCAAAAGTAGCAAGCCCTCATCTTAACATCATTAGCCCTGCGCCAGGAATGATGGTTTATGACACCGTGAAAAAACAGCTTGTTGTTTACAACGGAACCGTTTGGTCTTTTTGGAAACCCTAAAATTAAAATCTTAAATGATGGACACACAAATACTTGATAAAATTTTAGAAGAAACCATGATTGGCAAATCTCGGCACGAGACTCAAAAATTTTTCGGGAGACCTGCAGATTATAAGACACGTAATGAGAGAACTTATATATTGAAAACTTATTGTTTGGGGATATTTTCAAAAAAAATACATCTCTATTTTCACAAAGGTAAATTAAGAGATTATTACATTGGGATTCTGTAATTATAAATCAGTTTATATTGATGAAACTAACTTCTATATGGAGTGTGAGAAATAAAAATTAAAGAAGATATACTCAATAACGGAGTAACTATTCAATTTTTCCATAATTAAAATTTATTTAGGAAGAGCAGGCCTAGGTCTGCTTTTTTTAATTATGTAACATTTGAGTTTATAAATCAGGAATTACAAGAGATAGAAGAGAAAGTAAGTAAGCTTGATGCTGGGTATAGATCCTGAAAAAATCATAATCCAGAATCTTGCTCCATTTCAATAATAATTCTGTTTCCAGAGTTTGAGAGATACATTTCTAAAACCTCATCCTCAGAACTGTTGAAAAAATTACAAATCCTTGTGATTTCCAGTTTTTTTCCGAAACCCGCTGGTGAATCAAAGCTCCTATATTGATGTTAATGAAATCACTCATATCTATTTAGATATTCTTTTAATCTTGAATCAATTTTATTTTGATTGATATTTCCAAAATAGGGAATCCGGAACTCTATTGTAAAGGGTTTGTTTCTCCCCAAATGGGTTCCCCACAACATCAGTTTTCCGCCGTTCACAACATATTTTTCAATGCAATTTTTAGGAATTTCTATATTCGCATTTCCTTGCAAGTGGATTTTATTTTTTAAAGGGTGATAGGCTTTCAGAATCAAAACTTCTCCAGAATCATCAAACTCTATATACCTTAGCCGAAAATAGAATACAATCTCAGCTAATATTATCGCCCCAATGATTACAGGAATCAAGATCGATTTTAAAAGCAAGATTGCCAAGAGAAAAAATCCAATATTCAATAACATCAAAAAAGCAAGTACTCGGATTATTAGATTTACATTTTTCAGATTATTAATTTTCATTGTGGTGAAGTTAACTTTAAAAATATTCTTATCTACTTTTAGCCTCAAAGCAGTTCATTCAAATCACATTTTAGAAAAAAAGCCGAACAGCACAATAGTTATGAAAGAAATTGTAGTCGTAATATAAAAAACTGCCCGGCTAAAAAATTAAATAGTAGTCTTGTCTTAGTTCACTTTTGGTCTCCAGAACGTCCATTTCTGTCCGTTGAAAACTATCAAGCGATGTTCATTTGCTGTAAGGCCTTTCAGGAATGCAAGCATACCGGGGGAAGGATTTTTGATAGCTTTATAATCATCTACAATTGGCAGCACCATTGCTTTGTCCGTAGACTCCAACACCAAAATGCCATCTGCTGCAGAAGTTGACGAACCAATGATTGCTTTTGCGTTTGTATTATCCGCCAATGGCGTTGCCTGTACTGGCTTTACAATAGTTTCTACCGATGTGGAATATCCGGATTGCACACTGAGGTCTCGCCAACCTGCATTCTGATTTTTGACTTTTATTTTGTACTCAGTGTTTGCAGAAACATCAAAAATAATGGTACCACCTGTGGCTTGTGTACTTCCTTCTGCAGGAACTGTTTCTACATATGGCAATACAATTCCTTTGTCTTTTGTATCTCCAAACTCCAGCAAAACTGAAGTGCTGCTAAGATTGGCTGCGTCAGACTTTCCTATTCTTACCTGAGAAAAGGCAGTGGCGGAAACACTTATTAATATGATTGAAATTATCTTGTTCATTTTGTTTTTATATTTTAAAGTTAATTATTACAACTGCCATCAGATTTTAATTATCTGAATCCGATGGCAAATTGTAAAAAATTGGCTATTGCCCGATTTAGTTACTTGGAGGTGGCGGACAGCCCTGTGTTGTAAAGCATTTCCATCCTTCTCCTACTCCTGATCCGGTGTAGATTTTCAGACAGCCTTTGCCTCCATCCTCATCTGTATCAAATACCATCATCCCTACAACAGGAATTGCAACAGTCGTTTCCGGGCTGGTAGTTCTGGTTACAACAAAACCTTTGGTTTTAGCCTCTAGTGCTGTGTATGCAGAATTTCTCAACATTGGCCAGTTGCCATTTTCTGCGCCTGCTCTTCCTAGTGCAGATATGCCGTGATTTACTGGAACTATTGCAGTAAGATCAGTAGGAGATTCATAGCAGAAACAGTCATTTACCAATGCATTCTGAGAGTTCCCAACAGACTGACCTGTTGTGTTGCTATATCCTGCAGCAAACGCTGCCTTAGGCAATCCATTATTACCAGTTCCGGTACTTATACAGCTTGAGCTTGCACATAAATTTTGATTCACAGTGGTACTACCACCATTCACTACACCGCCAGCCGTTACCAACCAGTACTCGATAACATTTGCACCGCCTTCCATAGCGTCGGAACATCCATCTGCGTCACTATCTAAATCTAGATAATCCGGAATGCCATCGCCATCGGTATCTTTACAAGAGTTCAAAACAATATCTGCAAACATAAAATCATCAGCTCCTCCAAGAGCATTTCCAACACCATTTACATTTTTAATTACCAAATCACCCGAATGGGAAATGTTCGACGGAAGTGTGATCGTCCAATTATCATAGTTACTATCCACTAATATTGTAGAGATATTCCCAGTAGCCCCATTACTGTATGTAAGCGTAGAGTTACTATTTACCCCATCAGCCGTAACCACTTTGACATACTCCACTCCTGCATAGCTAATGGTTAAGGTGGATGATCTCCCTTTCTGAGTACCAGATCCAGTTCCCCCAATACCATTTCTTGCAGCAAATCTTGTAATAAGAATTTGAGGTGGAGTACCAGAATAAGAATAATTAACATCGCTTAAAGAATGTGTTAAAGATTCTGTTTGATTATCTTTTTCTAACACAATCCCATTGCCAAAACCTCCTGCTACACTACCCCAATAAAGATTTACACCATTTGAACCATTATATATCCATTTATTTGAAGTTGCTGTTGCAACCTGAGCAGCATTTAAGTTACCGGAAGGCGTCGGGAGGCTTGAGAAGTCTCCTCTAATGATTCTGTTATTAGAACCACATTCATTCGTATCCAAGATCCCGTCATTGTCATCATCTACATCACAAGAGTTAGCTATTCCATCTCCGTCTGAATCAGGATTGGAAGCAGTAATCGCACAAGGATTGTTAAAACTATCTACATCTGTCGCCGAATTATTAGCATTATTAGGATCTGTAGAATTTACAGGTGGAGTTACTGTAACGGTATTAGTCAGATCGCCTGTAAATGCAACAGGAACATTGATAGTAACGGTGTAGGTGATTGTAGCACCTATAGGAAGTCCTACCACATCATTAAGAGCACCGGTTTGAGTTCCGGTAATGCTGGTGGTTGCTCCGCCTGTTAATACCGGTACGGAATAAGATACATTCGCAGCAGGGATACCTGCCGGTACAGGATCTGAAACCGTAGCACCAAGCACACCATACTGACCACTGTTGTTGCTTACAACAATAGTGTAGGTATTGGTTGTACCCGGTGTATAAACTGTTTTGCCGTCTGTTTTAGTAATACTTAGGTCTGCTGGGAAAGTAATTACCGCATCAGGGCAATTTGTCCCATCGTTTCCATTGGCACCAATCGAGTTGGAAATTTTTACAGCTGTACCTGTGGTTTTGTTGAACTGATAAAAGCCTGAACCATTATCTGCATTTCCGAAAATATCTCCAGAGGCATCGACATACAAAGCTCCTACGAGAGTACCACCCGGTAATCCGCTTGCTCCGATATTGGTAACCGTTCCGGTAACAGGGTCAATAGAAACCAATATATTAGCTCCCGATACTCCTTCGTAGCCGAACATCTTCCCTGTCGTTTTATCATAAACAATATCGTTCACATTTAACAATCTTGAAAGTGTAATCAATGTAGCGGTATTGGTTGTTACATTTATTCTATAAAACCTCGTTGACCCGGAATTAAGTACATAGTAATTTCCACTATTATCAAATGCACCAGAGTTATAACCACCTGTGGGTAAATTAGTCACAGCTCCCAAGCTGGTAAATACTCCATTGCCGTCTATCCTTACCATATAGTTCATAAAACCAGCATCGGTTCTTATCCCATAAATCAGATTATCTACTGTATTGTAACCAATAGCATTTACATGCATATTGGCAGGAGATGTACCTATAGAAGTTATCGTAAAAGGGTTGGTAGTATTGTCTAGTTCATACAAAGTAGTGGGTCCTGATACAGGATATTGCGTTAAATAGAACTTCGTATTACAAGCAATACCCGTACAATTATTTACCGTTACCGTCGTACCTGCCGATGCAGGACTGGTACAGCCTCCTAATTCTCTTGTAACTGTATAAGTCCCTGAACCAGTTGCTGTATATTGATAAGAAACCGCCCCAGAAATCAATGTTCCATTCAGGTACCATTGGTAAGCTCCAGTAGTATTATAAGTTGAGGTCAGGACAACGCTTCCGCCTGCGCAGAAAGTTGTAGGACCACCTGCCGAAACCGTCAATGCTGGTGGCGTAGGATTTACAGTCACCGTCGTACCTGCCGATGCAGGACTGGTACAGCCTCCTAATTCTCTTGTAACTGTGTAGGTGCCTGGTGCGGACGCTGTATATTGATACGAGGTAGCACCAGAAATCAATGTCCCATTTAGGTACCATTGGTAAGCTCCAGTAGTATTATACGTTGAGGTCAGCACAACACTTCCACCTGTACAGAATGTGGTAGGTCCGCCTACTGAAACCGCCAATGCTGGTGGCGTAGGATTTACAGTCACCGTCGTACCTGCCGATGCAGGACTGGTACATCCGCCCAATTCCCTTGTAACAGTATAGGTGCCTGATGCAGACGCTGTATATTGATACGAGGTAGCACCAGAAATCAATGTTCCATTCAGGTACCATTGGTAAGCTCCAGTAGTATTATAAGTTGAGGTCAGGACAACGCTTCCGCCTGCGCAGAAAGTTGTAGGACCACCTGCCGAAACCGTCAATGCTGGTGGCGTAGGATTTACAGTCACCGTCGTACCTGCCGATGCAGGACTGGTACAGCCTCCTAATTCTCTTGTAACTGTATAAGTCCCTGAACCAGTTGCTGTATATTGATAAGAAACCGCCCCAGGAATTACTGTGCCGTTAAGGTACCATTGATAAGCACCTGTAGTGTTATAGGTAGAGGTAAGAACCACGCTTCCGCCTGTACAGAATGTGGTAGGTCCGCCTGCTGAAACAGTTAAGGCTGGTGGTATTGGGTTAACCGTTACCGTTGTGCCCGCTGATGCAGGACTTGGACAGCCAATAGTAGTCACAATAACCGTATATGTTCCGGAAGCATTCGCAGAATAGGTCTGTCCTGTTGCTCCGGAAATGATAACGCCGTCTTTGTACCATTGGTTGCCAGAGGCAGAAGATGAAGTTAAAGTCACACTTCCGCCAGCACAGAATGTGGTTGGCCCTCCTGCTGAAACCGTTGGCGTAGGGGGAGTAACACAAACTCTTGTATTGGTATCTGTTGCTGAATTATTTGCACTATTAGTCTCAACAGAATTAATAGGCGCAGTAATCGTAACAGTATTTACTAAATCCGCTGTAAAAGTAGTTGGTATATTAACCGTAACAGTATAAGTCACCGTCCCACCAACTGGTAAAGAAACAAAATCATTAATTGCACCAGTCTGCGTCCCTACAACTTGGGTGCTGCTTCCCGCAGAAGCTACTGCTGTATAGGTTACATTTGCAGAAGGAATACCTGCCGGAACAGGGTCTGTCACATTTGCATTAACTACACCAAACGGTCCGGTATTTCCTGCAACAATAGTATAAGTTGTGGAACTTCCCGATGTGTAAGTTGTCTTGCTATCTGTTTTAGACACATATAAATTTACATTGAAGGTTATGGGCTGAGTAACACAATGAGCACCATCATTTTGGTCTGCTGCTGGTGATGCAGAAATTAATGTCCGTGCTCCAGTAACGGTATTAAATTGATAAAAACCACCACTGTTTATTGCTCCATAAATTTCTCCATTACTTGCTCCAAACATTGCCCCGAAAGCATCCGGCATACTGTAAGCAGCACCAATCGGTGTTGCATTTCCGGTGCTTGGATTTATTTTATACAATCTTCCGTCTGGTAGATTTACAGAATATAATTGTCCATCTGTGTTATTAAACGCCCAATCAGAAAGTTCTAAGGTTGCACTTAAAGTTAATGAAGTTACTGCATTTGTACTCAGGTTAATTTTATAGAACTTGTTATTAAGTCCAGTAGCTTTCACATAATAATTACCTGCCACATCTATTTCTCCAGTATTATAATCTAAAATAGGTAAACCTGGAATAGTCCCTAAGTTTATAAAGTTACCATTAGTGTCAATTCTTACGAGATTAGCATTAGAATAACGCATCCCATACATATTTCCATCAACAGGATTTATGCCAATTGCATTAATTATCAAACCTGCATGTTGTTTCATCAACGGATATGTAAAAGGATTCGTAGAGTTATTAATACGGTAAAAACCGACTTCAGTACTTGGACTGAATGTGCCCTGAGAAAGGTACATTGTATTGGTACATCCAACTGCTTGCGCATTAATATTGTTAGACAATAGTAAACAAAGCAATATCACAAAGAGAGATATCTTGCTTTTTGCTTGTTTAAAAAAATTTATTTTTATCATTTGTTTGTTTTTAGAATATTTTTTAATTCTTACCTCAAGGAGTCCTTCCCATGATCACTATTATACAATAGGCAGTTTGTAAAAAGCTTTGTGTGAGCTTATTCTAGGTGCAGTCCTGGAATTTCTCTCGCGCTTTCCGCAACTCTCTGATTAATTAATAGTTTATATGGATTTCAAAGAAATCCATTTTACTCTAATTCCAATAATTCCATTTTGCACCATCAAATACTGCAAGTGTTCTGCTTACGGTATCAAAACACATCATTCCTGGATATGGGCTTTTAACATTTTTATGCGGTTCTGATATTCTTGGTAAGATCATTGCCTTATCCGACGATTCCAGGATAAGAACCCCTTTTGCAGGACTGCTTGAAGCACCTATAACCACACCTCCACTTTTCTCATCAGAAGTGTTAATAACAAGATTACTACTGCTTCCGGCATCCGAAAGATCTTTCCATACGTTGTTCTCGTAGACCTGAACTTTTTGATTGCTTTTATTGAATAAAAATGTACCATTATTACTCGCAGGGTCAGAAGACAATGCGTTGGAAACATCATCCACTGCCGGAAGGATTATTCCTTTTATATTACCAGTTTGGCTATTAAAATCCAGAATTGTGGCTGTTCCTTCTACACTTTGTTTGCCTCCCATAGAGACTTGTCCGCTGGCAAAATCTGCCAGCAAAACAAGTATTAGACTATTGATTATTATTTTATAATTCATTGTTGATGTCGTTTTTAATTAGTGTCATTACATGTCCTACGGATACAATTCCATGTAATCCCATTGAATAATTTTACACATTTGTCCTGAATGTCATAGATCAGCATTCCCTCTTTAGGATCTTTGATAGAATCATTTGTGAGATCCGGTGTTGTACTCACGTGCGAAACTCTCGTAATCACAAATCCTTTTTCTTTTGATTCCAAAGCTATATGACCATTAGGAATAGACTCTGGCCAACCCGAAAGTTTTTCCTGAACTGTGATACCTATTTTTGTAGGTGTACCTCCTGTTGTGAAATCTCCTGGTTTGGTGCAATATGCAGAAACAAATAGAAGCCTGTCTTCTACCTCACCATCTGTCGCTATGCCGGACACACTCAATATTTCTGAACTTATAGTCCCTATACGGGTGCGCACCATTTTATACCCTGTCGTGATTCCGGATGGTATTACCCCTTCTCCGCTTGCAGCTCCAGAGGTTTTCCAAGTAAGAACTATATTTCCGCTTCCTGTAGATATGGTTGTATTGGCCCGTTCCGAAGCATCAAAAACGCCGTTGTTGTTCCAATCTATCCAGGCACTTACAGTACCGGAAGCAGCGTTGTTTACATATGGTAAAGTAATAGAATATGAAGTTTGACCTGCTGAAAAATCAGGTAGGCTATCGTTCTCATCATCATAATTTGGCATATTCAGGTCATCGGCATCAGCTGTTGTATTTCCTGTAACAGAACTTTCATAATCCTGTCTGTTTGGTCCTATATAAATTGCCGGACTACATAATGAAGGAGCATGCTGTGCTATCCCGTAACTTGATGGGGCATCTCCAAAATCGTAACCTGTACCCCAAACATCCGCAAACCCATATACATAATAATCAATATCACCTGTCCCCGTATCCGGATTGTTTACCCAGGCATCTGCATTATTCGGCATTACCAGACCCATTCTGATCTTAACATTTGTAAGCGTAGATCCATTGGCTAAAGCTCCTAAATCTATTACAGGCAGATTTTGAGGAAGAGAAACCGTAGAACCAGTAATAGAGTAACTAGTTCCTGTGCCTCCATCTGTAAAAGACGTCGCAACGTCAGAAACGGTATCACTTGTAGAAGCAAAATGATATCCTGTTACCGATGCAGAATTTTGGACGGGAAGCAACCTGATGTTCGGATTTGTTATTTGAGCACCGTTTACCGAAATACCCAATATCTTGAAATAAGCGGTCTGCCCATTACCCAAAGTCCCTTCCCAAGCTTGGTTGGCCTGGTTATATGCATATATTTTGAAGGTAGTTCCAGATACATTCTGCGTCCAGAAACCTAACTTGCTTATATCGATCAATACATTTGGTATTGTATTCCCTGTAGAATTGGTAAGATTTACTCCGCCAAAATCAAATTCATTGGTTCTGGATGCGGAAGCAGAGGCATTTTGTAAATATGTAATAGTAGGAGCGGCATTTGCACTTATATTAGATTTTGCTACTGGAACAGGCGTCGTATTTCCGCCATTTGTATTATCAAAACCACAGATAGGGAGACAAGCAGTAAGTTTTTCATTTTGTGAAGTACCAACACCCTGCCCCTGGTCATTTCCAATATCTGCAGCACCACCAGGGTTCACAATATTTGGAACTCCATTGGCATTGACACAAGTACCATTTGCACAAAGGTTTTGACTAGCAGCGGTAGAACCTATCCCAACAGTCAAGCCCCCTCCTGCTGTGACCAACTGTGAACTAGTTACATTCTCATCACCTTCGATAGCATCCAAACAGCCATCGTTATCTGAATCCAGATCCAGATAATCGGGAATCCCATCACCATCGGTATCCTTGCAAGAGTTTAAAACAATATCTGCCATTACAAAATCATCAGCACCTCCAAGAGCATTTCCAACACCATTTACATTTTTAATTACCAAATCACCCGAATGGGAAATGTTCGACGGAAGTGTGATCGTCCAATTATCATAGTTACTATCCACTAATATTGTAGAGATATTCCCAGTAGCCCCATTACTGTATGTAAGCGTAGAGTTACTATTTACCCCATCAGCCGTAACCAGTTTGACATACTCCACTCCTGCATAGCTAATGGTCAAGGTGGATGACCTTCCTTTCTGAGTACCAGACCCAGTTCCTCCAACACCATTTCTTGCCATAAACTTTGTAATAAGAAGCTGCGACTTGAAACCTGGCAAAACATAACCTACGCCAGTCAATGATTGGGTAAGGGTTTGTGTCTGGTTATCTTTGTCCAATGTGATACCATTACCAAAACCGGAAGTAACATTACCCCAATAAAGATTTACTCCATTTGTACCATTATATACCCATTTATTTGAAGTTGCCGCGGCTACTTGGGCTGCGTTTATGTTACCGGAAGGTGTCGGTAGGTTTGAAAAATCTCCTCTAACAATTCTATTAGCCGACCCACATTCGTCAGTATCCAAAATACCGTCATTATCATTGTCAAGATCACACACATCAGGTACGCCATCCCCGTCTGAGTCAAGATTAAAAACAGTTACATTAACTAAAGAAGAAGCTACACTATAACACTGTGAGACACTATCATAGTAAAATGCATAATACGATCCAGCACCAGCCTGAGTTATTTGTGTTCCCGATAATGCCGTTCCAGAATGGGTATTGTTTGTAAACCAAACCAAGGATAAGCCTGCGGGTACGGTCCCAGTAAAAGCACTTGCCAAATTGACTGTATTTGCCGGGCAGACAGCACTCAGATCCTGAACAGGAGGAGGCGTAACATTCGCTTTACATTTGACAATTAAACATTGCGGTACAATTCCGCTTGCATCCAGACTTACATCATCCCCTAACGAAATATTGGAAAAGCTATTTGTAAATGCGGATGGCAAACCAGTACAAGTCGCATTCAGTTGTCCGGGAACATTTGTAATATCTACCTTTATTGTTGCACTTTGCCCTGGGTTTAGCTGTAAATTAGAAATAGTAACAGTTCCCGATCCTGGCGCAGCAGCTATGCCTCCGCCTATACCGCCAGTGATAGAAGCATTTGGAACGGATGCTACTTTTATACCTGCAGGTAAATTATCAGTAAAAGAAATGGTCTGGAGTATGGCATCAGACAATGTGTTCGTTACTGTCCATGTATAGGTAGCTGTCCCGCCATCATAGATAGAAGTAGGCGATAATGTTTTTAATAGTTTTGGAGCAAGAGCCAAATCAACGGATATAAAGTAAGAACCGCTGGCCAAAACATCGCCGCCAGTGCTTTCTTGAATAAACGTTACATCTATAGGGTTAATTGAAGCTGTTAAAATACCTGAAGCATCAAATATGTCAGCATCAAAATCCCATGATTCGGCAGGTCCATAAATATGTCCTGCACTAATTGGGTTACGTGCAACATAATTACCGGAAATTGCGGGTCCTCCGTCGGCTGAAACATTATTTTCGGAGGTCCAGGCTATAGAGCTGTTTAGAGCATCCGTATCCAAGCCCGTCATAGGATCCTTTAGGGATGTCAAAATATCACCCTGCTTTCCAAATTTTACATAATCCTCATACCCTCTGTCTCCATAAGTGCCTGTAACCCCTACTACAGCTTTTACATTACCTGAAGAAGGTACTTTTATGCCGGAAATATTAGTTTCTACAGAAGAATCATAAAAATACTGCCAATTATCTGCAACTGTTATGCTTCTAAATTTTGAATTGGGATTAGAATATACCACAATCATTGACCATCCACCCATATTATAAGGCTGTGGATTGGGATCTGCCAAATAAAAGCGACCACCGACACCTCCTCCTGCAGTGCTTACGTATCCGTTAGCAGGAACCATAGATGTAATATCCCAAATCATCTGACCATAACCTCCGGAAATCGTGCTGTCAACCAGATCCGATAAAAGATTGTCCGCTAAACTGGTGGCCGATATCAAAGTAGTGTAGCTCGCAGCTCCAGGCACTTTAAGTTTTACAGCTGTAAAATTGGCATAATCATAATAACCGCTTTCGATTGATAGAAATACTTTCTCAATTTTTGATCCTACAGGCAAAATCAAGTCTGCAGAGCTGGACATATTTGTAGAGTTGTCGTCATCAACATCTGCTATTAACATAGCAGTATTATCAGCTGGTAAGCTATAATACCATGAATTCCCAATTATTGTTGCACCTCCCTGTAATGTTTCTTGATAACGAATTTGAGATGGGGAATTCTTTCGTATCGGATTACCAGTAATAGCATTGCCCGCTCCACTATTTGGCAGCCTCTTTTTTTGTAGCTGCATAGATGATCCTGGTCGGGATTGTGAAAATGATTGTTGATAAAAGCCTAAAATAAAAAGAAGACTCATCAGTATTTTAAATTTCATTCAAATTGTTTTTAGTAAATAAATGTGCTTTTATTAGGAACCATTCCTCACGAACGGATGGAAGATTTCCTATCGCCCGTTTGAGGCGGTTTCTCTAACCCTCAGGGATGTTCTTCTCCTCACGGGCGGATATTATCTGTGACTGTTATGCTACTGCAAGAAACCTATCAAAGATTTGCCATCTCTGGTTCATCTTTGGTCAAAAGGTTATCATACAGATAAGCTTTTATTTTATGAAGTGCTGACATTTGCTAATTTTTTTAATTGTTAAAAAAGAATACTGAATTATCATTTTCAATAGATTTTTGAAAATGTTTTTTCTGCAATATCAGGTTATGATTGTATTAGCAATATGGAGGAGCGCGGGAAGATTTGTAAGCAATAGACTGCTCTGCGAAGAAGTTTTCCTTTTCGGAAGTTTTTCCTTTATTCCATAAAACCTGAAGAAAACTATATTTTATTTCTACAACGATTCCTATCAGATTCCATTGGAAATTTGAACTGGAAGCAACTATTTTTTGAGTAGAAGTTTCTGAAATAGAAGAATTATTTTCTTTAGGCTGATAAGTGAATTCTATTTGTTTAGGTAAACCCTTTTTGATCCGAGATTTGCTTTCTTTATTTGCCTTAGAAACAGCTAGTAATTTTTCCCTGCTGACAACCGGATTATTTTCAGCATTTTTTGTTACTAAGACCACTTCATCCAGACCTGGTTTAGCTTCTGTACTATCAACATAAATCATTGCACCTTCCTGAACAACAATATGTTCCAATCCTACTATCACAGTTTGTGCATTAGCAGAAAAGGAAAATAAAATAAAAAAGAGTACTAATGTAAATCTTCCCAATATCAAACTGGGAAAAGAACATAAGCAATATGGAGTATTCTTAAACATTTGAAGTTCATATCAAATGAATCTTTGTGAGAATGAGTGAAAAGTAAAACATCCAAAAGAGGGGAAATTAAACCCCTTCTCCGAATGCCTCTCAAGAAGATTCATCATTTGTGTGTGTGTTATGTTTATTGTGTTTCTAGAAGGCAAAGAAAATACAGTTGTCTGCTAAATCAATAAAAATACCTGCCACATCGATACCACATAATTACAATTAACTGATTATCAAATCATTAAAGCCTACCAATCCAAGTATAGATATCCATATTGGATGGAATATTGAGCTTTTTTCTGATCCTGTTTTTTCGATTTTGTACAGCTTTGGGCGTCACAAAAGTGTAAGAAGCAATTTCTTTTGTGGAGAATTGTAATTTCAGATAAGCACAGAATGTAAGCTCGGAAGTGATGAGTTCCGGTTCAATTTCATATAACTTTTCGAAAAAACTGGGATAGATCTCTTTGAATCTGAATAGAAAATCAGAAGAATTTCCTTTTGCCAGCGCAATTATTTCTTCATAAGAAACATTTGGTAATTCGGTTTCTGATTTATTTTCTACAACAGAATCAGAATTCTCAATAGGTTTCTTATTCTTTTTAAAATAGAAAAACAAACCCAGGCCAATGGCACAGATTATAAATATCGACGAAATGATGTACCAAAGCGATGATGTTCTTTGGCTTTTTTTATTTTGATCCTGTTCGTTAAAAATCACATCTGCAGATGCTTGTATACCCGTTTGTCTTGCATTGAAGATGCTGTCATTCATTTTGGAATATTTGTCCAAAAATTTGGACTGCAACTTATAATCGCCTAATTCCCTGTAATTATCCGCCAAGAGTTTATAAGAAAGCAATACCTCTTCGCTCCTGTTTCTTTCCTTGGAAAGTCTGATACCTTTTAAAGTATACTGAAGAGATTCGTGATACTTCTTTTGGAGAAAAAGAAGTTCTGCCTTCTGCAAAATTGCAATATACATATAGGTAGAATTGTTTTCTTCTGCCAATTGAATTCCTTTGCTATTATAATACAAAGCAGAATCTATATTGACTTTTCTTTCCTTATAATAATAGTCTGAAATATTGATATAGGTGATGTAAAATGCTTTTTTGTCTTTAACCTTATCTCTAAAAGAAAGTATCTTTTTCATATAGAAATAAGCGCTGTCTGTCTCACAACTTGCCGACAAATTGGTATATGCGTGGATTGCTGCTTGATATTTTTTTTCAGAATCTTTATACAAATAGGCTAAACCAAGCTCTTTTCTGAATTCTTCTTTTGCCCTTTTTTTGAAACCCTGCGCAAGAAAATTCCTCCCCTTCAGATCTGCCAAATCAATGTTAAGCTGAAAATCATCCTGAATGTAATCTCCATATGACTTTTCCAGTATATTAATGTACTTGATACTTTCATCATAACTTCCAAGATTGCAAAGATCAAAAGCTATCTGATAATTACTTTTAATAATTCCTATTCTGTAAGATTGATTTTCCGAAGCGCGTAATGCCTTTTTACTTAAAAAAATACTCTCGTTAAAATTAAATTCCGTAGATTGTTTTTTGGCTGAGATCAGAAGATTATTGATCTTTAATGAATCATTATCATTACGACCTGAAACAAAAAAAGCATAGGATTTTAATAAAATCAGTAGAATAATCAGGACAAAAAATGTCCATAATTTTTGTTTTAAAGAAAAATTCATTTGTGTGTGTGTGTTTTAGCTCCGATCTTGTTAGATGGGCAAAGAAATACCATCAATCATTATTCCCGAAAAAAACACATACCACATAGATGCCACAAAAGCCAAAAAAAATTGATTATTAGCATATTAAAACTTATCAAACCATACCTACAGGTCTTCCTGAGAAGGGATATTAAGCCTTGCCCGTATACTATTCTGCACTGCCTTGAGAGTTACAAAAGTGTATGCTTCAATCTCTTTTGTGGAAAATTATAATTTGAGATGGGCGCAAAAAGCAGTTCTGATGTTTTGAGATTCGGTTCGATTTGCAGAAGCTTTTTAAAGAACTTTGGATTAGCTCTTGTGAAACGATATAGAATTTCAGGAGAGTTATATTGTGCCAGAGAAATAATTACATCATAAATAACTTTATCAAGTACTGTCGGCAAATAGACTTTCTGTTATTTTCTGTTGAAGTTTTTGGGTTTTCTTTTCCGCTGTTTATGAAGTAAATAAAACAGATCAATAACTCCAAATATTACAATCAATAATGAAACAGAAAAGAAACTAAACAATTTCCCACTATATACATAAAGTAAGACATCTGCGTATAACATATAATTCATTTGTATTGTGATGTTGCAATCATATTTAAGATGCACAAGGAAATAGTATTGGGATCAATATGAAAAGAAATCTTAAATCACTTTGCTGCCACATTTTACAAAACGTCGAATACATGTAAATAATTTTTAACAAACTGTAAAACAGCAGATTAAAAACTTGTGGTATCTTTATGGTATCTAGGAAACGAGAAATAATTTGCAATTTGCAGACAGAATTTTAAACAATTATTAATACCGAATTATGAACAAAAAATTTACACAAATTTTAACTTTGTCAATTACAGCATTATGCTTTCATGTCAGTGCACAGGTCACGAATCTTGGTATTGCAGTTCATCCTGATGATGTTTCCAATACAGGAACAGTAACCGGAAGTATAGGGAATAGCTATTTTATGTGGACTTCGGAAAACGGATTTAAAAATATAGGACAAGTCACTAACGGAGTTTCGCTTGCAGGTAATGCTTCTATTTCATCCGACGGTAGCAAAATCGCTCTCAGCATCACGAATCCTTCAACCAATCTTAATGAAATAACACTGTATGATGTTGCTACAGAAAGCCCTAATTATCTTGGAGGCATAGGAGCCAGTTCAGGAGAACATACCAGCAGTGCATTTAATATTTCATCAGATGGCAAAACCATAGTAGGGCTTGGGTGGTATAATGAGGGTGTAGGACATCCTGTTAAATGGACACAGGAGACAGGAGTTTCCGATATGGGTAGCACGCAAGAAGGAAAAAGTGCGAGAGCAAATGCCTTAAGTGCAGATGGAACTGTAATCGGAGGATGGCAAGATATGAGTGATACAGGTTACAGATCTTTTGCTGTGTGGAAAAATGGTGTTCAGAAACTAGTTACAGAAGAAACAGAATATGGAACTCTGCCCCTGAACGAAGTTGCAGCAATTTCTGATAATGGTGTATGGGCAACAGGAAGTAGTATGTTAGGATACGCTATCATATGGAGTGAGACGAGCGGTGTAATAAAAATTGACCATCCCGATGTCAGCTTGGAAACAGGCTTTTCAGGAGCAACAACTGCTATAAATGCAGATGGAAGCATAGCAGTGGGATATTTTCGTAACATCTTTGTAAACCCTGCACCTGATAGTGGCGAAGGCTTTATCTGGACTCCCACAACAGGGCGTGTAGAGCTTACGGCTTATGCGCAGAGTCTAGGAATCGATACACAAGGTATCACCTTTAGTCTACCGCGAGCAATCTCCCCTGATGGAAAGTATATTGTAGGATGGGGAAGACAGAACGGGGTTCCCATAGGATTCCGCCTTCAATTGCCTGATGTCAATATGGCTGTTACTAATGCAGATAAAGAGAAAGTCCTAATATATCCCAATCCGGTGAAAGACATTCTTCATATTAAAGGTAGCAACAGCATCTCCAATATAGAAATATATGATGCAGCAGGAAAAAAAATAAACAGGGTTAATGACAATAGAAATAATATTGATCTCAGCAATCTTCCAAAGGGAGCTTATATTTTAAAAGGAATATTTAATAATCATCCTCAAAGTCTTAAATTCATCAAAAACTAATTATAGAACCGGAATCTACCGGTTCTTTTTATTTTTTCTCAACTTTATTCATCCAAAAATAGATGTCTTCATCCGAAGGAATATTCAGTTTTTTTCGGATTCTGTTTTTCCTATTTTGTACTGCTTTTGGTGTTACAAAAGTATAGGTTGCAATATCTTTGGTAGAAAAATTGAGTTTAAGATAAGCGCAAAACTCAAGCTCGGAATTGATCATATCCGGGCATATCTTCAGAATTTCATCACAAAAAGCAGGATATACTTCTTTAAACCTGCCTAAAAAAGCAGGGTCATTATTTTTTGCAAGCTTTGTTACTTCCTCAAAAGCATCATTTATTATAGATTTTGTTTTAGTAAGCTCATCATCTTTTTCTAAAAGTATCTCATCTTTTTTCATTCTTTCTTTTTTCTCCTTATGATAATTTTTGAAGAAAAACCAAAGAAAGATTATAAGGACGCATAATAAGACAAAGATGCATAGCAATATGATATATAGTCTCTGTTTTGTTTCTGTATTTTCTTCCCGGACTTCCTTTTTTATAGCCTGAGATGCAGCTGTTGCCCCTTTTTTATCAAGCAAAGCAATGCTATCTACTAACCGAGAATATTTTTTACTGTATAATAATGAACTGTCTTTGTTTCCCAATTTTTCATACAGTCCGGACAAGGTAGTATAAGCTACTTTCAACGTAGCCGGATCTTCTAATATCTTGGATATGGTCTCGGATTTTTTGTAATAAAAAAGGGCGCTGTCCACACGTTTTTTTTCTATATGAACCTGGGCAATAGTCTGAAACAAATAAGATTGGGCTTCCAGCCCCAAATTCTTCATAGATTTCACTTTATAGGAATAGAATAAAGCCGAATCCATTTTCTTCGCTTCAAAAAAGCTTGTACTGATATTGATATACGCGCTTTGTAGTTTTCCTTCTCTTAAAGCAGTTTTTTGAATTTTTTGAAAATATAGTATTGATTTTTTTGTATAAAACAAAACAGAATCTTCCGGTTTTTTCAGTTCTATACAAAGTGTAGCTTTCAGATGATAAGCGCGTCCTATTATGAGAAACTTGTTGTCATTTTTCAAATTCCTGCTTTCGTTCAAAGATTTATTAATGGCTGTACGGGCATCATCAAAAAATCCTAATTCAATATAAGCGGAAGCTTTATCTTGTAATGCCTGGATTTTGTATATATAATTGTCAGGGTTTTCAATAGGCAAAGATTCTACATTTTCAAATATTGGAATTGCCGTTTTATATTGTCTTTTCAACATATACCAGTTACTCATATGCATGAGTGCCCGATATTTTCCTTTCTCATAATTTATTTTTTCTGCATATCCATATATCTGCTTCAGGTTTTTTATATTTCTTTCCAAATCCCATCCAATATTGGTCTTATCAAGCATACTGTCAATCTGTTTTTTAGATAAGCTTTGCGCATTTAAGTCTAAGGAAGAAAAAAATGCTATCAATGAAAATAATATGAAACAATTCGCTTTCACAGAATCAAAAAATAAAGATATTCACTAGCAAATTAATTGAATATTAGTTAAAATATTACCAAAATATCAAATAAATATTAATAAACAAATATAGAAAACAATTTAATACAAAAAAATTAAAATAGAATATCAGTGGATAAGTAAGGTTTGATTTTTATAGAGATTTTATATTTTCTTAATCAGAAAAAAGAAGTCTTATTTAAATTGGTTGCATTTTCTTTTGTAATAATTTTAAAACACTACACAATTTTCAATCGAAAAGAGTTATTCAGAACCCAAACTAAGCGAGATAATGATGATGCACACTGTTTTTGATGGTAGCCGCTCAAGAACAGAATGTCGGAGAAACAGCAAACTTTGATTTGACTGGAAAAATTGAGACCATTAAGGAAAAAATTATAAAAAACTAACAGCTAAATTAAAAACCGAAGTGGAAGCTTGGTTCCAATGGAATTATTGGCAACTGTTTATATAATACAAATCAATTACATAAAAGCCAGCTTTTTAACTACCCTAAAAATAAAAAACTCTCTGTAATCAATCGATTCAGAGAGTTTTTAAGTACCCCAGACGGGACTTGAACCCGTACGTCCTTGCGGACACAGGATTTTAAGTCCTGCGTGTCTACCAGTTCCACCACCAGGGCGACGGTGGAGCGAAAAACGGGACTCGAACCCGCGACCCCAACCTTGGCAAGGTTGTGCTCTACCAGCTGAGCTATTTTCGCATAAAAAAAATTCCTAATTGCTTAGAAATTCTTTCTTTGTGCGGATGAAGGGACTCGAACCCCCACGCCGTGAAGCACCAGATCCTAAGTCTGGCGTGGCTACCAATTACACCACATCCGCATTATTTTTAAGAACTCCTTTTCTTTCGTTTTGGTGAGTGCAAATATATAACTCTTTTGTATTCTCTCCAAAATAAAATCAACATTTTTTTAAAGTTTTTTGATCACCCGTTTTTTCAATAACATCAATACTTTTTATTACCTTTACACACTTAAAACATTTTCGAGATATGGAATTAACAGGAACGATAAAGAAAATTTCTGATTTACAAACTTTTAACAGTGGATTTCAAAAGAAAGAATTGGTTCTTTTGACAGAAGAGCAGTATCCACAACCTATTAATATTGAATTTTTATCAGAAAAAGTTGACTTACTGAATACATATAAAGTAGGTGACAAAGTAAAAGTTCATATCAATATAAGAGGTAGAGAATGGACAAGCCCACAAGGTGATGTAAAATATTTTAACTCTATCACAGCTTGGAGAATGGAAAAAGATGGTTCCAGCGATTTTAACGAACCGACTGAAGCTACGCCTTCTCAAAATTCACCTGCAACAGAAAACAAAAATGTTTTTGCTGAGGATGAAGATGATGACTTGCCTTTCTAATATCAATAGAATAATATCACATAAATCTCCCTGCACTTTATTTTAAAATGCAGGGATTATTTTTTATAAACCCAAAATCATCCAATGCTTAAACTTGATCCTAACGATATTTCTTTTCCAAATCCTGAACATTATGATTCGGAGGATGGGTTGATGGCTTTCGGAGGCGATTTGAGACCAGAAAGACTTTGGTTTGCCTATCAAATTGGATTATTTCCTTGGTATAATGAGGGAGAAGAAATTCTTTGGTGGTGTCCAGATCCAAGATTTATTTTATTCCCAAATGAAATTAAAATCTCAAAATCGATGAGAAAAATTCTGCGAGATAAGGTTTTTGAGTTTACCGAAAACCAATGTTTCGAAGAAGTGATGAGAAATTGCAAAACTTTGGAAAGAAAAGGTCAGGATGGAACTTGGATTAATGAAGAACTTATCGAATCTTTTGTAAAACTTCACAATTATGGAAAAGCTAAAAGTTTTGAAGTCTGGCAAAACGGCGAATTGGTTGGTGGTTTTTATGGAATTTTAGTTGGTAACGTTCTCTGCGGCGAAAGTATGTTTTCCAAAGTTTCTAATGCTTCCAAAGCCGGCTTTATCCATTTCACAACCAAATATCAAAATCAATGGGAACTCATCGATTGCCAAATCCACTCTGAACATCTGGAAAGTCTGGGCGCAAAAATGATTCCGAAAATCGATTATTTAAACATCTTAAAACAACAAAAACCTTGAATACCGAAAAGCAAAAATGGATTCTTCTCATCGCATTATCGGTGATTTGGGGATCATCCTTCATATTAATAAAAAAATCTTTAGAACATTTCAATCCTTATGAAGTCGGAGCATTGAGAGTTCTGATATCCGGAATTGTATTGATGCCTTACGCCATTACTAAAATCAAACAATTTCCAAAACAGCACACAAAATGGTTGATCTTAGCTGCTGTGACTGGTAGTTTTATTCCGATGTTTCTGTTTCCATTAGCAGAGACTGAGATTAGCAGTAGCATTGCAGGAATCATTAATTCCATGATGCCAATATTCGTGATTATAGTAGGTTCTTTGGTTTGGAAGTTCTCCACCACCAAAAGACAAATGATTGGCGTTTTAATCAGTTTTATTGGGGCTTGTATCTTGGCTTTGGGAAGTGGTGAAAGTGGCGAAATCAAAATCTACCCTATTCTTTTGCTGGTTTTAGCAGTTCTACTTTATGCAATCAGTACAACGACAATAAAATCAAAACTACAGGAAGTTCCGGCTATTCTGATGTCAGCTTTTATCTTTTCTTTCGTTTTATTATTACCTTCTTTAATTGCATTGGTATTTTCCGGATTTTTCCAAGATTTCAGCTTTAATCAAAGTACGCTTGAAGGACTGGGTTTTGTAGCAATGTTATCCATCTTTGGAACTGGATTAGCAATGATGATGAATTACAAATTACTTAGTATTTCTACGCCACTTTTTGCATCAACAGTTACTTTGCTAATGCCAATCGTAGCGATTATCTGGGGAATTTTGGATGGTGAAAAATTGACGACGCAGCAATCTGTTGGTGCTTTGGTGATTTTGACTGGATTGATATTTTTGAGGAGTAAGCCGAAAGTAGTTTCTTAACTTTATTGTTCCGTTAATTTGACAGATTATGCTAATTAAAATTGTCGAAATTTGAATTGATGTCGAATGCCATAGCCCTGATTAACTCTTTCTTTTTTAATTATTTAATGGAATCGTCGAAACTTCGTTTTGTAGAGAAAAATCCCGCAGCGGAGCCGACCGAGCGAGGAAATGTAACAGAAAGCAGTTTCCCGGCTCATAAAAAATAAAAAGCTCAGAATTATCTGAGCTTTTCTCTTATTTCTTTTTGGTCTTTATTTTTTTAACCTGTTCTTTGATGAACGGATATTTCTGCTGCATATCTTTGCTTAACGAAGGATCCAGCTTCAGGGCTTTTTCCAGCTTGGCAATACCCTCTGAATCATTTTTCAGGTTGAAGTAGCAATTACTCAACTGATAATATAATTCGGCACGCTGATGTGTTTGCAAAGCTTTTTCCAGAATTGTAATCGCTTCCTCGTATTCACCTATCAACATCAAAACCTCCGAATAAGCATACCAATTGTAAAACCTGCTTGGTTCTGATTCGGTTAGCTTTTTCAGGCAAGTCAGACTTTCTTCATACTCACCGCAAGTGATGTAAAGAAAAGCTAGACGTTTCTGATATTCCAGATTCCCTACGTTAAGAGCAACCGCTTCTTGAGCAAAATAAAGTGCTTCTTTGGTATTACCCATCTCTTCATAAATATTGGATTGCTCCATCATAGCCAAATAAAACTGAGGATCTTCTCTGAGTGATTTTTGGAAAGACGTGAGCGCAGGAACCAATTTTTTGGCTTCTTTGTAACACAATCCAATTTTATAGAAGGTGAATGCTTTTGTATATTCTAACTCCAGCATTTCTTCATAAACCGCAATTGCTTTGTCCCATTCACCCATTGCTTCATAGCAAGATGCCTTGTTTGCATAAACGCCAACCGCACTTGAGTTGATGGCTAAAATATAATCGAATCCTTTGATGGCTTCGTCATAATTTTTTTTGTTGAAGAAAAACTGTCCGTACTCATACCAAGCGGTTTCTGAGAATGGAAACTTATCAAGATATTGATTCAGGAAGTCTATTGCTTCTTGTGAACGGTTCAGTTTACTATAACAAACCATTACGTTTTCCAAAGAATAATCGTCGTAAGGATCGTGCTCCAGAGCCGAAGTGTAATGTTTCAGCGCATTGAAAGGATCGTCCAGATTGACATATTCGTCCGCAATAAAATTGTGAAGGAAATTTTCTTCTTCTTCCAACTCCAAAGCTTTCTGACAATATTCAATTGATTTTTTCGGGTTTCCAAGGTTGGAATAATATTTAGCACAACAAACCAAAAAGTCTGTGTCTTCCAAAGACGACTGATGTAATTCATCAATCAGTTCTTTTGCTTTCGCATAGCGCTCTAACTCCAAGAAAACCTCTAATTGCTTAGTTTTGATTTCCAAAGAATTAGGGTGTATTTTCAGAGCGTGATTCACGGCCATTTCAGCATAGCTGTAATCTCCGAGCTCCAGATAATAGATGATAATTTCTATATATTCTTCGGTATCGAAATAGAATTCATCATTATTCTCTATCATTTCTTCGAACTTTTTAGCAAGTTCGTTTTCAAAAAATTCTTCCAATATGTATGATTTAGATTTGAGATTCAGCTCCGCTCAGATTGTTTTGCAATGTGAGATCTGTAAATAAATTACAATTGCCCGGTCTTAAATCTTCTTTTATAAAATTACTCAATTTAATTTTGAAAATAAACTATTTGAGTATGACAATTTATTAACATTAATCCTTTTTCTGTTCTGTATATATAGTAGTCAAAAACATACCAAAAGACTTTTCTAATCCCGTAATATCGCCGGATTTGAGGTTAACGCCGCCGTAGATACTGTCATTGCTACGAATTTTAAAATTGGACAAAGAAAAATATAAAGATTGTTGCCCCGCTTTTCCTGCCAATTTTACCGTTGATCCCAATAATTTTCGGGTAGAGACTGTCAGAACTTCATTATCTACTAAATTCAGTTTAAGAAAGCTTCTTGGTTGAATTTCGGTTGTTTTGTTATCGATATTGATTTTCTGGGTTTTGTCTGCTGAAGAAATCAGGAAAGCAACATTCTGCTCGTCTGCGATTTCATCAGCTTTGGTATAATATAAATTCAGAATATAATAAGCCGGATCAAATTTTTGTATTGTTCCGTCAACGCTCTCAATGGGTTTCAGAGAAAATGTATTAGCTCCTACTTGTTTGGCTTTTTTATAAATTTCTCCAAACATTTTCACATCATCATTGGAAAATCCATTCACTAATATTTCTCCTAAAAATTCCGATTTAGAGACATCCGATATTTTATAGAAAATTTTGTCTTTGTTATCATTCGTTTTATCGACTTTGTTAAGGATAACCGTCTGAAGATAAAAGAACTGAAAACAAAAAAATGAAATTAAAAATAATAATTTACGCATTCGTTAATTTTAAGATTTCTACACAATCTCTCAGACTATTTTCCCAATGTTTTGGTTCGATTTGATAATCTTTTTCGATTTTGTCTAGAGACATTGTACTTCTTTTTGGACGTTTTGCCGGCGTTGGAAACTCTTGTGTTGTAATTGATTTTAATATAACGTTGGAACCTGAAAATTCTTTTATTTTACTCGCAAAATCAAACCAAGTAGTTTCCGGATAATTGGAGAAATGGTAAATTCCGAACGTTTTATTTTTAGCATCAATAATTTCTAAAATAGCTTCGGCAAGGTCATTAGCATTGGTTGGCTGACCGAATTGATCGCCTACAATTCCTAATTCATCTTTAATCTCAAATAAGTGAAGCATTGTTTTCACAAAGTTCTTATTGAATTCCGAATACAACCAAGATGTTCTAAGAATCACAGTCTCCGGATTGTTTTCCAAAGCCAATTCTTCACCTTTCCTTTTTGAAGCACCATAGACGCCAATTGGATCTGTAAAATCATCCTCAGAATAACTCAAATTAGTTTCACCATCAAAAACATAATCTGTTGAAACGTGAATCAAAATTGCATTGTTATCCTTGCAAACCTGAGCCAAATTCCCAACACCATCTGCATTAATCGCAAAAGCCTTTTCAGTTTCTGTCTCTGCCAAATCTACAGCTGTATAAGCAGAAGCATTAATCACAAAATCGGGTTGATATTCTGCAAAAACAGTCTCTACTTGTTCAAAATTCGTGATATCTACAACGGATGATCCGGTAAAATTGAAATCGTATTGATCGTGGTATTTGGGCGCTAACTTTTGCAGACAATGTCCCAACTGACCGTTACCTCCTATAACAAGTATTCTTTTCATAACTATTTTGTTTTATTTTGAAGTCTCAAATAACCGACTCTTTCCTTGAATGTTTTATGATCGATTTCAACCAAGAACTTAGAGAATTTTTCTAAGCTCTCATCAGACATCATCTCAGCTTTTCTGGTTTTCATATTGAAGTAAATCACTGTTAACCAAAAAACGGCATGAACTATACCATTTTCATCTTTCATCAATAATTCTACAACTGATGTCATATTATTCACCGCAATTGTTTTGCTGGTAATCTCAACTGTAGAATTGTATCTTACTTCCTTTAGATAAGCAATTTCATTTTGAATGGTAACCCAAGTGCAGCCCGTTTCTTTAGTGTATTGCTCGTAAGTAAAACCATAGTTTTGTTCTACATGATCTTCTCTTGCGTTGAGCATATATTCCAAATATTTGACATTATTGAGATGTCCGATCGGATCACAATCTGCAAAACGGATTTTAAAGGTTGATGAAAATTCTTTTTCCATAATTACTATTCCTAAAAAACCGTCTCGTTACAAGAAACGAGACGGTTTTAGATATTAATTGTCTTTGTTGATTAAAGACCTAATTCTTTTCTAACTGCTGGTGTTGCATCTGTTCCTGCCTTGTAAACTAAAGCTGGCGTAGAAGCATCGAATACATACTCGTAACCTGCTGCTTTAGCTACTTTAGAGATAGCATCATTGATTTTTTTCTCAAGTGGAGCTAAACCTGCATCTCTTTTTTCTGCGATATCTTTCTGAGCTGCAGAATACATCTGCTGAAGGTTTTCCTGAAGTTTTTGAACTTCCTGGCTTCTTTGCTCATTGATAGCTGCTGTCTGCTTAGGAGCTTCATCCTGATATTTTTTCATCAAGTCCTGAAGAGACTTTCCTTGTTTTTCTAATTCACCTTGCTTTGCAGTCTGCAAATTTTGCAATTGCTGATCAAGAGCTTTCATTTCTGGCATAGCCGTGAAAATTGCGTTGATATCTACAGAAGCAATTTTCTGAGCGTTTGCAAATCCTGTTGCAAAAACCATTACAACTGCTACTAATAATACACTTAATTTGTTCATTTTAAAAAGTTATGTTTATAATTTATATTAATTTTAATTTGATGATCATTCTGACATCACTTTTTTCTTTAAGGCATTAACCTTTGATTTTAAATTGGTCTTTCCTCCTCTTTCATTTTTACTGTTAGGGCTTGATATATTGTTACCTTTCGTTTCCTCAACTTTAGGTGTATTCTTTCCCAACAAAGCTAAAACAGCATCCGTGTAGTCATACTTTTTATCTAAAAATATAACACTAATGTTATTACTTTTATCAAGAACTATTCCCAAATTATTCTTTGTAGAAACAGTTTTGATAGCATTCCAAATCTGATCTTGATAAGGTTTCGTCAAATTAGAACGCAACTGATTAACTTCTCCGTTGGTTCCAAATCTCGCACCAATAGTATTACGTACACTTGCCTCCAAATCTACGATTTCTTTTTCTCTTAGCTTCAACTGATCGCCAACAAGCAAAACTTTTTCATTTTCGAAAGCTTCTTTTTTTCTTTCGTATTCTGCCTGTAATTGTTGCAAATCAGAACGCCATTGTTCGACTTGAGTATTGAGTCTGTTTTCAGCTTCTTTATACTGAGGCAATTTGCTCAACACATAGTTCGTATCTACAACACCTATCTTTTGTGCATAGATTTGTGTAGTAGTAAAAAGAATTGTTACAATTAATGCTAATTTTTTCATCCTATAAAAATAGTATTTATTTTTTATAATGGTTGGTTCATCAAGAAGTGTTGTTGCCATCCTGATGGTTCTGAGCTTCCTAATGTTTTATCAAATCCATAAGCGAAATCAAATCCAATCAATCCGAATGCTGACATCGATACTCTGATACCTAAACCTGCAGATCTTTTCAATTTGAATGGATTGTAAGTTCCGAAGCTGTTCCAAGCATTTCCTGCCTCTGCAAACGTCAAAACGAAAATCTTTGCCGTCTGGTTCATTGATATCGGATATCTTAATTCTGCTGCAAATCTATTGTAGATTGTTGCTCCACCATAAGGCGTGATATCATAAGTTGAAGATGAACTGAATCCTGTAGAAGAAGCATTTTCATAACCTCTCAACGGCACCAATTCTCTACCATCAAATCTACCATTGAACAAACCTACACCTCCAACATAATATCTTTCAAATGGTGGTGGACCTAATTCTTTGCTATATCCGTTCAAGAATCCCATTTCTCCAGTTGTTCTAAGAACCAATTTTCCAATAACTTCGTTATAGAAATCAGCTTTTAACTTCACTTTATAGAACTCCATCCACTTGTACTTGTCCAAAGTACTCATTGTAGAATAATCTTTGTTACTGAACCAAGAATATGGCGGCGTAAACTTCAAAGACGCTTCTATATTAGAACCATAAGTTGGGAAAACAGGATCCAAACCAGCTGAGTTTCTACTCAAACCAATATTGAAACTGAATGATTTTGTACTACCATTATACTCCAATGCATCACCAAAATAGAATGGATAATTGCTGAAGTTATAACTTTGATACTGTATCCCAGTATAAAGAGAGAAATAATCATCCGGCCATTTCAATGATCTAGAAAGACCTGCAGTTGCGGAGAAAATGTTCATGGTTTGATCTCCTGTAGAGTAAGAATAATTCACATTAGAATAATTCAAACCGACGCTCAAAGCGGTTGGTCTTGTTCCAAATACCCAAGGTTCTGTAAAAGAAACTCCATAATTCCTAAAATATTGTCCTGCCTGAGCCTGAAGCGATAAAGTTTGTCCGTCACCTTGTGGAACCGGTTTGAAATCTTTGAACTTCAAAAAGTTTCTCAAAGAGAAGTTATTGAACGTTAATCCTAATGTTCCGATGAAAGAACCTCCACCATAACCAGCTTGTAACTGCACCTGAGAAGAACCTTTTTCAACCAACGTCCAGTGCATATTAACGGTATTATCCTGTGGATTCGGTTTTACATCTGTTCCGATTTGTTGAGGATCGAAAAACTGCATACCAGCCAATTCGAAATAAGTTCTCTTGATATCAGATTTTGCGAACAATGTTCCAGGCTTAGTTCTAAGCGCTCTCAAAATCACGTGATCGTGTGTCGTAGTATTTCCAGACCAGGTTACACGATTCCAAGTTGCTTTTTCCCCTTCATTAATTCTGATTTCCAAATTGATAGAATCACCTTTGATTGATTTTTCAATCGGTGTAACATTGGAGAACAAGAAACCATTATTCATATAAATGGACTTCAAATCAGAATCATCTTCTTTTCCTCCATCTTCTCCAACTTTTTTATTGAATCCTACTGCATCATAAATATCTCCGGTTTTGTAGCCTAAAATTTTCTGCAAAAACTCTGTAGTAAAAGTGGTATTTCCGATGAAGTTGATATCACCGATATAGTATTTTTTACCTTCGTTCAGCTTTACATTGATATTATAACCTTTTTCGTTTCTGGTAACAGAATCCGAAACAATTGTAGCATCTCTAAAACCTAATGAGTTATAGTAGCTTATCAGGTTTTTCTTATCCTCATCATATTTATCCTGGATAAATTTAGAAGGTTTAAGAATACCCAACAAAAATCTTTTCTGCTTGGTGTCTTTGAACCCTTTTTTTCTCAGTTTTCTGTCAGACACACTTTCATTGCCTTCAAACTCGATTTTATCGATTTTGACTTTTTTACCTTTAGCAACTTCAATAGTCCAGTCTACAAGATTAGCATCTGTACCATTTGCTTTTTCCTGAATATTGATTTTTGCATCAGCAAAGCCTTTTGCAACATATTCCTGAGGAATTTTATTTTGTAAACTAGAAACCAGATTATTATTAATCTTAGTTCCCGGCTTCAAGTTGTTATCCTTGATCAGTTTTTCATTCTTGGATTTTCCAATTCCTTTACCCG
This sequence comes from Epilithonimonas zeae, assembly GCF_900141765.1. NCBI lineage: Bacteria > Pseudomonadati > Bacteroidota > Flavobacteriia > Flavobacteriales > Weeksellaceae > Epilithonimonas > Epilithonimonas zeae. The sequence continues at coordinate 709,401 of NZ_FSRK01000002.1, read as the reverse complement.
TGAATTTGACTTCGCCTAATTCCTTAAGGTCTTGTAACGAGAATTGCAGGACAACGTTTTGCCCTTCAACATCCTGAATATAGACCTCAACCTTAGAAAAAGATTGGGTTTCCCAAAGTTTTTTGACAGCATTGCTGACTCTCTGCCCCGGAATTTCTAACTTCTCTCCTTTCACAAGACCTGTAAAACGCAAAATCTGAGCTGGTGTGTATCTTTTGACACCGTCTACAACGATATCTTTCAGAACATACTCTTGGTTTTGGTTTCCTGCAAGTTCTGTGCTTTCTGCATTGTTACCCTGTGGAACAACCTGAGCGTGAAAATACACTGAAGCTGTCAACAAAATAATGGGTATAAATCTTAATTTCATTCTTATTGAAGTTGTTCTCTTTTCTAATATATTTTATGAAGAAATCTGATCGCTGGTCATCCCGTATCTTCTTTCTTTATTTTGATAGTCTAATATGCACTGAAAAAAAGTGTCCTTTGTAAAGTCCGGCCAAAGTACATCTAAAAACTGAAGTTCTGCATAAGCAATCTGCCAAAGCAAAAAGTTGCTGATACGGACTTCGCCACTTGTTCTTATCATCAAATCAACCGCTGGGAAATCTTTGGTATAAAGATGACTTTCGAATATTTTTTCATCAATATTTTCAACATCTACAATCCCATCTTTCACATCTTGACTGATTTCTTTTACTGCTTTCAGAATTTCTTTTTGTGAACCGTAATTCAGAGCCAGAATCAGATTTCCTTTGTCATTATTTTTAGTCAGTTCAATCACATTAAGTAGTTGATCTCTAACTAATTCCGGAAGCTGCGTGATATCTCCAACTACATGCATTCTCAATCCTTTCGTAAAAATCTCTTCTGCCTCCAGCAATAGGGTTTCGGATAAAAGACTCATTAAAGTATCTACTTCTTCTTTCGGTCGATTCCAATTTTCTGAAGAGAATGTATAAAGCGTAAGATATGGTATGTGAATCTCGTTACAGGCATTAATAACATTACGAACGGCAGTGATAGCATTTTTGTGTCCAAAGGTTCTTTCTTCACCTCTGGATTTTGCCCATCTACCGTTTCCATCCATTATAACAGCAACGTGTTTCGGTAATTTGTCTTTATTTATTAGCTTTTTTAAGTCCTGCATAATTTTATTTGCAATAACAAGGTGGTCTTCCAAAAGAGTAAGACAAAATCAATGTTGCAGAATTAACCCAATCTTTAGAATTGACATTACCCACATTTCTTTGATTCATAAAACCCTGTACAATAACAGCTGTATCGTCTTTTCCAAGAGAACTTTTCACTGTCACATCTCCATCTTTCAACATACTATAATCCACCTGATCTGAGAAAGTCGGGCGGAACGTAAATTCTCCTGACAATGCCCAGTTATAATTAAATTTATATTTGAGGCCTACACCAAAAGGAAGTCCCATTGTGAAAGCCTTTTCTTGTCTGTATTTAGCTTCTACAGTAGTATTCGTGATTGTTAAATCTGCTTTTGCCGCATCCATATATAACCCGGAAATACCTGCAAATATGTACGGACTTATCATGCTAATCTGCTCGTCATTCACTGGCAAAAAATTATACTCGAAAAGCAAATCAGCTGATATCACCGAATTGGTTCCTCTCAACTGCCTAATTCTCCGATAATCTTCTTTCGCATACCTATCATCAAACTGAATGTTACTAAATCCCACATTAAGCCTGACGGTTTGATAGGGATTAAAATTCATTCTGTACATTACGCCTCCATAAAATGGAAGCCCGTTCTCAGATACATTTCCGAGAGGTTTTTGAAGAATATAGTTTGTTCTCCCGATATCTCCAACAAGATTACTCATTCCTAATTGTACCCCGATCTCGTGTCTCTGAGCTTTTGCAAAACTCAAAAAACAAAATATAGCGACAAGGGCATAGGTGAATTCTCTCTTCATTTTCAATATACTGAAACGTCTATTACTCAAAAATTTGGTGCAAATATAAAACATTTTTAGATTAAGGAACTTCTTAAAGTTTAGTTAAATAAAAACAAAAAAATATAATTTATTGTTATAAAAACGAACTTATTCCCAAAATAGTCTATAAAAAAATAAAAGCCTTGATAAAGACTTCTATTTTTTATTAAAAAACATTTTCAGCTTATTCCTTATTTTAATTATTGTTGGTTCTTTATAATTTTTATCTTCATCAAAATAGCCGTAACCATAGCCGTAGCCATAACCGTAACCATAGCCGTAACCGTAGCCATAACCTTGCTTTACTACAAAATCATTATAAACTAATCCCAGATTCGCTATTTCTTTATTGAAGTATTTTTCGGTAATCATCTTCAACATATGTTTTTCCGTGTACTCGTGACGAACAACATATATTGTGGTATCTGCTTTTTTAATCAACTCAAAAGAATCGGCAACCAATCCTACAGGTGGCGAATCTATAATAACATATTCATAGATCTCTTTCAATCTTTCTATGAACTTCATATTGTTATCACTCATTAATAATTCTGAAGGATTCGGTGGAATAGGACCTGAAGTAATAACATCCAATCCAGGAATACTTGTATGATTGATGATTTCGTCAAGTTCTACCTGACCTGTGAGGTAATTAGAAATTCCGTTTTTGTTATTAATTTTAAAATCACCAAAAATCTTTGGCTTTCTAAGATCCATTCCTAACAAAACTGCTTTTTTCCCACTTAATCCTAGAATCGAAGCAATATTGATCGAAACGTATGTTTTACCTTCTCCACTAATAGAAGATGTCACCAGAATAACTTTACTTTTGTGTTCTTCATCAAACAAGAATCTAAGATTAGCTCTCACGGCTCTGAATGCTTCTGAAATGGAAGATTTTGGTTCTTCTAAAACTGTTAAATTGTTATCATAACTATTATGACCAATTACGCCAAGTAATGGGATTTTAGTCACTGTCAACAACTCTTTCAGATTTCTGATTTTATTATCTAATAATTCGGCAAGAAGAAGAAAAATAAGCGGAATCAATAACAACCCTCCTATAATCTGCATTTTTGTGCCCTTTACATCCGGAGCAATAGGTCCCTGTCCAAGATTTTTTGCACTGTCAATAATATTGAGATTACTTTGATTGGTCGCGACACGCATTTGAGATTTTGCCTGTTCTGTTAATAAAGTATTATAAGTATTTTCAATAATGTTATAACCTCTTTGAGCATCTAAGAAAATCCTCTGTTTTTCCGGAAGCGTAACAAGTTCCTGATCTATTTTTCCAATTTGGGCATTAATATCAGCAAGTCTATCATTATAACCTTGGAAATATTTTTTCAATCCACCTTGGGAAGTAAATTTAGCTTCATTAATCAATCGATTAATTTCACGCATTGGCTCAGAGTTAGGCGTATAAATTTGAGCCATCTCTCTGCGTTTTGCATAAAGTTGCTTTAATTCTGAAACTGACGCATTGAAGCTTCCGTCCTCAATTCCTGCAATATTCAGGCTGATGATTTTCTCAATATTATTTGTATTAACAGAAGATCTAACATCATTGAGAGAATTGATTTTTGTAACTAATTCAGCTTTTTGAGTTTCTAGATCCGTCAATTTTGCTAATGTCTTAGAATCGATATTTTCCATATCGAAAAGACGGTTATTAATTTTTAGATTATTAAGAACAGTGCCACTCGAATCTAATTTTTTCCTTATTAAAGAAAGATTTTCATTAAGATATTCTACAGTGTTTTTATCCACCATATTTTGATCCAACAATCTTTTTTTGATTAATTCCTGTACCGAATTATTAAGGAAACTAACGGTATTGTTGAGGTTATAACCAGTTTTTGTAATAATCATTATAGAACTCAACTCTTTGTCAAATTCTACAGCCAAACTGCCAATAATTCCATTAACAGCCTGATTTACCGGAACCAGAGTGACAATAATATTATCAAGTCCTAAATTATTTGGTGTCGGATTCGGAACTAATTTAAACTTAAGATTAGGAGTCTCATACCATTCATTCAGCCCCAAAATTTTATTTTTTGGTCTAGGATATGCGGGTATAGTTTCCATACTTTCTGTATCGTAATTATACAAGTATGGAGATTGCCCCTCTTCCGGTAAAACTACCTCATATTTATTTTTGTCCTTTGGTATTAAGCTAATAGGATAATTAACCTGCTGCAGGTGATTTCTATCAATTTCCAAAAACACAGGACTGTCTTCCTGATCCAAATAAGTAGTTTTGATTAATCCTTTTGTAGTGTAATTGGTAATTAAATTCAGTTTTTTAACCAAATATTCATTATGACTTCTTGACAATAATATTTTCTTCAGATAAACGCCGTCCTGATTTCCGCCTTGCCCCCAAATGAAGTTAATAGACTGATTGGGTGTAAAATAACTAGCTGTATTATTAGAAATACTTAAGGATAAACTTGAAGAATAAACTCTTTGAGCATAATATTTACTATAAACATAAGAAATACAATACCCTATAAATCCAAGAATCACAAACCAATACCAATTACGAATAACCCTTTGTACAAAATGAGCTGGATCAAACAAATTGAAAGATCCCATTTTTTCAGCTACCTGAGCTGCATCTTGTGCTTTATTTCCGTTTTTATCAGGAATCATTATAATCTGGTAATAATTAGATAAATAGACATCACTGTAGTAATCAATGATACTCCTGTTGTCAAAGTCTGTAGTGGCTCTTTCCCAAATCCGTTGATACTTTTGCCATTAGTATTAAGATAAATGATATCACCATTCTGTAACCAGTAATAAGGCGAATTCATAGCATCTTCTCTTGTAAGATCTAATCTTGCGGTTTTTATACCTTCAGGATATTTTCTATGGATCATTATATTTTTACGATCAACAGTACGATTAAGACCACCATTCATAGCGATGGCCTGCATTATATTAAGTTGAGTTACATAAGCTGTTTTTTCTCCAGTTACTCCAACAGTTTCCATGTCACCCAATAGATAATAACGGATACCATCAAGATTCAGTCTAACTTCGGATTTGCCCTGTAAGAAATTTTCGTTTACCTTTTCCTGTATCTCTTTGGTCATATCTTCCAAAGTTCTGCCTTCTGCCTTGACATATCCGATCCCGAAAATATTAACATCTCCTTTAGAATCTACTTTCAATCCATTAAAATAAAAAGTAGCATTACCCCCATTGCCATTGCCACCACCAGTTTGCCCTCCTCCTGTCTGACCAGTATTGTTACTGCCAGCAGCAGATGCGTTGAGTGAAGAATAAAATTGGGCAGCATCACCTTTTGGAGTTGTCACAACATTTAAACTTAATATATCTCCTTTTGTAACTCTGTATTCTGGAACATTGTAAGGGACTAGACCCTCCTCATTAATAGTGAGACTTTCGCTAGGCTGTAGATATCGAACATCTTTTTTTGTAACGCAGGAAGAACTAATTCCCACAAGAATAAGTAATAAAAATATGTTAAAAATATAACGGTGTTTCATCAATGTTTCTTTTTGCAAAAGTATAACAATTTTAATCTTTTTTGAATCGTAACAAAAATATCGGAATATAAGCTCCTAAAAAACCTAATGTTACAATAATTAGTAATAATTGATTTACATTAAGATGTCTTAAAAAATAGGCCGCTATAATTATAAAAAGATAGTAAGCAATAATGTAAGCAGTAGATCTGCGGTGAGTTAATCCAAGATTCAATAGTTTGTGATGGATATGATTTTTATCCGGAGATAATACTGATTTTTTGTGATAAATTCTGGTAATAATTACTGTAAGCGTGTCTATAATTGGTAAAATCAAAATAGCCACTGCAATTACCGGAGCAGATTGTAAGTGATAAAAGACGTCATCTCTTTTCGCAATAAAAATATCAATAAAAGATATTCCGGTGAACGACAACAAAAAGCCCAATATCATGGAACCTGTATCACCCATAAATATTTTGGTACTTCTTTTATTGGACAAATTATAAAATAGAAAACCTAAAGAAGCGGCAATCAAAATACCGCAAAGAATAACCAAAGGATCATTGTGACTTCCTAATCTAAAAAAACTGATCCCAAACAAGGCACTTGTGGCAATGGTATAACTGCCCGCCAATCCGTCTATTCCATCAATCAGGTTAAAAGCATTAATCAAAATAATAAATGTCAATATACTGAAGGCAACACTCACATAATAATTAATCTCATAGACCCCAAAAACCCCGAAAAGATTTCTGATACGTACATCAGAACCTATAACAAGCAGCGCTGAAACTAATATTTGAGCCAACAGCTTTTTATAAGCCCGCAGAACCATAATATCGTCCATTACACCAACAAAAAACAGAATAATGAAGGAGGCAAACAAGAATTTATAACGGTCAAATAATTCGTATGCGAAGATTGGAGCGCAAACGCCTAATGAAAAAAAGATGGCAATTCCACCAAGATTGGGGATTTTTCTCAGGTGAGAACTCCTTGCGCCAGGCTCATCCATCAGATTTTTTCTTCTGGAAATTTTTATGATTGTAGGAATTGCAACGTAAGTAATGAGAAACGAGAATGCAAAGCCGAGCAAGAGCTTAAAATAAAAGAAAGATATTCCGGTGCTTTCTAAAAAAGTTTCGAAATTATTATTCATTCAGTGTTTTTATGGCTTATTATTAATTTATCAATAACCTGACGAGCTTCTTCAATCTCAACAGACTTAGGGTGTAATAAATTTTTTTCTTCAGGGGCAAAGATAATAGATAATTCCTACCAAACCGCTTATATTGCAATATATCTTTAATTTTTAAGCTATTAGTTTTGATAAAAGTATCCAGTTCTTGTGACATTTTATCAAAATCGCCAGCATCTTTTACGAAAGCCAAATAAGCCAGAAATGTATAAACGCCTTCCAAAATCTGAAATCCTTTCAAAGCTTCCAATTGATTAGAAAATTGACTTTGACTAAATTTCTTGCTCACAGTTTCTACAGCTTTCAAAATGTCAAGACCTTTTATAGTATGACTTTTACTGATAGAATCCTGTCTTTCCAAATATTGATAATGATAATTAGGCGTGAATGCTAAGGTCTGACACTGAAGCAACAATTGAGGAATCAATTCAATATCTTCGAAATGAATTCCTTTTTTGAATCTTTTATCTTGAAATAATTCTCTCCTGAAAAGCTTATTACAAGCAAAATAAGAAATATCCGAAAAAACCGAAAGATTATTTTCCAGAACAATTTTCTCCGGAAAGTTTGGAAGTTGTGTTAATTTTTGAGTGGTATTTCCATTTTCATCCACCTTTTGAAGATTACATATTGCCATTTCGGCGTTGTGTTTTTCAGCAAGATTGTACATCTCTTCAAACATCATTTCGGAAACATAATCATCACTATCAACAAAGCCTAAATACTGTCCTTTCGCTCGATCTATTCCGAAATTTCGTGCATCGCTTAATCCACCGTTTTCTTTCATAAAGCCAAAAATCCTGTCCGGATATTCTTGCTGAAATTTATCAATAATCTTTTGAGACTGATCCTGACTACCATCATTCACGACAAGAATTTCTATTTCCTGCAAAGTTTGATTAACTAATGACAACAAGCATTTTTCCAGATATAACTCAACGTTATAAACCGGAACAATGATCGAAACTTTAAACAAATTTTCTTGATTTATCATTACCTATATGTCGCAACTTCGTTGCTCCCAATATATGAATATTATTTTCTACCAATATTTCGAGACTTCGTCGCTTTATTTAATTTCTTGTAAATCTTGAACCTAAAAAGCCTCTCTTAGCTTCATCAAAATCCGATCTTGAACACGGAATACAATTATCGATATTTTCATCCTCGCCAAAATACCAAAGATTGCTGAAAACCTCTCTCTTGAAAGCGTATTGCTCATCATTAATCAAAACATAAAAAGTCTCATAAGTTTTCTCTTTCGGATGTGATTTTTGAATATTGATTCCTTCTATCAAATACCAAATCATTTGTGCCAAAAGCTGATGATTGAGTTGAGAATCAGAATAAATATTATAATTGAAAATCCCAACAGATTTCAGTCTCTCGCTCAAACCAATTTCTTTCATATAAGCACAAATTTCCCTTCTATTCAGTCCATTGACTTGTGGATTCATAGAAAAAGCTTCGGCAAAAGTTTCAATCGCATCGCAGTTAATTGTAACCAAATCTGCCTTTCGGAAATAAGGTTCAGTTTTCTCCGTAGAATTCATCATCTCCGCTAGACGGATGATGTCGAACTGAACTTCTTTAATCAATTTCACAGAATCCATTTCGTTGAGATGTTTCTGATAACCTAAGTGATGATAATTTTTTATTGAGAAATTTTTGGATCCTAAGATTTTGCTCAAGAAATTGGACTCGTGGATTTCCTCATCCTGCTTCAAAGAAACTACGTTGCTAATCTGAGTATAATTAATATCTTTCTGATGAAAATTGAGCGCTGAAAACAGCGAAAAAGCCAAATCGTTGCTACCTCCAATAATTACGGGAACCGCGCCTTTGTAATGACAAGCCGACAAAACTTCCTGCAGAATATAATGCGAATCCTGAGGCGTTTTTCCGGAAACCAGATCACCTAAATCAATAATCGGAATATCGAAATCTAGTTGTGATAATTTGTAAAACTCTCTTCTGATCCCTGTAAAATCCTGACTTTCTGCATCGCCATTCGCACCACGATAATCTGAAACGAAAAGCAAAACAATACTATCTTCTTTGATTTCGCTTGTTATTTTATTTCCGATTTGCCACTTCTCGGTTCGGAATGATCTTGGCGCAATGATAAAGTCTTCGAAGTTCATAATTTCTAATCTACAATTTTTATAATAACATCTTTTGGTGTCTTTTTGGAAAATTCAATCAATTGATTTCTAAGTCTAAGTGTATTTTCTTTCTGCACAGAATAAAAAGAAACAGTTGTTCCGCCAGCCATATAATTATTCTGAATCGTCAAAGTTCCAACTTTTGAAAAATAATCCGGCATTTTTACCCATTCATCAAAAACCAAAGCCACATCAAACATCTGATTTTTTGCGGCATTATAAACATACTTTTGCAAAGCTTTGTTATCTGTAAATTTGGCATGGTCATTTTTTCTCAGTTTTGCCACTTCAATACTTCCCAAACCGTAAGTATCCAAAAGATGAATATTATTAAAGTAAGTAATCGCACCAATATCGTTGGCAACAACTCTCGAGTTTCTGTAATATTGATGTAGGAAATCTGCCAGTTGAATCTGCTGGTCAAATATATTTTTAGAAGCAATCGGCTGTTTTTCCAACATCGTTCCGAATCTCATATAAAGTGCTATCAATAAAATAAAAACTGTTCCGAATTTTAAAACGTTATTAGCCACATTTTTCTGAAAAACCTCATCAATAAAAGGAGTAATCGTAAATAAAACAATGACAACCAGATAAGACTCATATCTAATCAGCCAGCCAAAATTGGCGAACAAAAGATGAATTGCAAATCCACAAAACACAACAAAAGGAACAGCATTTTTGGAGTGTTGGAGAATTTGAGGGTTTTTGAGTTTATGAGTTTTTACGTTTCTGAAAATCTGGATTAATAATATTAAAATCAATACCAGAACCGAAATTCCACGATAAGCATTTCCTGCAACTCTGGTAAAGAATCCGACAATTCCATCGTTCGTATTGCCCTTTAAAATTAAAGAATTAGGCAGAAAAAACGAACCGTGATCCAATGAGATCCATCCGTAAACCACAACCGGAACGATTGCAAAGAGTCCTAAAGCAATGCTTATGACATAATCTTTCTTAAGAAAGAAAAGGTAAACGCAAATAGAGAAAATGAAAAATAAGCTCTCATATCTGAAACCTACGGCAATGATAGAAAATAAAGCAAGATTCGAAAAGTTTCTCGGGGTTTTATCTTCAAGGTATTTTTGAAATCCTAGTAAAACCAAAACCATCGCCAATGTATGAAAAACGTGTTCCATCCCTGTCATTATCATCAGATGCAATGGCATTAATAAAACTACAGATGATAAAACAATGATATAAGTTGTCGGGGAAAATCGTTTCAGATACCGATGAAAAATCAGAATTAATCCAATTCCTGCAACACTATTCGCAACCAGCGGGATATATTCCCAATTTCCAAACACTTTAATCAGAATTGCTAATAAAAATGTGAAAAGCGGAGACGATGTTGTGGAAGAAAATTCATATTGGGTAATTCCCCAGGTTTGAAATTCAGCAAAATTCTTCGCCATAGAAAGATGAATGTACGCATCATCCAAGGGATAAATATATCTTCCCGCAAAATCCATAACCACCTGAATATTGAAAAAAATCAATAATCCAAGAATTAGAAATATTATTAAAAGTGTTATGTTATTTTTCATTTATTTTTATTGAGGAAACCAAAGGAAGTTTTGATATTTATCTGGTGTGAATCGTCCAGCATCTCCCTGATACTTTACAAATACAAAATAGTAAAATATCATAAAAACTACAAAGAACAGGTGTGCCAACTTTTTGATATTTTTATTATCCATAGCCGCAATAATATTAGTAATTACAAGCGATGCAAATGCTAAATATGAGCCCACCAATCTTGTAGAAAAAACAGGATTACTTCTCATTATAAAATAAAGACAGACACCCATCACCAAGAGATTTCGCATATACTCATAATAATATATTTTCTCACAGGCAACTTTATCATAAGTAATCAACAAAAAGCTGAAAACTAAGATTTGACCGTCCATGAAACTGGATCCTGAAGCTTCGTAATTGATATATCCATTATACCCATTAGAAACGTCCTGAACATTAAGTGTTTCCAAAAAGGAAGAAAATAGATTATATACTTGAAAAGGCGATAATATTACACAGGCAAGAATAGAATAAAAAATCTTATTGGAGTTCATTGGAATTGTTGCAATCCAATAAGCCGGCAAAAAGATAATGGTTGATTTATGAAATCCGTATGCAACGTACATACATAAAAGGAACCACCATACTTTTCTATCTTTGATAAATGTGAATGAGAGCATACACATCGTCATGCCCAATGCTTGTCTCATATGCCCGCTATCTGCAATGAAATACCCTGGAATAAAAAATAAAAGAATAGCAAAAACAGGATATTTGGAGTCTTTGTAGAAAACCATCAGCTTTCCTCCAATGGTTATAATTGCGCTTATCAATGTAAATTCTTTGAAAGGAAAACCTGTTGCATATACCCACTTATTGAGCATCGCATACATCCACTCGATATCTATTCTGGATTGTCGGAACAGCATTTTATCTACCAATTGTCCATATTCAATTGTAGGAAAATATTGGCTGTACATCGAATCGTAAACCGGATAGTCTGCTCCAACATAACGCCTGTAACCAATCGCAATAATCATATATACACCAATCGTCCAAAAAATAAATTTCGGAGTTTTAGAATTCTCGTCTCTGTTAACCTCTACAAAACTATAAAGAATTAAAAAAACAAAAATAATGGTGAAAATGGGGTGTAAAAATGCCATTAATTGCCTTTGTGCTATGTGTTTTTCTCGTTAGAATCTTCAAATATAATTCTTATTTTAAGATTATTAAACAAGTATTAATTTGGTTTAATTTTTCTGATATTAATTATTTTTTAATCATTTTTTTTAATAAATACAATCTTACCGGTTCTTCAAAATATTTGAAAGCCAAAGAAGCCATCGTCAAATTAATCAAAACCAATATCAACAACTCTACAGGACTGGAAATATATCCTGAGACATTCAGTTTTCCGATATAGTTTTGAAACGGCTTGAACAAATAAAACGCCGTTAGCTGAAACATATAAAAAGCAAAAGAAATATTGCCCAGATAAACCATCCTTTTTGAATTGAATAACTTATCAAAATACGTTGGAAATGATAATGAATAAATCATCCCAGCAAACAGCAACATACACAAAGCATCAACTTTGTAATCTGTGATTGTAAGAGTCAATAAAGCCAAAACACTAGCCGCAAAAATCACACTCGCTGCGTTTTTCGAAATATTAAAATCAAATCTTAATAATCCTATTAAAATTCCCAGGAAAAACTCAGGAACAATCCTTTCGATTCCGTTAAAAGTATATTCATTAAGGTCAAAATTCTCTATATTGAACCATCTTACAATAAAGAAAAGAACAACAGCACCAAGAACAATTCTGCCCCAAAATTTACTCAATTTGATGATAAAAGCTGCTATAATGAATAGGAACAGATAAGCAAACCATTCATCTGACAAACTCCAGGAATGTGTGTTCCAGCTCAATGCATCATTGATGTTCCAGGCGTGAATCATCAAGAGATTTGAAACAATATGATCAGGTCTTATAATCAGATCTTTTTGATGAAAAACATATTTTCCAACAAACAAAAGCGCTCCAACAATTACAAAAGTCAATATCTGAAGCGGATAGATTTTTGCAAATCTTTTAACCAGAAAATTATAATATTTCTTTGAGGTTACTTTTTCCAAAATAAAGCTTTTATGATAAGCATAGGTCAAAATAAAACCACTCAACACAAAGAAAATATCAACACCCAAATAGCCTTTCTTCACGAAGAAATTATCCAATCCTCCGGTATAAACGCAAAAGTGGTAGAGGAAAACCCAAAATGCAGTATAGAATCTCAGTCCTGTTAAATTGTTCAGCATAGCAAAAGTGTTTTACCAATAAAAATTCCCAATCATCTGCATCCCAAAAGTTTGGAGAAGGCATAGATAAAACAAGGTTTTAAATTGATCAGAACTAATATCCTTCAACAAAATGAGGAAATAAGGCACCAAAAACAAACAAGCTCTTGCCGTTTCTCCGGTTCCGTAAGCACCTGTCAAAAGCATTGTCGAAATGGCCGTGATGGCTGAGAAAAACAAAATATTGATATTCCGGTTTTCAAAAACTTCCGTTCCTGATTTCTTGGAAAAGAAAACGGCTAAAAAACCAAAAGACAGAAACAGAAAAATCTCTCCAATATCTTCCAATCTTGTCATCAGATAAACAAATGGCTGATGGAATAATCGGAAGCCATCCGGATTTTCGGATTGCGATGCTAGTAGAAATGTCTCTAATTGATTATATCCGGTTGTTGAATAAATTACTGTGAAAGTCAAAACAAAAACAACAGCGCTCATCAAACTTAGCCAAACAAAATTCCATTTTCCTTTGACTAAAAAATAGAAACTGATATAGCCAAGAAATGCGAATAGAAATAACCCTGAAAATGTCAAAATATTAGTCAGAATCAATCCAGAAGAAATTAACAAAAATGAAATAGAATCAATTCTCTTCTGATGAAAAATTCTCGCAAATCCTAATAGAAAAATCAAGGTTAATGTCAGAACCAATGCATCAATAGAGACCAAAAGATAGATATTAACGGAAGGAATTACCGCCAACAAAAGCAGCATCCATTTCCTTCTGGCTTCTTCAAATCCTAGATAAAGCAGAATCTTATAAAACAATGGGAAAGACAAACTTCCAATCGCAAAAAACACAATTGCAAGAGTCTCGATATTAGAAATATTCAGAATCCAATAATGCAAAAGCGTTACAAATGGCGGATGCGTTTTGGTGTGCATCTGGAAATGCTCCAGATTTTTGGAGAAATCTCTTAACCAAATTTGTCCGTCGGTAATCGCCAAAGCGTCGGTATAATATTGTCTCCCTTTCAGGTAAAACGGTTGCAGGAAAGCAATATCAAAATTCCCTTGACTCAGATTGCCTAATAAAACCAAAACAATAGCGATAACAAAAAGAAGAACGACATTCAGTCTTTCAGAATACATGAAAGCGAAAATCCCCGCAATCAAAAATAGAAATGCAAACACAAATCCACTCCACAAAAACTGATTGGGATAGATGACAGAAATCGGGAAAAGGATACCTGTGCCGGTGTAACCACCTTGATTCTGGTAATAAAAATTGGCGCCTGCCATTGCAACCCAAATAACGATCGCTACGAAAAAAATCAGCCAGGGAAAGTTTTTAAGATTTGCCAATTGTAATTTTCCACCCATCAGGAAATGTGTTTTCTTGGTTTTAAGGGCAAAAATATTAATAAAACTTCAGACTGTTCATTAATTTTTTGTGATTTGCTAAACACAAAGACACAAAGTTCATCACAAAGCACACAAAATTTGATGAAGTTTTCTCGTGACACCTGTTTTTAATCTATTTATTCAAAATCTCAAACACAAAAGTGGTAGAAGTTTCAAACGCTCCGCCTTGTGTAGCTCCGAATAAAAACTGAGGTTTCTTTCCATCTTTGCTCATCAGAAGCATCGGGCGCTCCAGTCTGCCAAATCGTTTCAAATGTTTTGGAGGCGTTGGTTCTGTGACATAAGATTTCATATCGAGATAGGCGATTTTTGGCTTTGTCCAGCTCACACCATTTTTGGAGGTTAGATGCAAGCCAAATTCGTGGTTATAAAATCCCATATCGCGCGCCACAAGGTGGAACTTTCCATTGTGTTGCCAGACAAAAGCATCTTCCAATTGGGCATTGTTTGGCATATTCGAAAAGTCAATGACGGGATTTTCGGAGACTTGGGTGTAAGGTCCCAGAGGTGAATCAGCTTTTGCTAAACCATACTTTCGGTTACCCCTCACTGCGCCTTTTTGGGTTTCATACTCGTAGGTGTTCCAGGATTTGTAGAACAGCCAGTATTTACCATCATTCCCTTTTACAAAAGCAGGATTGGTGGTACAATGATCATCCCAAGCGCCTTCTTTTCCTGGAAGCAACAAAGGTTGTTCTGGTCTTTGCCAATCGCCGTCCAGAGTTTTGGACGTTGCTAATCCTATCCTTTTGGTGTTGGTTTTCCCATTAGAATTTCCCATAAAAAACAACAGCCACTCGCCATCCACCTTTTTGATTAAGGGATTATGGCAAGTCGTCGCATCCCAGAACCCACCACCTCTTGGACTTAGAATTACCTGCTTATGTTCGAATTGATGAAACGGCGAATCCGCCTCTGCACGGCAAATCTCGGAGCCATTCAGCCAACCGCCCATCCCTTTTTCCTTCTTCCATCGGGAGTAGAAAAGATGAACCTTACCATCGTCTCCCCAGATGGGTGAGCTGCACCAGATGTAGTAACCATCCAAAGAAAACTGCCGCCCAATCGGTTTCAAATTGAAATAGGGCTTCTCCGAAAAATCAAGTACCTTGGTAAATGACGAACCAAAAAACATCGCAGCCATTCCCAAAGCAGAGGTTTGGATAAAATCTTTTCGGCTAAAGTTTCTAGATGCGCTCATATCTTTTGATTTTCAGCTAAGTTAAAGCAATCGGTTCAGGGAAGTATCCTGCGGTTTCGGCTTGGATAATCAAAATCTTTCATCCAAAATTTTATTAAAATTTTAAAAATTAACTTTTGTAAATCTATCGTCTATTGTAGTTTACTACATTTGATTGTTTAACAAAAAAATCACAAACGATGAGCACAAAAAATCAAATCAGTATCGTGATTCCGCCTGCAATATTGGCAAAAGCCACCGAAAAACTACAAGAAGTAAGAATTCTAGTCGCACCTTATGTGCAAGCCTTGGCGCCAGGTGAGAAAGCATCAATTTTCAAAATGGGCGACAAGACAGTTGCTACCGTACAAAAAGTAAAAGACTACACGAACACTAATTCGGAATTTGCTCCTAATTATATGGATAGACCAGAGTTCCTAAAGGATGAAGCCGTGGTAACCGGACTTTCGCCAATTCGTAATCTAGCGGAACAATTGGCATCCGACCTCAGCGACACGATTACCATTGCAGGCAACGAAGCGCTCTTGGCAGCCCTCCTTTATTATGGTGCAGTAAAAGAAGCGTCCAATAAAGGCGTAGCAACCGCAACACCAATTTACGCCGACCTCAGCAAGAGATTCACGAGAAAAGGCAACAAAAAGAAACCTGACACAGAGTAAATTCACTTCTCAAACTATCTAAACGACTCTTTTACACTCAAAAACCAGTATAAAAGGTTCGTTTTTAGTATAAAAGACTAAAATTCCAGTCTCCGAGATTCAACGTTGAGTGAAAAAGACTTGAAATCCAGTATAAAAGACTCGTTTTTGAGTCTAGGAGACTAGATGATGAGTCTAGGAGACTAGATGATGAGTGTAAAAGATTGGTTGGTGAGTGTTTTTGGGTGGATTAGATAAAAAAACAAATCATTAATTCTTCCAATTTTAGGATAAGCCAAGTGGTTTATATTTTATATTGAAGCAATACGTATATTTGAATTTTACGGTCATTACATAAACATAAAATATGAATAAAGAATTTTTAGAGGAATACTCACTATTTAGAAAGTTTAATTTATCTGTTCCACAAACAATGGATAGAATTCCTACACCTGCAATAAATATGGTTTGTAGGAACTGTGGAAATTTGCAAACATTTAATATGACTAATAGATATGCGGAGTTTCAAAAATATTCAAATCCAAGTAGTGCTGACGAAAAAGTGAGACTTATATATCTGTGTCAATCTTGTAGACAGTTTACACGACAGTTTGACGTATATATCAGTCCAGAGTTAGACTATGTTTATAAATTTGGACAATATCCTGAATGGGAAATTAAGATGGATAAAAATCTTGAAAGCATTCTTGGTAAACACGCGAAGACATTTAGAAAAGGGCTTGTTTGCGAATCTCAAGGTTATGGCATTGGTGCATTTTCTTATTATCGAAGAATTACTGAACAAATAATTGACGAGCTTCTTGACTCTATTACCGATTTAGTTGAAGAAGTAAATAAAGTAGCATACAAAATTGCATTAGAAAAAACGAAACAAACGAGAGTAACTCAAGACAAAATCGACTTAGTTAAAGACCTGCTTCCATCGATTCTAAAACCTAATGGAATGAATCCACTTGGAGTTTTACATAGTGAACTTAGCGAGGGTCTTCACGCTGAAACAGACCAAGCTTGTTTAGAAAACGCAAGCCACGTGAAAAGTATATTGACATTTTTGATAAATCAAATTATTCAAAGCAAAGAATCAGCAAAAGGATTTACTGATAGTATGAAATCATTACTTGAAAAGAAAAGTAAAAAATAATATTTTCATAAATATGCCCCGCTGCGCAAAGTCTCCTGACTTTGAGCAATACAACAAAGTGCTAATCATCAGCAACTAATTAAAAAGCACAGACCAAAAATCTGTGCTTTCTATTTTTATAAAGTCTAATTACTTCTTCTTCGCCGGCGCTTTCTTAGCTGTTGTCGCTTTTTTCGTAGCGGGCTTTTTAGCGGCTGGTTTTTTCTTTTCAGCAAAAGCTTTCGGGTCTTGTGCCGTGATCCATTTTTTTACCTCATCCAAAGAAACACCTTTCAAGTCTTCTGCTTCATATTTAGAGTCATCTTTCTTTTTCGGGATTTTGTAGATATTTTTGCCGTGTTTTACAATAGGTCCCCATCTAGCATTTTCGATAGAGATTTTCTCAGCCTCCCAATGTTGGATATATCGGTTGGCTTCTTTCTCCAGTTTGGCATCAATCAATTCATTGATGTCGTTTTGAGAAAGATTATCGAAGTTATAACGTTTCGGAACGTTGATGAAAATACTTTGATATTTGATAAAAGGTCCAAATCTTCCCGTTCCTTTGGTTACAGGCTCACCTTTGTAGTTAGCAATCGGCGCATCTGCCACTTTCTTTTCATTGATGATTTCCTCTGCTCTATTTTGGTCAATAGATAATGGATCTTCCCCTTTCGGAACACTGATGTAAGTCTCGCCCCATTTCACATAAGGTCCAAATCTACCAACCCCCACAGAAACGGGCTGACCATCCACTTCTTTCAAATCAAAAGGTAACTTGAACAATTCCAAAGCTTCCTCCAGTGTGATGGTCGCAATATTTTGATTCGCCATCAGTGAAGCAAACGTTGGTTTCTCCTCATCGTCCTGCTCGCCTATCTGAATCATCGGTCCAAATCTTCCAATTCTTGCGTGAACGTTTTTACCGGTTTTAGGGTCAACACCTAAGATTCTTTCGCCATTGGCACGGTCTGCATTTTCCTCAACGTCTTCAATCCTTGGATGGAATTTCGAATAGAAATCCGTCATCATTTCCTTCCATTTCTGGTCACCGTTGGCAATCTCATCAAAGCCCTCTTCTACTCTGGCCGTGAATCCATAATCTAAAATCTCAGCAAAATTATTGATTAGGAAATCATTCACCACTTCACCAATATCCGTAGGAACAAATTTATTTTTATCACCACCAAACTTCTCATCAAGAACTTCCTTTTTAACTCCGGTTTTGCCCAAAGTCATTTTTACGATTTCTCTCGTTTGTGGTTCTATTTCTCTTTTATCAACATATTCACGATTCTGAATGGTTTGAATAGTCGGTGCATAAGTCGATGGACGACCGATTCCCAATTCTTCCAGTTTTTTAACCAAACCAGCTTCGGTAAATCTAGCTGATGGTCTCGTGAATTTTTCTGTTGCTGTTATTTTTTTATAGTCTAAAGCTTCGCCAATTGCTACTTTCGGTAACAGTTTTTCGTTGCTTTCGTCATCATCATCTTCAGTTTTTACAATGCCGTAAGCTTTAAGGAAACCATCAAAAACAATAACTTCACCTTGCGCTTCGAAGTGTTGTGGCAATTTTGAATTCCCAATTTCGATAACAGTTTTCTCGATTTTAGCATTCTCCATTTGCGACGCCAAAGTTCTTCTGTAAATCAATTGATACAATTTGTTCAATTGCGCATCACCAATGGATTTCACAGAAAAATCTGTCGGACGAATCGCTTCGTGCGCTTCCTGTGCAGACGACGATTTTGTAGTATAATTTCTCGGCTTGGAATAATTCTCACCGTATTCTGAGATGATTTGTGTCTTTGCTCCATTGATCGCTTCCTGAGAAAGATTCACGGAATCCGTTCTCATATATGTGATGAATCCTTCCTCGTAAAGCCTTTGTGCCAGACGCATCGTTGTCGTCACACCATAACCCAATCTGGAAGAAGCTTCCTGTTGTAACGTAGATGTTGTAAACGGAGCAGATGCTGTACGAGATCCAGGTTTGGTCTCAACATTCAGAACTTTGAAATCTGTTGTTTTTGCTAATTCCAAGAATTTTTCTGCCTCAGATTCTTTCTCAAAATCTTTTTTCAGTTTAGCAGCAATCTCATGTTTTGCATTGTTAAGAAAAGTCCCTTCCACTTTGAAACTTGGCTTTGGAACAAAACTTCTGATTTCCTTTTCTCTTTCTACAACCAATCGTACCGCAACAGACTGAACTCTACCAGCAGACAAACCAGTTTTTACTTTTTTCCAAAGCACTGGCGACATCTCAAAACCTACGATTCTGTCCAAAACTCTTCTAGCCTGTTGTGCATTAACCAAATTCTGGTCAATATCTCTTGGATTATCGATGGCTTTTAGAATTGCATTTTTAGTAATCTCGTGGAAAACAATTCTTTTTCTATTTTCCGGCTTCAGTTTTAGCTCATCTGCCAAATGCCAAGCAATCGCTTCTCCTTCGCGGTCCTCATCGGAAGCCAGCCAAACCATTTCTGCTTTTTTAACTGCAGCTTTTAGTTCTGTCACCAATTTCTTCTTATCAGCAGACACTTCATAGTCCGGTGTGAAATTCGACAAGTCGATTCCCATTCCTTTTTTAGGCAAATCACGAATATGCCCAAAGCTGGACTTAACCTCGAAATCTGAGCCTAAATATTTCTGAATTGTTTTTGCTTTTGCCGGAGATTCGACGATCACTAAATTTTTTGGCATTCTAGAAAAATTTTTGCAAAAGTAGGGGTTTTTTATTTTATATAGTGTATTTGTAATTATTCAAAAAAACTATCGGATACAAAATCTATATTTTTGATATAAAAAAGCCTACATCGTTTGACGTAGGCTTTTTGCTATTTCTTTATAATTTTCTGCGAATAGGAATTTCCTGTCTTGTCATTTGCAACAAGCAAATATGTCCCTGAACTTAATTGCTTAATAGATATTGAATTTTTGACAACGTCTTTCTGCAGAACTATTTTTCCATTCATATCATATAGCTTTACTTGAATAGGTAAAAATCCTTTTTCTGTTCTGAAGTTAACAAGATCATGACTTGGATTAGGGTAGACAGTAAATGAGTCTTTGTCAACCTGCACATCAGAAACTCCTAATGTAGAACCTTCTACAATATTTAATGTCGTATTAGGCGTTACGTTCTCAACAGTATCTACTTTTCCGGACGGCCATTTTACTACAACTTTAGCAATTGCATTGGCTTGCCCAATCCCGAAATGGGTATTTAGTGTACTCATATTACCGAATCCTGTCCCGCTTTGTACGTCACGGATCTGCTTCCCCCAAGCGCCATAAATCTCCACTCTTGCACCAATCCCATTTCTGTTACTTTGAACCCCTTTCAATGTAACTTTCAACCATTTATTACTATTTCCTTTATTGATCAAGATATTCTGTCCACTCTGGATATCCAAAAATCCATCATTATTAAGATCTCCAACGGGTCTGCGGTAGATATTCAGGTTGTAGGGATTACCATTGGGAGTGAACTTGAAGTTGCCATCGCCGAACATAATGGTATTTCCAGCCCCTAATATATCCAGGAAACCATCATTATCAAAATCGTATGTTACATATTCTCGGCTAGAGTCCGTAATGTTTTCATATCCTGATCCTGCGGTAACGTCTGTAAATGTTCCATCTCCGTTATTTTTCATAACCTTATTTAGTCCATCAGTATCAGAATTGATTCCGATCATTGTGTCCATATATCCATCATTATTAAAATCCCCCCAAGCAGCAGACCAACTCTGGGAAGGTTCTGCCAAATTAGCGGAGTTTGCTACATTAGTAAAGGTTCCATTACCATTGTTTCTGTACAACTCATCAATATTACCTCCAACTCCTGAACCGCCTTCTCCACATTTTGCGATGAAAAGGTCAAGGTCTCCGTCATTGTCATAATCTGTCCAAGTTGAAGCATAGTTTCCGCCTGAAGGAAAATCGCCTAAGCCACCACGATTATGATTCATATTGGTTCCGTCATTCAGGTAATATCTGTTAGGACCATTATCATCACAAACAAAAGCATCCAATTTTCCATCATTATTGATATCTACAAAATTGGTACGCTGTGTCAAATAGTTTTGGGTCTTTCTCTCAATAGTGTAGCCAGTTCCGGTAGCATTTGCTTTCACAAAAGTGACACCGGTTGATGAACCATAGAGCAAATCATTAAAACCATTATTATCATAATCTCCTGCAGCAATGCTCCATTCTGGTTCTACTATGGTACTTGGAATCGTATAAGTAACATCGGTAAATCCTCCGTCCGGTTTTTGATGAGAAATGACAATTTTTGTTTTATTGACCACAGAGACAATATCATCCAGATCATCTCCATTCATGTCAACTATGCAATTATTATATGCCGCAGAAGCCCCACTTACGATTTGGGAAGTGAAAGAAAGCCTATCCGGTACCACTACAGATTCTGATAATTTGAATTGAAATCCGGAGCTGCTCCATTTATTATCAAAGACGATATAATATGTAGTGTTGGCTGAACTTCTGAAATTTACCTGCGCAGAATATCCGGAATAATCATCATTACTAACTAAACAAGCTAATGTTGTACAATCTCCGGAATATACCATTATCCTCGTATCATTTGTTTGTCCTGCAATTACGGTAGACACAGTGACATTCATTTCTTGAGTTGGCGTATATTTGTACCATGCTCCGGCTGTTCCAATACCATACTCCAATCCGCATGCAGAAGGAGCTGCCGTTCCGGTGATCCCACTAACCGTATATGTTCCTACACCTGTAAGATTCACCGCATTATTACAGGATGATTGTGCTGTCACAATAGTTATAGAGTACAAGAAGGTAAATAGTAATAGTTTTTTCATGTCTGTTATCAGTTTTAATTACAAGTTTGTGTTAGTGAATTGATCCATTCCCGCACCAATAGGATACCTTCGTCGTGCACCACTGTTCTTCCTAACAATGGCATCATGTTACTCCCATCTGTGGATTGCAGTCTATAGTGCATTACCGATTTATTATAATTTCCTGGAGCAACAATTTTTGAAATGGTTGAACTCACAGGCTCGGCTGCTGTGACACATACACCAAGATTTGTCAAGTTTGTGGTCTGATTAAAATTCAGCCTTAGCGCACGATAATCACAACGGGCATTTTGTTGATGGCAATGGGAGCAATTTGCATCAAGATAAGACCGTAAGCGTATGTCCACAGGTTTACTTTTATCACGATAGTCTACTGTGGAATTAATAGTAGAAGGATAGCTCGCCAAATAACCTTCATCTACCAGTTTTTGTAACTGATTTTTAATATTCTTGGTAGAATAACTATATATATTATTCAAATTTTGAGGTTTTGTACCAATTGGAATTGCTTTACCATCTAATCTGTGGCAGGCAAAACATTCAGTTTCCGATGGTATTCTATAATTTGTTGTGATGCTCTCGCCATTTGGTTTTTTGAAAGTAATTTCCTTAGAACTTCCGCTTTCAAAATCTTCCCCGGTTAAAAGAGTAGCCTCTGTTTGGGCATCATTCCATACATATTCTGCAAAGACCCATCCCGTGGATTTTTTGATCATCAATCTTGTTTCGATGATTTTCGTTGCATTATTGGGTTGTATAGTATTATAATAAAAATTCTTTATCAAAGTTGTTCCAACCGGAAAATCTAGTATTTTGCCATCTTCTATGTATTTAGCTTTTGTATTTTCAGGCATCCAAATAAATCTTTTCTTCAGAGCATAATCCGTAAACAAAGAACTTGCCGGCTCATAAGGAATCACTTTAGCTACTGGTATCAAATCTTTCAAATCTCCACTGAAAAAAGAATAGGTCGATAATTTTGAATACGGAACAGCATTAATATCAAAATTGACGGTAGGTCCTGAAATTGAAGATTCTATTACAGAATTATCATCTTCTTTACAGGAAAACAATAAAAAAAGTGATACGATGTATAAAAAATAGATTTTTTTCATTAATTATGGTTTTTTGACAACGAATATAAATATTTAATCTTATTTCTCAAGTCTTTCCAAATCAAAAATCATTAAATTTGCCAACTTAATGATCATTTCATCAATAAATGGTGCATTGAGTTGATTTTAGAAAAAACAAAAAACCTTAACGCCATCATATCTGTAATCATATTATTATAATCAGAAATGCATCGCTTTTTCATCCAGTTATATTATTTTATCTCTAAAAACCGACTCATTTCCATTGCAGCAGCTTTGGGAATTCTTGTCATTTGCGGATTTTTTGCTTCCAAAATTAACTTTGAGGAAGACATCAATCAGATTATTCCGAAAAATGACAAGTCTGATTTAACGGCCAAAGTTCTGAAACAACTCAATTTTTCAGACAAAATCATTGTCATCATCGAAAACAAATCGAAAGACGACAATTTCCAACTTTCAGAAACTGCAGATACTTTTTTAAATAAAATTGAACCTTTACAAAAATACATCGGTTCGGTTCAGGGGAAAGTAAATGACAATGAAATTTCTGAGACTTTTGATTTCGTGAATCAGAATTTGCCTTTGTTTTTGGATGAAAACGATTATAAAGAAATTGAAAGAAAGCTCAATGAAGACAGCATAGCAAGACAGGTTGAAAGTAATTATGTATCGCTAGTTTCTCCGACAAGTTTAGTTACAAAAGAATTTATCAAAAAAGATCCGCTCGGAATTACTTTTCTCGGAATCAAGAAACTGAATGCTTTAAATATCAGCAAAGATTTTAAACTCGAAGACAATTACATCGTTACCAAAGACGGAAAAAACCTTCTGCTTTTCATCGATCCGAAAAACAAAAGCAACGACACCAAAAACAACGAAGTTTTCGTCAACAATTTAAATGAAATCAAAGACGACATCAACAAAAGTTTTAAAGGAAAAACAGAAATCAGTTATTTCGGTTCGCCTGTAATTGCGGTTGCCAATGCTCAACAGATCAAAAAAGACATTCAGAATACAGTCATTATTTCGATGACAGTTTTGTTGATTTTACTAATGTATTATTTCAGGAATTTCTTTACGCCGCTCATTGTTTTTTTACCGACTGTTTTTGCCGTTTTCATTTCACTGATGATTTTATACTTTATTAAAGATAAAATTTCGGCAATTTCATTAAGTGTTGGTGCGATTCTCATCGGAATTACAATTGATTATGCGCTCCATATTTTAACGCATTACAAACACAACAACAATATTGAAGAGCTTTACAAAGAAATCACGCAACCAATCATTCTGAGTAGCGCAACGACTGCCGTTTCATTTTTATGTTTGGTTTTCGTTCGTTCTGAAGCATTGAAAGATCTCGGGCTTTTTGCTGCAATTACTGTTTTCCTTTCTTCGTTTGCTGCTTTAATTATTGTTCCGCAATTGTATCATCCGAAAGAAAAATCAGATAAAGTAAGCACGAACTTCATCGATAAAATTGGTAATTACCCTTACGAAAAGAACAAACCTTTGATTATTGTCTGTTCAATTATGATTATTGCGTGTCTTTTTGGGTTTCGCCACGTTGGTTTTAATGAAGATATTGGCGATTTAAATTACATTCCGAAAGATTTAAAAATCAGTGAAGCCAAGCTTGAAAAGTTATCAGACATCACTTCGAAATCCATTTATACGATTTCTTATGGAAATTCTGAAAATGAAGCTTTAGAAAGAAACTCCCAATTGAGTCAGTTTTTAGAAAAAGAAAAAAAAGAAGGTAAAATTTTAAGCTACAATTCAATTGGAAATGTTGTATTATCGAAAGAAGATCAGCAAAAAAAGGTTGAAAAATGGAATCAGTTTTGGAATCAAGACAAAAAAGATCAAACAATTTCTGAATTGGTTCAAAACGGAAATAAATTTGGTTTTAATTCTTCTGCATTTGATCAGTTTAATG
Organism: Epilithonimonas zeae; assembly: GCF_900141765.1. NCBI lineage: Bacteria > Pseudomonadati > Bacteroidota > Flavobacteriia > Flavobacteriales > Weeksellaceae > Epilithonimonas > Epilithonimonas zeae. Next base: position 684,437 of record NZ_FSRK01000002.1, on the reverse strand, counting down.
AAAATTTAAATAAACCCTATTCCACTTTAAGTTTAAAAGACTACGAAAAAATAAAAGCACTACAAATTTCTGAATTTCTGAGCAATGAAAATGGTTTTTATACCGTTTCGAATGTGGTAAAAGTGGATGAAAAGAAAAGAGATGCTTTCATAAAAGATGTCGAAAAAAGTCACGAAGCTTTGGCAATCGACCGTCAACAGATGAATGAGAACTTTTTAGGTTTGCTGAAAAATGATTTCAATACGTTGATTAATTATTCTCTTTTAGCAATTGTCTTAACAATTATCGTTTTCTTCAGAAATTTCGAATTATCGCTTCTCACAATGTTCCCAATTGTTTTAACGGGAGTTGTGACGGCGGGAATATTGTATTTTCTTGGTTTGGAATTAAATATTTTCAGCACCGTTGTCTGTACTTTGGTTTTTGGAGTTGGTGACGATTTCAGTATTTTCTTAACCAAAGCGATGCAGAAAGAACATACAACCGGAAAAAATGAACTTCCAACGTACAGAATTTCTATTATTTTGGCAGTTTTCACGACGATTTTATCCATCGGCTCTTTGATTTTCGCAAAACATCCGGCTTTACATTCTTTAGCTTTGGTTGCTTTGATCGGAATGTTTTCTGTGATTGTGATTACCTCAACTTTGTATCCGTTTTGGTTCAGGTTTTTAATTATTAATCGACAGAAAAAAGGATTATCGCCAATTACTTTAAGACTGTTTTTGCACTCTGTTTTATCGTTCATATATTATGGCTTAGGTGGCTTTTTATTTTCGGTTTTCGGAAGTATTTTTGTGAAGAATGCAAAAGGCAACACTTTGATTTTCATTAAAAAATTCATTGCAAAGTTTCTTGCTTCGGTTTTATACACCAACCCTTTTGTTAAAAAAACTGTTATCAGAAATCCGAATGAAGACTTTAGCAAACCTTCTATTATTATTGCTAATCACACATCGTTTCTTGACACATTGGCAATGGCGATGACAACTCACAAAATCGTTTACCTTGTTAATGATTGGGTCTACGAGTCTCCGGTTTTTGGGAAACTCGTGAAGGCTTTAGGCTTCTATCCTGTTTCTCAAGGCATCGAAAATGGAATGGAAAAACTGAAAGAAAAAGTGAAAAACGGCTATTCTTTGATGGTTTTTCCTGAAGCGAAACGCTCTTTCGACAATGATGTTAAAAGATTTCACAAAGGTGCATTTTATCTTGCAGAGCAATTTGATTTGGATATTGTTCCAGTTTACATTCACGGAAATTCCGAAGTTCTTCCCAAAGGCGATTTCATTATTTACGATGGCGCCATTACAATCAAAGTTGGTGATAGAATCGATAAAAGTGATTTGAGTTTTGGGAAAAATTATTCTGAAAGAACGAAGAAAATCAATGCATTGTTCAGAGAAAAATTTTCAGAATTGAGAACAGAATTGGAAGATGAAAATTACTTCAGAAAAAAATTATTCTTGAGTTTCCTTTATAAAGAAAACCACGTTGTAAAAGAAATCAAACAAGATTTCGAAGCGAATAAATCGGTTTATTTTGAACTGGACAAACGCATTTCAAAAGACGCAGTGATTCTACACATTGCGGATGACTTTGGTCAAAAAGATGTTCTTTTAAGTCTTTATCACGCAAGTAGAAAGATTTTCAGCTTTGTTAGTAATGAAGAAAAACGAGAAGTTGCTGAACAGAGTTATGTTGTTAAGACAAGAAAAATCAATTATATCAACAACATTTCTAAGGTCAATAAAAACATTGATGTGCTTTTGATTTCTGATGACCACTTCGATCTCTCAAAAATTGTTGATTTTCCGGAAACTGTTATTTTATTAAAAACAAAAGTGTTATTGTTTTCTAACAAGAATTATTCTTTAATATTTGACTCAAACACCATAAAAGTTTACAAAAAAAATGAGAATAAGGGCTAAATATCATAGTTTTGTATAAAACCATTTTTTTAATGCCTAAAAAAATTCTTGTCATATACTATTCACAAACCGGACAACTGAAGGATATTGTGAAGAATATAGCTCAGCCTTTTGAGGAAAAAAAAGACGAATATAGTGTCACTTATTACAACATCCAGCTCAAAAAGGACTTCCCTTTTCCGTGGCCAAGTGATGTTTTTTTCAATACATTTCCAGAATCTTATCTGCAAATCCCAAGTGAAATATTACCTCCGCCAGAAGATGTTCTGAATCAAAAATTTGATCTCATCCTTTTCGGATATCAGGTTTGGTATTTAACACCTTCTATTCCAATTATTTCATTTCTGAAAAGCGGTTATGCAGAAAATATTTTGAAAGATACTCCTGTTGTTACTATCTCAGGAACCAGAAATATGTGGATGCTTTCTCAGGAAAAACTAAAAGTCTATCTGCGTGATTTGAAAGCTCAATTAGTTGGAAATATTGCGTTGGTTGACAGACACGACAATTATACCAGCGTTCTTACAATCCTGCGTTGGCTGACAACCGGCCAAAAAGAAAAATCTGGAATTTTACCTGCAGCCGGAATTTCTGATGAAGAAATTTCTGGTTCTGTCAAGTATGGTAAGATTATTGAAGGGCATTTGCGCGAAAATAACTTTAAGGATCTTCAGCCCGAGCTGGTAAAAAACGGAGCGGTAGAAATAAGACCTTTTTTGGTAAGAGTAGAGAAAGTCGGGAACAAAATTTTCACCGTATGGTCCAATCTCATTATCAAGAAAAAAGAAAAGCGTCCTTTGCTGATAAAATTCTTTAAGGTATATTTGATGGCAGCGATCTGGATTATTTCGCCCATAGTTTTGGTCCCACATATCCTTATGACACCAATATTGTGGTTTAAAAGAAAAAAACAAAGAGAATATTTACAAGGAATTAATTTAAAATAAAAAATGAGTAACGTTTATATCACCAAATCTTCTACATACCTACCAAACGAACCGATAGCCAATGACGATATGGAAAGCTATCTTGGTTTGGTAAACAACACACCTTCTAAAGCAAGAGCATTGATTTTGAGGAATAATCAAATCAAAACCAGATATTATGCTCTTGACAAAAACGGACAACCCACTCATACCAATGCTCAGATTACAGCTAGTGCGATTAACGGGCTTTTTGATGAGAATTTCAAAAAAGAAGATATGGAACTCCTGTCTTGTGGGACGACTTCTGCAGACCAAATCCAGCCATCTCACGCATCAATGGTTCACGGTGAGTTGAACATCAATAAATCTGTAGAAATCAACACTTCTATGGGACTTTGCAACTCTGGAATGAACGCACTTAATTACGGTTTCCTATCCGTAAAAGCTGGTGTTAAGAACAATGCCGTTTGCGTAGGTTCTGAGAGATTTTCTTCTTGGATGACAGCGGACAAATTTGATCACGAAGCTGAAAACCTGAAGCTATTGGAAGAAAGACCAATCGTCGCTTTCAAAAGAGAGTTTTTGAGATGGATGCTTTCTGACGGTGCGGGTGCATTCTTATTGGAAAACAAACCAAGAGAAAACCAGACGTCTTTAAGAATCGAATGGATTGATTTCTACTCTTACGCTCACGAGATCGAAGCTTGTATGTACTCAGGATGTGAAAAGCAGGAAGACGGAAGCTTAAAATCCTGGGCAGATTATCCTTCTGACGAGTGGTTGAAGCAATCGATTTTCGCTTTGAAGCAAGACACAAAAATTCTGGATCAATATATCCTTGTAAAAGGTGCGCAAAGTTTGAGAGCATCTTTTGACAAACACGAGCTGGATCCGGAATCTGTAGATCACGTATTGGCGCACATCTCTTCCGGTTATTTCAAAGACGGTTTGAAGGAAGAATTTGCCAATGTAGGTTTGGATTTCCCTTGGGAAAAATGGTTCTATAATCTTTCCGAGGTTGGAAATATTGGTGCTGGATCAATCTTCATTGCTGTTGAACAACTGATGAATTCTGGCAAACTGAAGAAAGGAGAAAAAATTCTTCTTTGTGTTCCGGAGAGTGGAAGATTCGCTTATTCTTGTGCATTATTGACGGTTTGTTAATGGGAAGCACTTTACCAAATTCTGACAAAGACTTTATAGAAGGTCTGATCCCGCAAAAGTTTCCTTTTGTAATGGTAAGCGGACTTTTGGAATATTCGGAAAATCATTTGATTTCCGAATTTGTCATTAAAGAAGACAATATTTTTGTTAATGAAAATACTTTTCAAGCTTCTGGTTTGATTGAACATCAGGCGCAGAGTGTGGCTTTACATACAGGTTACAAATACTTTCTTTTAGGCAAAGAGTCTCCAACAGGTTACATCGGTGCTATCAAATCTTTTGAAGCTGAAAATTTACCTCAAACCGGAGATGTATTGAAATCAGAAGTGACTATTGTTAATGAAATGATGGGCGTAACATTGGTAGAAATTATTACTAAAATTAATGATAATGTGATTGCAAAATCGCAGATGAAAACCGTTGTGAAATAATTTTAAATGGAACTGAAAGATCAAAGCTTAATCAACATCCACAATTTCCTGCCCCATCGTGAACCAATGCTGATGACGGATTATATTTTGGAATTGACGGAAGAAAAAGTCACTACTTCTTTTAAAATTACTGAAGATAATATTTTTGTTTCTGATAATGAATTTGTAGAAGCTGGATTAATAGAAAATCTCGCTCAAACTTGTTCATCAATCCTCGGACAAAGTTTTTTTCAAAATCCGGATGTTGAAACAAAAGTAATTGGTTTCATTACGAATATCAAAAAAATAGAAATTTTTGCTTTGCCAAAAGTGGACGACATCATCATCTCAAAAGCATCATTAATCTCCCAATTTGAAAACGTCTGCAACATTTTTTGCGAAACTTTTCTTAATGATAAAATATTAATCAGAGCTGAAATTAATTTGTTTATCCAAGAAGTAAAACAATAACGATGAAAAAACAGGATATTCCCCAAGACGAAAGTAATTTGCAGTCCGCAAATATGACCGAAATGTTATATGTGACGGATGAAAATAACAATTACACCACTGCTCAAAGCATTGGTTGGGAAGCGAAAAAAGCGGCGTTGGACGAATCAATGGAATTGATTTACGAGCGTATCGCAGAAGCTAAACAGAATGTTGCCAATGGAATAGTAAGTCCAATCATCTATTTTATGGAATTGAATAAAATGGATCTACAGGTTCTCTCAGCTTATGTTGACAAATGGCAATGGACGGTCAAAAGACACGCAAAACCCAAAATTTTCAAAAAACTCAGCGACTCTACCCTGAAAAAATATGCCGACGCATTCGGAATTTCGGTAGATGAATTAAAAAACTTCGACGGTAAATAATTATGCAGATTAACTTTGAACACCACCAGACAGCCCACTGCGAAAACGGTGTTGCATCCAATTTACTTCTCAACAGAGGTTTGAAACTCAGCGAACCAATGATTTTCGGAATCGGTTCTGGTCTGTTTTTCGTATATCTTCCTTTTTTGAAAGTTAATTTTGCACCGGGTTTCAGTTATCGTCCGATGCCGGGAGCTATTTTCAGCAAGGCTGCAAAAAGGCTTGGAATTAAAATCAAAAGAATAAAATTTTCAAATCCAAAAGAAGCACAGGCAGCTTTGGAGAAAAATTTAGAACAGAATATCCCAACAGGTTTACAGGTTGGTGTTTTCAACCTTACCTATTTTCCGGAAGAATATAAATTCCATTTCAACGCACACAATCTTGTGGTTTACGGAAAAGAAGATGGTAAATTCCTGATCAGCGACCCTGTGATGGATTTTGCGACAACTTTAACCGAAGCTGAACTCGAAAAAGTTCGTTATGCTAAAGGCGCACTCGCTCCGAAAGGTCATATGTATTTCCCTACACACATTCCGGAAAATGTACATCTGGAAGAAGCCATCAAAAAAGGAATCAAAGATACCTGCAAAAATATGCTGGCTCCGGTTCCATTAATTGGCGTAAAAGCAATGCGTTGGGTTGCAAAAAGCATCCCGAAATGGGCTGAAAAAAAAGGCACGAAAGTGACCAATCATTATCTCGGACAATTGATTAGAATGCAGGAGGAAATCGGTACCGGTGGTGGCGGATTCAGATTTATTTATGGTGCTTTTTTACAGGAAGCAGCTGTGATTCTAAAAAATGACGAGTTGAAAGAATTATCTAAAGAAATTACAGCCATCGGTGACCTTTGGAGAGATTTTGCAGTGGATATTGCAAGAGTTTATAAAAACAGGAATTCGAAAAGCGATATTTACAATCAGCTTTCAAAATCGATGTTGCACATTGCTGATTTGGAGGAGGCTTTTTATAAAAAACTGAGAAAAGCGATCTAGTTTGGAGAATATCATCGAAATTAAAAACCTCTACAAGAAATACAAAAACTCCGAAGACTTTTCGGTTAATGATATTTCTTTGAACATCGATAAAAATGAAATCTACGGAATTCTCGGTCCCAACGGAGCGGGGAAAACCACGCTGATTTCTATGCTTTCAGGTTTGATTAAACCAACCTCAGGAAGTTTTACCATCAACGGATTGTCGCCAAAAAAAGACAATTCAAAAATCAAACAAATCATCGGCGTTGTACCTCAGGAATACGCGCTCTACCCGACTTTGACGGCGAAAGAAAACCTATTATTCTTCGGAAGTCTGTATGGTTTAAAACATAAAAATCTCCACAAAGAAATCGACGAAGCTTTAGAATTGATGGGTTTAACGAAATTTGCCAATAAAAAAGTCGACCAGTTTTCTGGTGGAATGAAACGCCGTTGCAACCTAATTGCCGGAACACTTCACAACCCGAAAGTTCTGTTTCTGGATGAGCCGACGGTTGGCGTAGATGTTCAATCAAAAAAAGCCATCATCGATTATCTTTTAGATTTAAATAAAAAAGGAACGTGCATTATTTACACTTCGCATCACCTTTCTGAGGCTGAGGAATTCTGTACAAAAATCGCCATCATCGACCACGGAAAAATCCACGCAACCGGAACACCTCAAGAATTGGTGGAAAGAGTTGCCAATGCGGAAAACCTGGAGGATGTTTTCATTTCATTAACCGGAAAAGAATTGAGAGATGTTGTATAAATTGTGGAGAAGTTTCATCAAGGAAATTCAGTTATTGAAGCGAGATTCGGGCGGAATTGTGATTATTTTCCTGATGCCGTTGCTGTTGATTATTACCATTACTTTAATTCAGGATTCAACATTCAAAAATCTGGAAGGTTCCAAAATTCCGATTATTTTTATTGATAACGATAAGTCAGAAGTTTCCAAAGTCATCAAAAAAGAGCTGGAAACCAGCAAAACATTTGAACTTGTTACGAATTACAATGAAAAAGCAGCTGAAAAAGCAGTATTCACGGGAGATTATCAGATGGCCATCGTCATTCCTGAAAATTTATCGAAAGATTTAAATTCAAATATTGATTCTAAAGTTCAAACCGTAGTAAGTTCATTTGGTTTAGAAACAGATTCGACTGCGACTAAAGTTATAGCTTCAAAAACAAAAGACATTCATCTTTATTTCGATCCTGCGACGAATGCTGGTTTTAAAAATTCGGTAATGAATGCCATTAATAAAATGGTTTTCGAAATCGAGAATAAAAAAATATACAAAGCCTTCCAAGACCAATTGGGAACAACGGAAGACCTTGAAAATAAAAGCTTAATTACCTTTAAAGAAATTACACCGAACAAAGGCAAAGAAGAAGCAATGCCAAATTCCGTTCAGCACAACGTTCCTGCGTGGGCGCTGTTTGCGATTTTCTTTATTGTGGTACCGTTGTCGATTAATTTAGTTAAAGAAAAAAGTCAGGGAACGAGCGTGAGAGTTCGTGTGAGTCCGACCCCGTATTACATTCATATTTTAGGAAAAACATTTACGTATCTGATTATTTGCGTCATCCAGTTTTTGCTGATGGTTGCGGTAGGAATCTGGCTTTTCCCGCTGATGGACTTACCTCAGTTTGATGTAACCGGAAAAATGTTCCATCTTCTGATTGTCACGCTTTTTGCAGGATTGGCAGCGATTGGTTTTGGGGTTTTAATCGGCACCGTATCCGACACTCAGGAACAGTCGGCGCCGTTTGGAGCGACTTCTGTGGTAGTTTTGGCAGCGATTGGCGGAATTTGGGTTCCTGTTTTCCTGATGCCCGAATTTATGCAGAAAATTGCGCAGTTCTCCCCGATGAACTGGGGACTGAATGCCTATTACGATATTATTTTAAGAAACAGCGGCATTGGCGAGATTGCCAAAGAACTGATTTTCTTATTTTTATTTTATATTGCGATGGTAACTGTTTCTTTACTTTATGAAAGGAAACAAAACAGTGTTTAACTTATAATGATTGATTTAAATAAGATTCCTCCCATATTTAAACACTATTAAAAATGAAGAATATTCTAATCATCATATTAAGTTTTGTACTTATTCAATGCTCAAGCAACAAAAAAGCAATTTCATCAGAAAACGAAAAATTGGGATTTAAACTTGATACTTTATCTCTATTTGACCAAAGCAGAAACCGAAAAATTCCAATTGCGATTTACCAACCAAAAGACATAAAACAAGCAAATAAAATCCCCATCTTTTTCAGTCACGGTTACGGAGAAAATAATGGAAGTGATTATTTGCAAGCTTATACCTATTTGACAGAGTTTTTAGCTTCAAAAGGTTATTTTGTTGTTAGCATTCAACACGAGTTGAAAACAGACGAACTTTTAGCGATGACCGGTAAACTTCAAGAAACTCGAAGGCCAAATTGGGAAAGAGGTTCTCAAAATATATTTTATGTTTTACAAAAAATCAAGCAAGATTATCCGCAATTAAAATATAATGAACTATCATTAATTGGGCATTCAAATGGTGGAGATATGACGGTTTTATTTGCTCACAAATATCCGAATCTTGCAAATAAAATAATTTCAATGGATAATAGACGAATGGAATTTCCAAGAACTTTTAAGCCCAAAATATTTACTTTACGTTCGAAAGATTATCCAGCCGACGAAAATGTTTTGCCAACCAAAGAAGAGTTGAAAAAATATAATATAATTGTCCAATTTACTGACATAAACCACAGCAGTATGGACAATGATGCAAACGAAACTGAAAGAGAATATTTAAAGACAAAAATTTTAGAATATTTAAAAAAATAATGTTTTTATTATTCTTAATTTACAGTAAAAACCGAAAGAAAAATGCAGTCTAAAAATTTAACCTGTACCGAAGAAGTACGTATACGTTTCAACGAAACCGATCCGTTAGGAATCGTGTGGCACGGTCACTACATCATGTATTTTGAGGACGGAAGAGAAGCTTTCGGAAGGCAACACGGCTTGACCTACCTCGATATTCAAAAAGCAGGATTTACCACGCCAATTGTGAAAAGTACGTGCGAACATTTTCTTCCTTTAAAATATGGCGAAACATTCAATATTGTAACGACTTTCGTGAATTCTGTTTCAGCGAAACTGATTTATAAATACGAGATTTTCAACCAAAACAATCAATTGGTTTGCAGCGGAGAAACCATTCAGGTTTTTCTGGATTCTGAGAATAATTTATGTCTGTACAATCCCGAGTTTTTTCAAACCTGGAAAGATAAAATGGAATTATGATGAAGGAAATTTACATTACAGATTATAACTGCGTCACGCCTTTGGGTTTTGATGTGGAATCAAACTGGAAAGCGCTTGTGGAAGGAAAATCCGGTGTTGCTTTGCATAGAATCATTGATAATCACGAAGCTTTCTTTATTTCTAAAATTGATTCTGAAAAATTGGAAGAGGAATTTAATAAACTCTTTGATAATCAGAATTTCACAAGACTTGAAAAAATGTTTTTATTAAGTCTGAAACCTTTGGTGGAAAGACATCAGATTTCAGATGAAACGGCTTTTATTTTGTCAACAACAAAAGGAAACATCAGTTTATTAAAAAACGAAAGCACTTTACCGGAAGGTGTTTACCTTTCAAACTTAGCTCAGAAACTCGCAGATTTTTTTGGATTTAAAACCAAACCGATTGTCGTTTCAAACGCCTGTGTTTCTGGTGTTATGGTGATTTCTGTGGCAAAAAATATGATTCAGGCAGGAAAATATAAAGATGCTTTTGTGGTTGCCGGAGATGAGATTTCTGAATTTGTGATTTCGGGTTTCAATTCTTTTCAGGCAATTGGAAGCGAACCTTGCAAACCGTACGACAAAAACCGTAACGGAATTAATCTGGGTGAAGCGACGGCTGCAGTATATATAACTTCCACTCCATCAGAAGACGAAAAATTCAAGTTTAAAGTTCTAGGCGACTCAGCGATTAACGACGCCAATCACATTTCCGGACCATCGAGAACCGGCGATGGATTGTTTGCCAGCGTTCAAAATGCAATGAAAGAAGCAAAAGTTTCAGCGGAACAAATCGATTTTATTTCGGCTCACGGAACGGCAACGCTTTACAACGACGAAATGGAAGCCATCGCCTTCAACCGAATGGATTTGCAAAATGTTCCGTTGAACAGTATGAAAGGTTATTACGGACATTGTTTGGGAGCTTCAGGACTTTTGGAAAGCATTATTTCACTGGAATCTGCTTTGAATAGTATTTTAATCCCATCCAAAAATTTTAAAGAAATGGGTGTTTCTGAGGATTTGAATATTATAAAGGAAAATCAGTCTGCAGAAATTAAATATATTCTGAAAACGGCTTCAGGTTTTGGAGGTTGTAATGCGGCAATTGTTTTGGAAAAAGCATAAAAAAAAATTGTAATTTTGATAGAATTAAAGTTTTAGGAAATGGAATCTACTTTAGAAATCAGACAAAGAATTCACGATTATATTGATGACGCAGATGAACGTATTCTGCGTATTTTCAATGCAATAATTGATGCAGAAGAGGAAGAGGAAGAATTGGAGCCGTCCGAATATCCGCAAGTTCCGGATTATGTCTATGAGCGAATCGAAGAAGAACGCAAAAAATATTTGAAAGGCGAGCTAAAGACTTCTTCGTGGGAAGAAGTGAAAGCAAGACTGATGGAAAAACTATGAAATATAATCTTTCATTATCTCCAAATGCTGAAGTAGATTTGCTTGAATCAGCACTATGGTACGAAAGCCGACAAATTGGACTGGGAGAAAAATTCACAAAAAAGGTTGAAGCGTATTTTTCTAGAATTCAAAATAATCCACTTCACTATCCTTTGAAAAATGGAAATTTGCGTGAAGCTTACATCCAAAAATTCCCTTTTATTATCATTTATGAAATTGTAGGAAATGAAATTATTGTCTTCGCTGTTTTCAATACTCATCAAAACCCAACAAAAAAGCCTTAAACTTTTTGAAAACCCTCAATGAAGAAGACAGATATTTGCACCATAGAAAACTCAAAAATAATCGTCAACGAAAAAATTATTTTTGAATCCGAAACCGAAAATTTCTCAGATTTCGCGAAAGAAGCCTATAAAAGTTTGGAACTGAATTATCCAAAATTTCATAAGATGGATAACTTGAGTAAATTGGCTTTTTTAGCTTCCGAAATGATTCTAAAAAACGAAAACCATAGCAAAACAGCTTTGGTTTTCGCCAACAGATCCTCAAGCCTCGACACCGATTTTAAATATCAGGAAAGCATCAATTCTCAGGAAAATTATTTCCCGAGTCCCGCTGTTTTCGTTTACACATTACCGAATATTTGCGTGGGTGAAATCAGTATTAAACATAAAATGCAGACTGAAAACGCATTTTTCGTTCTGGATGAATTTGATGAAGAATTTTTAAACAACTACTCGGAACAGATTTTGCAGTCGGGAAAGGCCAACAAAGTATTATGTGGCTGGGTAGAACTATATCAGGAAAATTATAATGCTTTCGTATATTTGCTAAACAAGTAAATAATTAAACTATAATATAAAGTGTATTTGACAAGAATTATACACTGACAAATAAAAAATTATGAGCGACTTAAAATTAGAATTAAAAAACAAAATCGTAGATGTTCTTAACCTGGAAGATGTTGCTGTAGAAGACATCAAAGACAACGATCCTCTTTTCGGAGGTGGTCTTGGATTAGATTCAATCGACGCTTTGGAATTAATCGTTCTTCTTGAAAAGGAATACGGAATCAAATTATCTGACCCGAAAAAAGGGAAAGAAATCTTCCAATCTATCGAAGTAATGGCGAAATTCATTGAAGAAAATCGTACAAAATAAATTAATATACTAATGTATCAATGTAGCAGTCTAGCAATTGGTAAACTGTTATATTGGTACAATGTTACATTTTGTAGAAAATGGGTCAAAAAATTGCCATAACAGGAATGGGCATCATCTCTGCGATTGGAAACAATGTGGAGGAAAATTTGAGGTCACTAAAAACCGGAAAGCACGGAATTTCAGAAATTAGCTTGTTTGAAACACGTCATTCTGGAAAAATAAAAACCGGTGAAATCAAATTATCTAATGAAGAATTGGTGCAAAAACTTCAGTTAAATGAGGATAATAATGCGACAAGAACTTCTTTATTAGGAATGGTTGCCGCTAAAGAAGCTGTAGAAAGTGCCGGAATTTCCGACATTAATGAGTATAAAACTGGATTCATTTCCTCAACAAGCGTTGCAGGAATGGACGTTACCGAAAAATATTTCTACTCTTACGAAGACTTTCCTGAAAAGCAAAAATATATTGACGCACACGATGCCGGAAATTCATCTTTGCTGATTGCTGATTATTTGGGTTTGAAAGGTATGGTTTCAACTATTAGTACAGCCTGTTCCTCTGCAGCGAATGCGATTATGATGGGAGCAAAATTGATTAAAAACGGAGTTTTGGATCGTGTGATTGTCGGCGGAACTGATTCTCTTTCAAAATTCACTTTGAATGGTTTCAATACCTTGATGATTTTGACCGATTCTTACAACACGCCTTTTGATAATGACAGAAAAGGACTAAATCTAGGCGAAGCTGCTGCTTTCTTGGTTTTGGAATCTGACGAGGTCGTAAAAAAAGAAAACAAAAAAGTGCTCGGTTATCTTTCAGGTTATGGAAATGCTAATGATGCGCATCATCAAACTGCTTCTTCGGAAAACGGGCAAGGTGCTTATCTAGCGATGGAAAAAGCTTTGAAAGTTTCTCGTCTAGAGAAAGAAAATATTGATTATATCAACGTTCACGGAACAGCAACACCAAATAATGATTTATCTGAAGGCATTGCGATGATTCGGATTTTTGGAAGAGATCAGGTTCCGGAATTCAGTTCTACGAAGGCGTTTACTGGTCATACTTTGGCTGCAGCGGCGGGAATTGAAGCGATTTATTCTTTACTGGCGATTCAAAATAATTTGATTTTTCCGAATCTGAATTTTAAAACTAAAATGGAAGAATTTGATTTGACTCCTGTAACTGAGCTGAAAGAAAAAAATATCAATCACGTTCTTTCAAATTCATTTGGTTTTGGAGGCAATTGCTCAACCTTAATATTTTCAAAATCGTGAGTGCAGTTTACATCAACAGTGCAGCCTGCATCTCGGTTCAGGACACTTTAAATGATAATTTCTTCGACAATTTACAACCTCAAAATTCTTCTCAGGTTTTAAAAGTAATTCAGCCCAATTACAAAGAATTCATTCCGCCTGCGATGATTAGGAGAATGTCCAAAACTGTAAAAATGAGTTCTGTGGCATCAAATTATGCTTTGAAAGAAGCAGGAATCGAAAATCCGGATGCGATTATTGTAGGAACAGGAATGGGATGTTCTCAGGATTCCGAGAGATTTTTAAAAAATGTGCTCGAAAATAACGAGGAATTTTTAACACCTACATTCTTTATTCAATCCACCCACAATACCGTTTCTGGTCAAATCGCTTTAGGATTGCGATGTCACGCTTATAATTTCACTTATGTGAATACATCTTCGTCTTTGGAATTTTCGATGTTAGATGCGAAACTTCAAATTAATGATGACGAAGCGGAAAATATCCTGGTTGGTTCTACAGACGAGCAAACCGACAGAACGATGGAATTGTACAAATTAAACAAAACCATTAAAAAAGAAGAAAATCTTCCGGTTGATTATTTGAATTCGACGACAGAAGGTGTGATTTGGGGTGAAGGTTCGAGCTTTTTTGTTCTAGGAAAAGACAAAACTGAAGATTCTTATGCTCAGCTAAAAGATATTCAAATCGTTAACAAATTAGATTTAGATGAAACTGAAAAATTTATTGAAGATTTTTTAGTTAAAAACAATTTAACGACGAATGATATTGATGCTATGATTTTAGGTTTTAGCGGAGATTCTGAATCTGATAGTTATTACAAAAATGCTTCCGAATTATTCCAAAATTCATCACAGCTATATTTCAAACATTTGAGTGGAGAATTCAATACAGCAAGTGGATTCTCGACGTTTATGGCTTGTCATATTTTGAAAAAACAAGAGATTCCGGAAGTGATGAGAATTAATTCTGTAAATAATTCAGAAATTAAAAACATTCTTCTTTACAATCATCTTGGTGGAAATGATCATAGTTTGGTTCTGCTGGAAAAAGCTTAATTCAACCAAATAATAGATGAAGCATTATTCATTCATCCTGGTTTATATTTTCTGGAACTTTATAATTTATATGTTTCAGGCAAGTTTCTGGATGTATGTTGCGTGTTTCTTCTTTTTCTCAGCCATTGTTGTTTGGGGTTCTTTTGATATTCAATTAAAATATTTCATTAATTCTATTACTCAGAAAAAAACAAAAATCAAAGAAGTGGCTTTGACCTTTGATGATGGACCTACGGAATTGACGACGAAATTTTTAGATTTATTAAAAGAAAAAAACATACAGGCAACTTTCTTCTGCATCGGAAAACAGATTGAAAAATATCCCGAAACATTTCGAAGAATTATTGCTGAAGGTCACACAATCGGAAATCATACTTATTCTCATTCCAATAACACCGGATTTTTATCGAGTTCAAAAATGATTGAGGAAATTGAAAAATGTGATGAAGTAATTGCTAAAATCGGGAATATTAAAACTAATTTTTATCGTCCGCCTTTCGGAGTCACCAATCCGAATATTGCAAAAGCGATCAATAAAACTCAGAAAAAAAGTATTGGCTGGAATGTCCGTTCTCTTGATACGGTGATTGACGACGAAAAGAAAATCTATAACAGGATTACGAAAAATCTCAATAAAGGAAGCATTATTCTGCTTCACGACACTTCGGAGAAAACCTACAACGTTTTGGTAGATTTATTGCTATTTTTGGGACGTGAAAAGTATTCGACCTTCACAATTGATTCAATGAATAATTCTAAAAATAATGATTAAGAATATAGCTTTAGGCACATTTTTATTGATTTCAGGTTTCTTTTTTGGGCAAAATACAACAATGTCCGCAGCAGAATCAAAAGCATTCGTTTCAAAAGTTTCTTCCGAAACCAGAAATATAAAGACATTACAAAGTGATTTTACTCAAACCAAAAAAATGGATTTCTTAGACAAAAGTATCGTGACTTACGGTAAAATGTCTTTAAAATCTCCAAATTCACTGAGTTGGAAATACACAAAACCTTATCAATACAGCATTATTTTTAAGGACAATAAAATATTTATCAATGACCAAGGGAAAAAATCGTCTGTTGATGCGAAAAGCAAAACCTTTGAAAAAATTAATAAACTGATTGTAGGAAGTTCAAACGGACAAATGTTCAACGACCCAGAATTTTCTGTAAGTTATTTCAAAAATGCGAATTTCAACATCGCTAAATTCACTCCAAAGTCTGCTCAATTACTGAAATATATCAAGCAAATTGAACTGCAATTCCCGAAAAACGAATCGACGGTTTCTCAGGTTAATATGACGGAAGCATCGGGAGATACTACGAATATTGTTTTCAAAAACACAAAAATCAATGCGCCGATTTCTGCTTCAGAGTTTTCTTTATAGTCTGATATTTTTATTTTTTGGCTCGTGCAAAACCTATAAACTGACAGGCGTAAAATCTATTTCTAATTCTGAAACAACGGTTGAAAATCTTTATTTTTCATCTAATGAAGATTATGTTTATAAATGTCAAATGGATATTTATAACAATCACGTTAGCGGAATTTTAATCATTAAGAAGATTGGCCAAACAACACATCGCGTTGTAATAACATCAGATTTTGGAAACAAGCTAATTGATTTTGAGATTTCTGATAATGATTTTAAACTCAATTATGTTCTTCCTGATCTGGATAAAAAATTGGTGATTAATTTCTTAAAAAATGATTTTCAACGATTGCTAAAAAGAGAATACCAGGTCACAGAAAGTTTTGAAGACGATAATTCTAAAATTTATCTTTCCAAAATCGAGGATCAATCTTATTATTTATTCTATAACAAGGATAATTCTCTATTGAAAAAAGTGATTTACACAAAGAACAACAAGGAAAAAATCGATTTTACTTTTGATGCGAAAAAACATATCTTCGCAGATAGTATTGATTTACAACACAAAGATTTTAACATCAACATCAAACTATTTCAAATCACGGATACCGAATAATTATGCAGAGCATTCTTAATGATTTTTATGCTGTTACCTCTCACGAAAAAACTGAAAAAGGTTTTACGGCTAATATTACTTTAAACAAAGATCACAAAATTTTCAATGGCCATTTCCCGGGAAATCCAGTTACTCCAGGTGTTTGTATGATGCAGATTGTGAAAGATTTGACAGAAGAATTTACCAATTCTAAACTGTTCCTGAAATCGGCTTCTAACGTGAAGTTTATGGCGATCATCAATCCATTTGAAACGCCGGATTTGGTTTTAGAATTGGACATCAACGAGAACGAAGACGAAATAAAAGTAAAAAACACCACCACTTTTGGCGAAACTATTGCATTGAAATTGTCAGTTACCTATAAAAAAATATAGTTATGAAACTGATGTTATCCTTACTGGCAGCTTTCGTGATGTTCTTTCAATCTTCGGATTTGGAAGCTTTGAGAGACAGTTACGCCGTCGCCAATCAATCCAAAGAAAATGCTAAAAATTTCATAGAAATTGCTGACAAAAAAACATCTTCTGATCCTGTGATTTCCGGTTACAAAGCAGCGGCAAAAGTTTTGGAGGCTAAAGTGTCTACAGAGGGCAAAAGAAAATCGCTAGTAAAAACCGGAGCAACTAGTCTGGAAAGCCTAATAAAAAGTAATCCTAACAATACAGAATTAAGATTAATAAGATTAAGTGTTCAGGAAAATGTGCCTAAAATTGTAGGTTATCATAAGAACTTGAAGGAAGATAAAGAATTCGTCCTCAGCAATTACAGCAAGCAAAATGCTGCACTGAAAAGCTATATCAAAAAATTTGCTGCACAATCCAAAACAATGACGGCTGCAGAAAAAGCGACCTTAAAATAAAACAATGACCATCTCCGAAGTGCAAAACGCCATTTCTGAAAAGAAAATATGTGTTTTAATACCGACTTACAATAACGAAAAGACTCTGAAGAGAGTGATTGACGGTGTTTTGGATTACACTGGAAATATTATTGTAGTCAATGATGGTTCGACGGATTCTACTTCGGAAATCCTTAAAAATTATTCTCAAATCACAGTTGTTTCTTTACCTGAAAACAAAGGGAAAGGAAACGGTTTGAAAATCGGTTTCAGAAAAGCTCAGGAATTGGGTTATCATTATGCGATAACCATTGATTCGGACGGTCAGCATTATCCTGATGATATTCCTGTTTTTGTAGAAGCTTTGCTTAGCGAAAAAGAAGATGTTCTTCTGATTGGAAACCGGAATATGTCTCAGGACGGAATTCCCAGAAAAAGCAGTTTCGGCAATAATTTTTCCAACTTTTGGTTTTGGTTTGAGACAGGAATTAAGTTACAAGATACACAATCCGGTTACCGACTTTATCCTTTAAAAAAGATTCCGAAAAAATATTTCACACCCAAATTTGAGTTCGAAATTGAAATCATCGTGAGAACAGCTTGGAAGCACGTTCCTGTAAAGAATGTTCCTGTAAAAGTACTTTATGATCCTGCGGAAAGAGTCTCGCATTTCCGACCATTTCGGGACTTTACAAGAATCAGTATTCTGAACACCATTTTGGTTTTCATTACCATTTTCTACATTATTCCGAGAAATTTTTTCAGGAATTTCAAAAAAAAAAGCCTTAGAAAATTCATAAAAGAAGATGTTCTGGAAAGCGACGGCAGCAACCGAATCAAAGCATTTTCCATTGCGCTTGGAACCTTCATTGGTTTGTCTCCTTTTTGGGGATTTCAGACGTTGATTGTCATTTCTTTAGCAGTCGTTTTTAAACTGAATAAAGTATTGGCTTTTGTATTTTCAAATATCAGTTTGCCGCCATTCATTCCATTCATTATTGCGGCTTCTTTATTCATTGGAGCGCCGTTTGTGAGTGGAGAAAGCGATTTTCTGAATCACGATTTAGATTTTGAATTGGTAAAAAACAATCTGCTGCAATATGTAATTGGGAGTTTTATTCTTGCGACTACTGTTGCCACAATTTTCGGATTGGGATTTTATTTTTTCTTGAATAAAGTGAATCCGGACAAACCTTAATTTAATTTCTTTAAGGTTTTCTTCAAGTATTTCTCTACATTTTGCTTGTCTGAAATTGTTGTAATTTCCTTTGTTAAAGCTTTTTCAAATTCAGTTTTGGCTTTAGAATATTCTTTTTGTTTGAAATAATATTTTCCGCCCAAATAATAACCCAACCAAAAGTCAGGATTCAAAGATTGGTATTCTTTAGTAAAATCTTCACTCAACAAAACATCATCTTTTTCAATTGCTGAAATAATCTCTGATTGCATTAATTTATAAATCTCATAATTTTCAAATTCCTGAGAATCGACAAAAGGATCTTTTGCGATATTCAGTTCTGACTTGGCAAATTTTCCATTTTGCAAACGTTTATCAGTAAATATTTCATTCAAATCATAACAGACAAATTCTCCTAACTGATAAGGATTTGAAGAAACCCAAACCAATTTTTTCTGAGGCGAAAAAATTACAGCGTGATGCGATAAAAGCTGATTAAGTGCTTTCTCATTTCCATAACCAATTTTCTCTCCTTTAAGACCCGATTTATCTCTTAAAATCGCAGCCATTTTTTCAGGATTAAGCTTTTGATTTTCCTGCAGAAGTTTCTGTAATTTTTCATAGCGGTATTCCGAATGACTTTCTAATATATGCTTTTGATTTCGCTTGTCATCTTTATAAGCGTCGGACTGAAAATGATTAGTACAAAAAATCTTACTTGAATTTTCAACTTTATAAACACCAAAATTATCAGGAGAAACTTCTATAATTATCGCATTTTTATCATTTGCGCTTCCGACTAAAATAGATTCCGAGACAAATACCTTCCTCTTTTTTGCAATTGCAATGGCTCCATCAATATTTTTTGCATATTGAAGAATTTCTCTTGTCACTAGAGAAATCGGTGTTTTCGCCGTCAATGGAATTTTAGATTTTCCAGCATTGATTGTCACTGTAATTCCTTCTTTATTCATCCCGGAAACAACGCCAATCATTCCTGGCCAACTGATAGACATATAAGGAATACCGTCTTCAGGTTCTACAAATTCGATTAATTTATTCTTGGCAAAATCGTCGCCGACATAGAAATCAAAGTTCCGCCCAATCAACAGATCGCCATCTATTGAGTTTTCATTCCAAACGGCAAGAGAAGAACAGCCAACCATCATCAAATCCTGCATTGCGTGACCGATATCGTGCGCACCGTGCAGATACATATTTCTCAAGAATTTGGGAGCGATGAAATCATATTTACCTGATGAATACTGAGATAATCCGTATAATTCAGCTTGGAAATCATCTCGAACATTCAAATACATTTTACGATTATACCATTTTAGAAAACTTCGTAATAATTTTTGTTTGAACTTTGATGGCACAAAACCTTCAACCTTGGAAAAGAAGATGTCTTCCTGTTTCTGCATCAGATCTTGCGTCAATGCACCATTATTGTAACCTAACTGCAAAGGATTCCCTTTGATGTAAAGCTCCCAAAGCTGTTGTTTATTTTTTGTTAAGTAATTTTGATTGAAGCTAAAAGTTGAATCGTTGATTTTGTTAACCTTTGGAATTTCAAGAGAATATTGTTTAATATCTGGAACGTGACGAACAGATTTGGAAATTCCACAGGAAGTGAGATTCAGAATTAATAAAAAATATAGTAATGCTTTTTTCATCAATTCTTATTTAAAACTTGCATCAAACGTTCATCCAAAACTTCTTTCCCAATAATCTCAGAACAAGTTACAAATGCGCCAATCGTTACGCCCAAAATGCCGTGCATATTAACGGTTTGTCCTGTTAATAAAAGATTTGGGATTTTTGTTTTGGCAGAGAAAACGGTTTTCAACGGATTGTGAGAATCTTTTACATAACCGTAGATTCCGCCTTCGTAACAGCCGATGTAATCACGATATGATAATGGACTTGAAGTATAAATCTCTTCTATCGAATCTAAAATATAAGGATGCTTTTCAGCCATTTTCTGAATCAGAATTTTAGCTTTTTCACTCTTAAATTCTTCGTATGATTTACCTCTATATTCACTTTCAGCAACGGTATTTTGTGTTTTTTCCCATTCTTTAACCTCATCAAAATTCATATAAGCAAGAGCAGTAAGACTTTCGGCAAAATCGGGATTTTGTTTGGATCGTGTGGCGGAAAGCATATACCATTCTGGCCAATTTTCGGGTGCCGGAAAACTGGCACTCCATACTTTTTCTATGGAAGAATAATTATAAAAGTTGCAATTAAAATAAGGTAATGAGTTTTCTTTCAATTTGATATAAACCGAAAAGCAAGATACAACCGGTTCCAAATCATTGACACGGTTGAGATAAGATTTCTTCAACTTATCTTCTCCTATTAGCTCGACTGTTCTTCTAATGTCGATATTGGAAATGAATTGTTTGGCGAAGAATTGTTTGGCGAAGAATTGTTTGCCACATTTGGTTTCAACAGCTTTCAGATGATTTTCTTCGTTATAAATAAATTGACAAACTTCAGAATGTTTGTAAACTTCAGCGTCGTGTTTTCTGAGTTCTCTGATTAATAATTTTGTGATCTGACTTCCTCCATTAATACATTTGAAAGCACTTTCGATGTAAGAATTGACCGTGAGTGCGTGAACATACAACGGCGTTTTCTCGCCAACTCCTGCATATAGAAAATTAGACCCTGCTAAAACAGCTCTTAACTTTTCGTTTGAGGTGACAGAGTCTATAAATTCTTTAGCATTAGTGTAAAGAATTTCGTCACTATACTTTTCTTTTCTGTAAAGGCTGTAACGAGGAAACTGTGCACAAACCTCCTGAATTCCATCACAATACTTGATGATATTTTCTTTTTCTTCAGGAAAAATTTTGGAAAGCTGCTCCACGAAATTATCGTAACCTTGAGAATGTGGATATTCTAGTTCATCATTATCAAAAGTGATTTTATCAAAGCCATTTTCGTCCAATTTTTTCAGATTCAAACCGTCCATGATTCCAAGATAAGTGAAATATTGATTGAGGTTTTGACCTTCTGACAATCCGCCTAAATAATGAACACCTGTATCAAAAATGAGTTTGTCTCTGGAAAAAGTCTGCAGATTGCCTCCGTATTGATTGTTCTTTTCCAACACGCATACTTTAAGACCTTCTTTCGCCAAAACAAGTGCCGAAACAAGACCTCCTAAACCGCTTCCGATAACCAATATGTCGTATTCTTTTTCCAATTTTTTTAGAAATGAGATGTAGGACTTTAGATGTTAGATAAAATAAGCTTTAAACACTGAATCGTTCGCAGCCCGACTTGAGCGGAAATCCTTTTTGTTTTTTTGCTAAAAAATAAAAAGATTGGGAGCGGAAGGCGGATTAAGCTGCCATAAAAATATTGAAAATTAATCAATATCGTCCCAAAAGTCAAAGTAATTGAACCACTGGAGCGGATATTTTTTGAGCATCGTTTCCAGATTTTGAACATAGGAATTGAGCAAGCCCTGAGAATCGCGGTTTTTGATGTTCTGAGCCACTCTTGCGTACAAGTGATAATGGAGATTTTTTTCCTTCATTACATAAACATAAACAACAGGAACACCCAGTCTGGATGCAATGAGAAACGGACCAGCAGGAAATTTGGCAGTTTTACCTAGCAATTCTGCTTCAAGAAATTTGGAACCTTCGAAATAGCGATCGCCCGTGAAACAAATCAATTCGTTGTTTGACAAAGCCTGATTAATCTCGAAAATGTGGGACATATCGTCTTTGACATAAATGAACTTGATATTGCTTTTTTTAATCGCAACACTATCCAGGTATTCTTTTATGATGGTAACTTCCTGATCTGTTGTAACTAAATTAATTTGTGCATCAAAATCGATGTCGGCAAAAAAGTGTTCTGCAATCTCAAAATTACCGATATGCGCGCTAATCAAAACGCCTCCTTTTTTCTCATTTAGAAGGTTTTTGAGATTTTCTATTCCGTCAAACTCATAAGTAAATCGGTTTCGTAAACCTACTGAAATGGCCGTTTTGTCAATCAAAACTTTCCCAAAAACAAAGTAGCTTTTGAAAACAGACAGTTTCGATTTCCAAAAACTATAACCTAATCTTTTTGAGAAATAGTAAGAAATGTATTGGTTGCTCTTCTTAAGAAACAAGAAGTAATAAGTTGCTACAAAATACAGTACAAAATATGAACTGCGGACGCCAAGATTCTTGATGCTCCAAACGAAAATTCTGTAACCGAGTATCGTTCCTTTGGATTTACCTTTCCACTTGTTCATATAATGATGTTTACCAATTTATCCGAAATATTGGTATATCCTTGAATTATTAATTATGCTACTTTTTCAGAAATTTTGGTTTCTATCGTATCATAAAAATCATCGAAAGTAATAACTCTTTTAAAGTCGGCTTCGCCTAATTTCACACCGAAATTAGACTCAATTACAACAACCATATCGATATAGTCCAGACTGTCTAAGCCCAGTGTTTCCTTAAAATTGGCATCGTTAACGATATCATCGCGGTCGACCTCAAACTCATTGACAAGAAAATCATTAACAACCGTAACAATTTTTTCTCTTTCCATAGTGTTTTTAAACAAATTTTTTAACAATTAGTGACGAATTGGTTCCTCCAAAACCAAAAGAATTCGACAAAAATACGTCAATTTTTTGATTTTTTGTTTCTGAGATCAAATTTATCTTTTTCGCGTCATCGTCCGGATTTTCGAGATTGATATTCGGAGCGATAAAATCATTCTGCATCATTAGAATTGAATAAATAATCTCACTTGCACCAGCCATCCAACACTCATGACCTGTCATAGATTTAGTAGAACTTACGGGAATCTCATTACCGAAAATTTCATAAATTGCTTTGGCTTCGTTCGCATCGCCTAAAGGTGTAGACGTTGCGTGCGCGTTGATATAATCGATATCTTTTGCTGTTAATCCCGCTTGGTTCAGAGATCTTTCCATTGCCAAGGCCGGTCCGTCAACATTAGGTGTAGAAATATGTCCGCCGTTGGATGAAAAACCGTAACCGACAATTTCTGCAATGATGTTTGCGCCTCGTCTTTGCGCAGATTCCAGACTTTCTACAATCAAAGTTGCTGCACCGCCACTTGGAATCAATCCATCTCTTCCTGAATCAAATGGCCTTGAGGCTTTAGCAGGTTCGTCTTCTCTTACCGAAAAAACGCCTAATCCATCAAAACTTGCCATTGAATATTTGTTGGTTTCCTGTGCACCGCCACAAACCACAACATCTTGCATCCCGTTCTTAATCAACAGATAAGCTAATCCTAAAGAATGGGAGCCACTTGCACAAGCCGCACTGATGGTCAAATTAATTCCTCTTAATTTAAAAATTGTGGAAAGGTTCATTGTAACGGTAGAATTCATTGATTTGAAAATCGCACCAGAACCCATTAAGGTTGTATCTTTTTTCTCTCTTACAATATCAGTTGCCTCTATAACTGCCTGAGAAACACTATCATTACCGTAAAGAATTCCTACTTCATTAGCATCCAGAAAATCCTGTTCGATACCGGCTTGTTTCAACGCATCTATGGTTGCCAGATAAGCATATTCGCTTTCTTCGCCCATACTGACACGCTGTCTCCTATTGAGAAGACTTTTGAGATCCGGCTTCGGAACACTTCCTGTTAAACCTGATCTATATCCAAACTCTTTTCTATCCTGATCCAGAACAATTCCGGATTTACCCTCATAGAGTGACTTCTTTACTTCTTCCAAAGAAATCCCAATACAGGAGTAAATTCCCATTCCGGTAATCACAACTCTATTTTCCATTCTTTTATTTTTAATAATGTAATCAGATCACATTATTTATGAGTAGATACCTCCGTTGATATTAATGACTTCCCCAGTGATATAAGACGACTTTTTTGATGCTAAAAATGCTACCAAATCTGCTACTTCTTCTGCTTCTCCAAAACGGTTTGCCGGAATCATTGCTTTCAATTCGTTCTCATCAAAATCCTGAGTCATGTCGGTTTTGATAAAACCTGGCGCCACTGCATTAACTGTAATATTTCTCTTAGCAATTTCTTGAGCCAAAGCTTTCGTCGCACCAATTACTGCTGCCTTTGCTGCTGAATAATTGGTTTGGCCCGCTGTTCCCTTCACTCCGGAAACAGAAACCATATTGATGATTCTTCCATATTTGTTACGTAACAACTTCTGAATGAAGAAATTAGTCACATTGAAAAAACCATTCAAACTTGTATTGACAACATTATTCCAATCCTCGTGCTTCATCCACATAAATAAGCCGTCTCTCGTGATTCCTGCATTATTGACAATGACTTCAACTACAGAATCCGGATTTTTTTCCTGCCAATTTCCAAGAACCGATTGTACTTCTTCAGCATTTCCTACATCAAATTTAATAATTTCGCCAGTAGATCCCAATTCTTTAACACCTTGTAAAGTTTCCTCTGCAGCAGCCTGATTGGAAGTATAATTAATCAAAATATGATAATTATTTTCTTCTGCCAGCTTCAAACAGATCGCTCTACCAATTCCTCTGGAACCTCCAGTTACGATTGCACATTTCATAATCTTCTTCGATTAATTTGATTATTGATGTAAACCTTCGGTTTTCATCAGATATTCTTTTACTTTTTGCAAATATGGATACATTACCATATCATCTGAAAAAGCTGGAATTATTTTTCTGATTTCCTCATACAATTCTTTTGTTGAAGATGAAATCCTTTCTTGAAACCCAAGATATTCGATAGCTTGGACAATGGTAATCAATTCAATTGATAATACTTCGAAAGCATTTTCTATTACTTTTCTGCAAATAACCGCAGCATTGGTTCCCATACTTACAATATCCTGATTATCATTATTATTAGGAATACTGTGAACATACATCGGATTGGACAACATCTGACTTTCTGCCGTTGTAGAAGTTGCCGTGAACTGAACGCCTTGCATCCCAAAATTGAAACCTAATTTCCCCAAATTCACAAATGGAGGAAAAATTTCATTGATTTTAGAATTCAAAAGATAGTTTAGTTGTCTCTCTGCTAACATTGTCAACTTTGTAACAACAATTTTCAGCTTGTCCATTTCCAACGAAATATAATCCCCGTGGAAATTCCCGCCGTGATAAACGTGTTGATCTTCAACATTGATAATTGGATTATCGTTCGCAGAGTTAATCTCGTTTTCAAGTACATTTTCTGTGTATTCCAACGTATCAAGAACTGGCCCCAAGATCTGAGGAACACATCTCAAAGAATAATATTCCTGAACTTTTTCTTTGAAAACTTTATCTTGCTCCTCAAAACTTGTATATAAGTGGTCTTCTCTTTTTCTAATTAACTTACTATCAGATAAATAAGCTCGCATTTTCTCAGCAACCTTTTGTTGTCCGAGATGCTTTTTAGTTGCATTCAACGATTCCGAAAAATGGTCATCGTAAGCCTGAACCAGCTCATTGATTGCGCAAGATAATTTAATAGAAATATCAGTTAGTTGATTGGCTTTATATGCATTCACGATCCCGATTCCTGACATCACAGAAGTTCCGTTCATCAAAGCCAAACCTTCACGGATTTCAACTTTTATAGGTTCTAATCCTAGTTCAGCAAAAACATCTTTTGTTGATCTTCTTTCGTCTTTATAAAAAACCTCACCTTCTCCAATAAGGACCAAAGCCAAGTGTGCCAACTGAACCAAATCTCCACTTGCGCCAACACCGCCATGTTCGAAAATCAAGGGCGTAACATCTCTGTTTATTAATTCTTTAAGTAAATGAATAACCGAATCGTGAACACCAGAGTGTCCTAGCGACAAGACATTCAATCTTGCCAACATACAAGCCTTAACTTCATCCGTTGGCAAAGGATTTCCGATACCTGAAGAATGGCTTCTTATCAAATTATACTGAAGCTGATGTGTATCGCTATCGTTGATTTTGAACTGCGCCATTGGTCCAAAACCAGTATTGACACCATAAATGACTTTGTTTTTTGAAAACTCTTTTAGAAATTGGAAACTGGCATTGGCTCTCTGCAAAAGTGAATCATCCAACTCTACATTTTCATTTTCAACAATTACCCTTTGGAAATCCCGAATGCTTAAATGGTTGCTAATTTTCATTAATTATAGGAATAAAAGACAAATTTGGAATATAATTAAATATTTGTCATTAATTTTGCGCAAAGATAAAAGTTTTATTAAACAAATGAGTAAAGAATTTGTTGATGTTCTCGTAATAGGCGCAGGACCTTCGGGTTGCGTTTCCTCTGCATATCTGAAAAATAACAACATCAACGTCAAAGTTGTTGAAAAAACAAAGTTCCCAAGACTGGTTGTTGGCGAGAGTTTGATTCCCCGCGTGATGGATCATTTTGAAGAAGCTGGATTGTTTCCGGCATTGGACAAAATGGGATTTGAGAAGAAATTGGGTGCTCGTTTTATGCGAGGTGATGAAGTTTGCATTTTCGATTTCAGCAACAAGTTTGGAGAAGGCTGGGATTGGACCTGGCAGGTTCCGAGAGCCGATTTTGACAATACATTAGCTCAGGAAGTTATTAATAAAGGAATCGATCTTGAATTTGAAACTGAAGTTGTTGGAATTGAATTTAACGGAACTGATTCTATTACAACAGTTAAGAACAGAGACGGAGAAACCAAGGAAATTCATGCTAAATTTGTTATTGATTCCAGTGGTTATGGACGGGTTTTACCGAGACTTTTAGATTTAGAAAAACCTTCGAAGTTATCTCCACACTCAGCTATATTTTCCCACGTTGATGATATTAATAGAGAAGAAGGTGTTGAAGGAACTTTGATTTCATTTGACATTATCGAAACCGAGGTCTGGCTTTGGGTAATTCCTTTCTCAAATGGCAATACAAGTTTGGGAATAGTTGGACCAACTGAATATATTGAAAGTTTAATCGAAAACGGAGACGCAACATCGGCCTTAAGAAAAGCGATTTCTCTTTCCGATTATTACGTCAAACGTTTTGGTGATGTTAAATTTCTATTTGAGCCGAAACATTTAAAAGATTATTCCTGTTCGGTAAAAAGTTTATTCGGAGACGGATTTGCTTTAACTGGAAATGCTTCGGAATTCCTGGATCCGGTTTTCTCATCCGGAATGGCTTTCGCTACAGAATCCGGAATGTTGGCTGCAAAATTGGCTTTAAGGCAACTGAACGGTGAAACCATCGACTGGCAAAAAGAATACTCAGATTATATTTTATATGGCGTGAACGTTTTCACAACCTACGTGAAAGAATGGTATACAGGAAATCTTCAGGAATTATTTTTTCATCAACCCGAAAATCCTGATGTGAAAAGGAAAATCTGTGCAGTTCTCGCAGGTTATGTTTGGAACAAAAAGAATCCGTTTGTGAGATTGCACGATTCTGCAGTGATTAATCTTGCAAATTACATCAAAATAGAAAAGTTAGAACAACAATAGAAAAGACCGCGATTGGCGGTCTTTTTGTTTTATTTAATTTCTTTTCTCAGAGCTTTTCCCAATTGCTTGCCTGTCACTTCATACGCTGCAGCAATTCTACCATACTCCATTGTAAAGTGTTTATTACTTTGTTTTCCTAGTATTTGTGCTGCTTGCAATTTCATTAAAACTTTGCTTGGATTATCCGTTTCAACAAAAATCAAATCTGCTGTAAGCTTTCCTTCCTGAGCTACCAAACCTGCGTGCCAGCCAGCATAGACCCATTTTGTATCAATAATCAAAGTATATTTTGTATTAACATTTTTTTTGAAAGCAATTTTTTTTGACCAGCCATTAACACCTTTCAAAAAATAATCCAAGTATTCTGTATCTTTAAATTCCTGCCAAGATTGCGACCATTTTTTCCATTCTTCCTGATTTTTCTTTGCTAGGATTTCCGTTTTTCTTCTTTCAAGATATTGAGCTTCTGTAAAATTATCAGCTTGGAAAAGTACATTTTCAAATTTAAGTTGAACATTAACTTCTGTCTGGTCTTTTAGAAAATCAAATGTCCCAAATTCAAAATTTAATTGATTCTGAGCAAATACAGTTGTTGTAACTGCTACAAATAGAATTAATAAGAGTTTTTTCATAGTTTTTTATTGAGTATAATTTTTATGGTCGTAAATCTATAAAATTAATTGGTTTTCGGCTGTTTGGATTATAAACATTTTTCGACAATACATCAAAATCCACAACTTCAATTTTTGGACTTACTCTCAGTTTTGCGCGGAAATGATCTCTGACTTCATTTACAAAACTCTCGTCTTCATTGTTCGTACTTAGTTTGATAATGATTTCGTCCAAGCCAATTTCATCCGATTGAATAACGATTTGATAGCAGAGAATATTATTAAAATCATTCAAAATATCATTCATCGCCGGTGGATAAAGTGTCGTTCCTTTGTACTTAATCATTTGTTGTTTCCTTCCTATAACAGGACTTAATCGCATTGTATTTCGTCCACATTTGCAAGGTTCGTAATACGCTTTTACCAAATCTCCGGTTTTGAATCTCAACAATGGAAGCGCTTCAACACCCAAAGTTGTAATCGTTAATTCTCCACTCTCTCCTTCTCCCACAGGATTTTCGTTTTCATCAAGGATTTCCGTGATAATCAATTCAGGATGATGATGTCCGCCAACTTGGAATTCACATTCTGTAAAAGCCGTGCTCATTTCCGTAGAAGCATAAGTTGAAAACAACCGAATACCCCATCTTTCCTTAATTTTTCGAGACAAAATATTATCTGTAAAATCCTGATTTTTGAGTCCTTCTCCAATACAAATTGCGCCGTAAACGCTGGAGTTTTTATAATCAATATGATGTTTCTCGGCGTAATCTATCATTTTCAAAAGAAAAGATGGAACGGTTATCAGATATTTTGGCTTGTATCTGAAAATCGAATCCCATTGCAATTCCGGAATTCCGGGTCCCATTCTCACGACACTTGTGCCCATTTTTCTGAGTCCAAGAAAATAAGCCAAACCAGCCATAAATCTTTTATCAATGGTCGTAATCATTTGCACAACATCACCTTTTTGAATTCCTGCACAAGCAAAGGAAATTGCCTCATTATAAGCTAATCTCTCCAAATCTTTATCCGAAAGTCCGAAAGTTACAGGATCACCCAAAGTTCCCGAGGTCGTACTATAATCAACAATCTCGCTTTGCGGAACACAGAAAAAATCATCATTATTTTGTTGAATATCATTTTTAGAAGTCGTAGGAATTTTTTGTAAATCTTCTAAAAAGTTAATCCGACTGATATCAATATTGTTCTCTTTAAAAAGTTTCTGGTAATAGGGCGAATGATTTTCCAGGTAAACCAAAAGTTCTCTCAATTTGCCTTCCTGAAAGCTTTTGATTGAATCTGAATCTGATTTTTCAATAATTGGGTATAGTTCCAAGGATGTAATTTTATGACACAAATTTATAAAACATAATACAATTTTATGATTCTGAATTTGAAGTTTTTAACATTCAAAAACCACTCAAAAGATGTGCTAAAAATCGACAAAAATCACTAAATTCGCAAACTTAATCCACAAGAAACAGATTTGACACATTAAAAATGAGCAAGTTTACCGAATATAAAAATCTTAGCCTTACCGAAACTGCTAAAAACATTGCAGAATTTTGGAAAAATAACGACACTTTCAAAAAATCCGTAGAACTTCGTGAAGGACAACCGGAGTTTGTTTTTTACGAAGGACCGCCTTCCGCCAACGGAATGCCTGGAATTCACCACGTTATGGCAAGAGCGATTAAGGATATTTTTTGCCGTTACCAAACACAAAACGGGAAACAGGTTTTTCGTAAAGCTGGCTGGGACACGCACGGACTTCCTGTAGAATTGGGTGTTGAAAAAGAATTGGGAATTACCAAAGAGGATATCGGGAAAAAAATCACAATCGAAGAATACAACGAAGCTTGTAAAAACGCCGTGATGCGTTACACCGACGTTTGGAACGATATGACCGAAAAAATTGGTTATTGGGTTGATATGGAAAATCCATACGTGACTTATATGCCAAAATATATGGAAACGGTTTGGTGGCTTTTGAAGCAGATGTATGACAAAGGTCTTATCTACAAAGGCTACACCATCCAACCTTATTCACCTAAAGCCGGAACAGGATTATCTTCCCACGAGGTTAATCAACCTGGGGCTTATCGTGATGTGACTGATACGACTGTTGTGGCACAATTCAAGACTTTGCCGGAAACTTTGCCTTCATTTTTACAAGGTTTTGGCAATGTTCATTTCCTGGCCTGGACAACAACGCCTTGGACTTTGCCATCCAATACCGCTTTGACGGTTGGTCCAAAAATCGATTATGTTTTAATTAAGACGTTCAATCAATATACATTTGAGCCGATTAATATTGTTTTAGCGAAAGCCTTAACCGGAAAACAATTTGGAAAGAAATATGTTGAAGGAACCGATGAAGATTTTGCAAACTACACTTCAGAAAGCAAAACAATTCCTTATCAGATTTTAGCTGAATTCAAAGGTGCTGATTTGGTTGGAATCAAATATGAGCAACTTTTAGATTACGCAAAACCTTATCAAAATCCAGAAAATGCTTTCCGCGTAATTGCCGGAGATTTCGTAACAACGGAAGACGGAACGGGAATCGTTCACACAGCACCAACTTTCGGTGCGGACGATGCTAAAGTAGCAAAAGAAGCTTCGCCTGAAGTTCCACCAATGTTGGTTTTGGATGAGAACGGAAATCCGGTTCCTTTGGTAGATTTACAAGGTAAATTTTTATCTGTTGTTAATGATGAAATCTACGGTTTTGCTAATGAATATGTGAAGTCTGAGTATCTCAATGATGAAGAAAAGAATGTTGAATTCAATATTCAGAAAGAGAATTTAAAATCAATTATCGCAGATTTAAAAGTTTATTTATCTGTTGATGAGAGAATCGCACTTAAATTAAGAAAAGAAAACAAAGCTTTCAAGGTTGAAAAATATGTTCACAGTTATCCGCACAGTTGGAGAACCGATGAACCTTTGTTGTATTATCCGTTAGATTCTTGGTTCATCAAAGTCACAGATGTCAAAGACAGAATGTTCGATTTGAACGAAACCATCAACTGGAAACCAAAATCTACTGGTGAAGGCCGTTTCGGAAACTGGTTGAAAAATGCCAACGACTGGAATCTTTCCCGTTCAAGATATTGGGGAATTCCGTTGCCAATCTGGAGAACAGATGATAAAAAAGAAGAGGTTTTAATCGGTTCTGTTGAGGAATTGTACAACGAAATCGAAAAATCCATCAAAGCCGGTTTCCAGAAAGAAAATCCTTTCAAAGGTTTTGTGATTGGCGATATGTCAGAAGAAAACTATGCAAAAGTTGACCTTCACAAAAATATTGTGGACCAAATCACTTTGGTTTCAGCTTCTGGAAAACCTATGAAGCGTGAAAGTGATTTGATTGATGTTTGGTTCGATTCAGGTTCGATGCCTTATGCGCAGTTGCACTACCCTTTCGAAAATAAAGAACAAGTTGACAACAACAAAGCTTTCCCTGCAGATTTTATCGCGGAAGGCGTTGACCAAACACGTGGATGGTTCTATACTTTGCATGCTATTGCAATAACGGTTTTTGATTCTGTAGCTTATAAAAATGTAGTGTCGAACGGTTTGGTTCTTGACAAAAACGGACAGAAAATGTCTAAACGTTTGGGGAATGCTGTTGACCCATTCGAAACGCTTTCTGTTTACGGACCGGATGCAACGCGTTGGTATATGATTTCCAATGCGAATCCTTGGGAAAACCTGAAATTCGACATTGAGGGAATTGATGAAGTGAGAAGAAAATTCTTCGGAACACTTTATAATACTTATTCTTTCTTCGCTTTGTATGCCAATGTTGATGGATTTAAATATCTTGAAAGCAACGTAGAAAATCGCCCGGAAATTGACAGATGGATTTTATCCGAATTAAACTTATTAATCAAAGAAGTAAAATCTTTCTACGAAGATTACGAACCGACAAAAGCATCAAGAGCTATCAATACTTTTGTTAATGACAACTTGTCCAATTGGTACGTGAGATTGTGCAGAAGACGTTTCTGGAAAGGTGATTATTCTGATGACAAAATCTCTGCTTATCAGACTTTATATACTTGTCTTGAAACTATTGCTAAACTTTCTGCGCCAATTGCACCATTCTTTATGGACCAATTGTTCCAGGATTTGAACAAAGTGACAGGCAAAGATTTGGTAAATTCTGTTCACTTGACGGATTTCCCTGTTGCAGATGAAAGTTTGATTGACCAAGATTTGGTTGAGAAAACACATTTGGCTCAACAAATAACTTCTATGGTTTTTTCATTGAGAAAAAAAGAAAATGTAAAAGTTCGTCAGCCACTTCAAAAAGTGATGATTCCTGTTTTGGACAAAAAGACAGAAGAGCAAATTTTGGCAGTTTCAGAATTAATTAAACAAGAAGTTAACGTTAAAGAATTACAATTGATTAATGCAGAAGAAGCGTCGCATCTTATTGTAAAACAGATAAAACCAAATTTCAAAACACTTGGTGCGAGATTAGGAAAAGATATGAAAACGGTTGCTGGAGAGATTTCAAACTTCAGTTCTGAGCAAATTGCTGAACTTGAAAAATCAGGAAAAGTAGAGGTTGCAGGCTACGAAATTACGATAGAAGATGTGGAAATTTCTACGAAAGATATCCCGGGTTGGACTGTTGCAAGTGAAGGAAAAACAACTGTGGCATTAGATTTGGTATTGACGGATGAATTGAAGGCTGAAGGAGTCGCAAGAGAGTTCATCAACAGGGTTCAAAACCTTAGAAAAGACAAAGATTTTGAATTAACGGACAGAATATCAATCCAGTTGGAAGAATCTTGCCCTTACAAAGAAGAATTTATTAACAATGATGCATATATTTCTGCAGAAGTATTGTCGGATAAAATAGAATTTGTAAATTCACTTTCAAATTATGACGAAATAGAGATAGATGAAGAACAATTCAAAGTAAAAATTGAGAAAAAATAATCAATATTTACTTTCTGTTAAGAATTTATTAATTGAAAGTATTACAAGAATTAATTCAAATTTTATCTTTATTCTTGCTGATTTAAAAATGTGTGGCTGCTAAGGAAAGCCAAAAAATAAAAATTTGAACAATTAATAACGATGGAAATGGCAGACGAAAAATTACGATATAGTGATGCTGAACTTCAGGAATTTAAAAAACTGATCCAAGATAAAATTTCAAAAGCTGAGAATGACCTTGGCCTTATTAAAGAAAGTTTTATCAACAATCAAAATAACGGTACAGATGATACTTCACCAACCTTCAAAGCGTTTGAAGAAGGTGCAGAAACGCTGAGCAAAGAACAAAATGCTATCTTGGCATCCAGACAGGAAAAATTTGTTCGTGACTTGAAACACGCTTTGATCAGAATAGAGAACAAAACGTATGGTGTTTGCAGAGTAACAGGAAAACTAATCCCAAAAGAAAGATTAAAAGCAGTACCTCATGCTACTTTGAGTATCGAAGCTAAGAACATGCAAAGATAAATCACTAATTATCAAAATATTAAGTCCGAATTTCTGATTCTAAAGATTGGAAATTGGGACTTTTTTCTTATAACAAAATGACTTTTTTAATTATTTTTCTTTTGATTATCGTCATCGGTTTTGCATTAAGCAGAAACAAATCGATTAAAAATATCTTCAACCCTGAGAAAAAATATTATACGATTGATGATGAATATAATGCTAAAAGAAAAGATCGGGAAGACGAAATCGATAAACTCCTTGGAAAAATGGGAAAAAATGGCTTGGCTGATTTGTCCGAAAAAGAACGCAAAAGGCTGGACGAATTGTCTAAGAAATAAGTAATTTGAATTACATTTGCAAAAATTTTTCTTGAAGAAAAATTAATTTAAAAACATTCAGAAATGGAATCAATCATTGTACATCCAAAAAATTCTATGGAGCTGACAGCACTGAAAAGTGTTTTGAAAGATATGGGAATTGAGTTTGAAAAATTTCACACGAAAAATAATTTTCATAACCAGAAAACCATCCAAAAAATCAGTGAAAGAAAAGACAAAAAAATTACCCGAAACCAAAAACCAAAAGGATTGTAATGAAAAAGATTGCTGCCATTACTCTATTGATACTTTTCATTGATCAATTTTCTAAAATCTACGTTAAAACCCATTTCTATCTTGGAGAAAGTGTGAATGTTTTCGGACTCAACTGGTTCAAGATGACTTTTGTGGAGAATCCTGGAATGGCTTATGGGTTGCATTTCGGAGGCCTATGGGGAAAATATGCTTTGATTCTTTTAAGAATTGTTTTAGCGATTGGAATGGTTGTTCTATTCAAAAAATGGCTGAGAGAAGGCGCTTCCAATTATTTGATTATTCCAATGGCAATGATATTTGCCGGTGCAATAGGTAATGTTTTTGATGGGGTTTTCTACGGTGTAATTTTCGACAGCGGAACTTTTTATGATGCAGAATCCGGAAGATGGATTGATTATGGCGGGATTTCTAAACTGACTCAATTCGGTCACGGTTATTCGGATTTGATGAAAGGTTGCGTTGTTGATATGCTGCATTTCCCTTTGGTTGATACAACTTGGCCAGAATGGGTTCCTATTTTTGGAGGCAACAGAATTGAATTCTTCAAATATATTTTCAACGTTGCGGATAGTTCTATTACGCTTGGTGCATTATTTCTTTATATCTTTAGAAAAAAAGCATTCCCGAACGGATTGGATTTTTAAAGAATTCTAAATTAAAACACAAATGAAAATACTTAAAAACTTAATCAAAATATTCCTGTTGCTTATTGTAGCAGGATTTCTTTTTATCGTTTTTGCCAATTATTCCATCAAAAAAGAAAGCGATTCTTTTATTTCGTATTCGGTTTCTGAACTTCCGAAGGTGAAAACTGCGGTAGTTTTAGGTACCAATAAAAGCCTGAGCAACGGAAATCCCAATCTTTATTTCAAATACCGAATCGATGCTGCCACAGAATTATACAAATCAGGAAAGATAGAATCAATCATTGTAAGCGGTGACAATTCTGTAAAAGGCTATAATGAGCCTGAGCAGATGAAGCTAGACCTTATCGCCAATGGAATTCCTGCGGACAAAATCTATGAAGATTTCGCCGGTTTTAGAACCTTGGATTCTGTTGTGAGAGCGAAAGAGATTTTTGGACAAAACAAAGTTATTTTCATTTCACAGAAATTTCATAATGAACGGGCGGTTTTTTTGGCTCAAAAATTTGGGATAGAAGCCTTTGGATATAATGCAAAAGACGTCAACAAATATGCTGGACTGAAAACCAATCTTCGCGAATATCTCGCAAAGGCAAAGGCTTATTTGGATATTTGGTTTAATGTTGAACCCAAGTTTGGCGGCGAGAAGATTGAAATCAAATAATTTTTGTTATTTTTAGAATCAATATTCTACTTATGACAAGATTCTTATTTTTGGTTTTCAGTGGTATGCTTTTTCTGTTTTCCTGCAAAGGAAATAAGGAGACTGATGACTTTGCCAATTCTGAAGATTATCAAAATCTTCTTTTGGGAATTCCGCAAGCTCAGATAGATTCTATTCGAAAGAGTGAAGAGAAAAAACAAGTGCTTCTGAGAAAGCACTCTTACGAATTGGATTCTGTCACAACGGTTGATTTGATGCTTCCCATTGGAAATTTTCTGAAAGAATATTCATTTTCAAGCGACATTAACATTGCAGACCCCAACTCAACTTCGGAAATAGATGAAGCGGAAAGTCCGATGAGTGTTGGTGTTCAAAATCCTTTTTCTGAAGGTGATTCGGGGGAAGTTTTGTTGATTGGAAAATCTTCAAACCCTAATATTTTTCCGGTTTCTGACATCAAAAAGTACAATGAAACAGAGAAAATTCTATTTGAAAGTAAAGATGCATTGATGTTTATAGATGGTTTTGGGAGAAAAAAATTGTACTATCGGATCTACAATCCAACAACTTCTATGTATTATCTCTACACCGCAGAAGTTCCAAAATACAATGATCAGAAATTACAATACGCAGCGTTATTTTCGATTTACAAAAAAACTCAAAACCTACTGGCTTTTAACAAAGAAACACCGGCAGAAAATCTAAGTTGGGAGAAGGTAAAACCGAGCATTTCTGAACCGGAATTAAAAAACTATGACGCTTTCTACAAATCTCTGGCAAAGGATCTGAAATATTTCCTCAAGGATAATGACAGCGTCAACATCGAAAAGGGGAAAATTCAACTCTATCTTTATCGTGATGAAGATCATACGAAAAACACTTTTGATCAAGTTACGATTCTGGGAAATTCTGAGTTCACTGGCACTTTCGACAATTTAGATTTTCAAAATCGATTATATCGTGGTTATTTTCACAGAATTTATGATCGTGATGACGAGTTCAAAGTCATTAGAAAAATCAGCGACAACAGCATTTTGGTAAAAACAACTCATATTGGTTATAGTTCGGATACCATTAATTATTACATCATTAGTTCCATAAAAACTGAAAAAGGACAGTTTTATCTCATCAGTCCGACTAACGAAAATGGCGATGATTTGACTTCTTTGATGAATGATTATTTTAGTAAAAATTTAAAAATCTAATGATGAAAGCAATTTTTTCACTTCTGATATTGTCCATTGTCACAATTTCCTGCAATCCTGTTGGCGAAATTGTAACCGAAGAAACACCACTCGATCCACAATTGGTCAACACTGTAGAAAACCTTGACCTCAAAAAAGGAGATGTTCTTGTAATCTGGGGAAAAATGGATGCTTCTTTTCTGAAGAATGACAATGTTCCTATTTTTCATCTAAGTTATAACCTTAGCCTTGATGATAAAACGATTGAAAACAAAACCGTAGGGATGTTTGCGGACAACAGCAGAATTATTAATTCTACCCACGAAATCCGAAAAGAGGAAAAGGAAGAAAATAATGCAGATGTTTTTGAAGATACTTCCACCAACGAAGAATCTTCAACCGAGAAACCAGAAAAAATTGCAGAATCAGATTGGACTTTTGAACAGGAAGTTATCCAAATCCCAATCGAAAAAGATGGTAAATACACATTAGATTATAAAGCCAACAGCTCAGATCAAGCTGCTGACAGTATGTTTACAAAAGTTTCTGTGATTATACGAAAGAAATAAATTTATTTTTTATTCAAAGTTTGATAGGCGATATAATAAATACCGTAGAAAACGATCGTCAACATAATCATCGCTATGGAAAATGTATGTTTTACCAAATCTAAAATGTAGTCTTTAAAAATAAATTCGGTTGAATAAAGCCCTCCATAAAAAGGGAAAACCTTAGTCATTGTAACAATTGCCGCCAAAAGCACTGCAAAAATCCAGTTGTATTTTTTGATATAAGCTACAATCCATACACTTGCTATATAAATAAAACTCAGCAAGAGTCCTTCCACCCTTTTATCATTATCAAGAATATCATTTTTGTAGTAAAACAAGATCAGAATTGATGCAATAATCAAATGGATTTTCTTGAGTTTACTGATGTTTTCTACTGATAAAAATTTGATTTTATCATCAAATTTTATCATTAACAGAGGCACAATATTGACAATCGGCATCCAGACCGTACTTCCCACAATCCCGTAATATTTTTGTTTCAGAATACTTCTTTCTTTCAAAAGCTGACCAACAAATCTTGTACAAATAATGAAGACTGCGATGACAGAAATGTTATTCAGCCAGCCAAAAATCGTCAGTTTCTTACCAAAAAAATCGAGTTCCAGCGATACTGCACTTTCTATCAGATAACCAAAAGAAAAAATGATGCAGCTGATAACAATCAAAACTGTAACACCAAAATAACGATTGGCAAATTGAAGTATTTTATTGGAGAATGTATATATATTTTCTTTGTTTGCAAGGCAACTCATTAAAAATAAAAATGTGCCTAAAAATGCTACACTTCTGACAGATGTAAGAATGTAAAATAATAACGTGATAAAAAATTCTGTAGTTTTTGAGCTAAATGTTGCCGAGGACACAATCTGTTCTATAAAATCCAAATCGGAATTATAAAGTGAAAACAAGCCTAAAACAAGCAGGAAAACTTTGAGAAAAGACCGTTTTCCCGTTATATTTTCTTCTCGCAAATAATTTTTGGAAAGAACAAAAACTGTTGCCAATGTTAGCAGAAGTGATGTGTAATTTTTGAGGGTTTTAGAATCAATAATAGTTTCAAAAGGAATATAATAATCCAAAGTTTGTTTGAAATCTTTCAGAAAAAAGAAAGAAATAATTAAAAATGGTAAAACCATCAGAAGTGGTTTCCAACGCTTATTAACAACAAAATAATAAGAGAAAAACAAACAAGATAATGCGGAAGACAAAAAGTCTAAGAATTTTGCAAGAAATGATGTTGTAACTTCTGGATAAAAATAATTGCTTACAAAATCTATCCCGATAAAAATGATTAGAAAAATCCAAAGTTTTTGAATTGATTTGAATATCTTATGTGATAAAACGTCGTTATTCTCCATTTCTAAAATTGTTTTTACTAATATAATCAAAAACCATAAAGGATGTGTTAAAAATACTTATTCAAAAAGAATTTGTTTCCACACTTCAACTTTCATACTTTTGTCTGAGTCAAAATAACATTAACAATGTCTAGAATTTTAACCGGAATACAAGCCACCGGAACCCCACATTTGGGAAATCTTTTGGGAGCCATTATCCCCGCAATTGAATTGTCAAAACAAGCAGGAAATGAGTCTTTTCTTTTCATCGCCAATCTGCACTCTTTAACACAGATCAAAGATGCAAAAGAGCTTAAACAAAACACCTACGAGATTGCTGCAGCTTGGCTTGCCTGCGGACTAGACACAGAAAAAACGTTTTTTTACAGACAAAGCGATATCCCGGAAACTTGCGAGCTCTCTTGGCATTTGTCATGCTTTTTCCCTTACCAAAGATTGACTTTGGCACATTCTTTCAAAGATAAAGCGGACAGGTTACAAGACGTAAACGCTGGACTTTTCACTTATCCAATATTGATGGCAGCTGATATTTTGTTGTACGATGCAGAGATTGTGCCTGTTGGGAAAGACCAATTACAACATTTGGAAATCGCACGTGACGTCGCTTCAAGATTCAATAATCAAATGGGTGAAGTTTTGGTTTTGCCTCAGGCAGAATTGCAGGAAAACACCAAATATGTTCCTGGAACAGAC
This sequence comes from Epilithonimonas zeae, assembly GCF_900141765.1. NCBI lineage: Bacteria > Pseudomonadati > Bacteroidota > Flavobacteriia > Flavobacteriales > Weeksellaceae > Epilithonimonas > Epilithonimonas zeae. The sequence goes on along the minus strand of NZ_FSRK01000002.1, from coordinate 644,665 downwards.
GGACACAAAATGTCTAAATCGAGAGGAAACATCATCAATATTTTCTTACCGGAAAAAGAATTGAAGAAGCAAGTGATGTCTATTGAAAGTGATTCTAAAACTTTGGAAGAACCAAAAGATCCATCAACAGATAAAATTTTTGCTATATACGAATTAATTGCTACTCCTGAACAAACCGAAGAATTGAGAGCAAAATATTTGGCTGGAAATTATGGTTACGGGCACGCTAAAAAGGAACTTTTGGATTTGATTTTGGTGAAATTTGCGAAAGAAAGAGAGACGTTCACTTATTATATGAACAATCTAGATGAGCTGGAAGCAAAATTGCAGGAAGGCGCAGAAAAAACCAGAGTTATCGCCACTGAAACGATCAAAAGAGTTAGAAAAAGTTTGGGAATTTAATTCTCTGAACTTTAAAATATAAAAAAGCCTTTCAAATTTGAAAGGCTTTTATTTTATAAATATTGTTTGATTTCTGATAAATGCTTGACGAATTTCAAGCCTTCTTCCAAAGGATTCTCATCCAAAACATCAAAGAAAATAATATCAATTCCGAAATTTTGTGCGCCTTTTACATCCGCAATCCAATCGTCTCCAATTAAAATACTTTCGTCTTTTTCAGCTTTTGCAAGATTAAGAGAATATTCAAAAATTTCTGGTCTTGGTTTTCTGATGTTGACAGAATCTGCGCTTGTAATCGTTTCAAAAAAATCAGCAATTTCGGATAAAATACATTTCCTTTCGGTCACTTCTTGGAAACCGTTGGAAATAATGTGCATTTTGTAATTTTTGTCTTTCAGATAATTAAGTAAATCTAACGCGCCATCAACTAACTCATTATACTTTAGAATTTCGTCTAAGAAATGATGTTCAAAATAACCTGCAAGATTGGCATCGTCCACCCCGAAATTCAGGAATGTGTCGTAAAAACGATGTTTTCTTAGATACTCTTTATCAATTTCTCCATCTCGGATTTGCTCCCAAAGTTTTTCATTGATGATGTGATAAGTGCTGTGAAATTCCTCAAAATCTATCATATATTTCTCAGAAATATCCTGATTTTTAAACAGTTCTTGTATTGTCAAATATGCATTCTTGCGATGATCCCAAAGTGTATTGTCAAGATCAAAAAAAATGTGCCTTACGTTTTTCATAAGGCACAAATCTAATCATTTTTGATCCACGTAGGAAAGTTCAATCATAAAAAATCAATTATTAAAATCGAAAAAATTCTAGTTTTTAGAAACCAAAATTGTTTTTCTGTTTTTAGTTTTAAGCGTATCGATATTTTTAGAATAACTCAATAAAAAATCGATTATTTCTTTTTTAGGCATCAAAGCTTTTGTTGTTAAAGTGTCGTTTTTTTTCATAGGCTGACTTTTACAACAATAACGCCAAAAAAAAATCTTTATTATTAACTAATTATTATTTTGTTAAAATAATTTTATGTTCATCCATTATTTTTCTCAAATTAATGAGTGCATATCTCACTCTTCCAAGCGTTGTATTGATGCTCGTATCTGTATGATCTGCAATCTCTTTGAAGCTCAAACCATCAAAAAATCTAAGCTTAATC